>SLGC01000365.1 GCA_007123885.1 Bacteroidales bacterium | reverse complement strand
GGATGGCGTCAGACTTAAAGGGCACAATCTTCTTTTGGCAGACGGCAGCGAGCACGGCCTTTATATCCACGGAATATCAAACGTTACAATCGAGCTTTCGGAAAACACCTACACCCGTAATGCCAGACCGGCTTATGCTGATGTGCAGATGTTTTATCTGCTTGACGGGGAAAGTGACTATACGGGTAATAACGAGGATTATATTGCTTCTTCGACCGACAGGACCCTTTCATCGTCAACAGTGTGGCCCAGGCTTAACGTGCCTTTCGAACTCCCCGGGGTTACGGTCGACAGTGACCTGGAAATACAGGCCGGGGCACAGTTCCATGTCAGGAACGGGAAAGGCATCTATGTCAGGTCAGAAGGCTCTTTCAACGCCGTAGGTGAAGAGACTGACCCAATTGTCTTCAGGGGCAGGTTTGACGTAAGGGGACACTGGAACGGCATCAGGATTATAAGCAACAATCCCTCTAACAGACTTGAGTTTGTTGAGATACGGCACGGAGGCCAGGAAGGGCTGGGGGCAACCTCAACCGAAAGGAACAGGCACACGAGCCTTATGCTTGACGAGAATGCCAGGGTGACGGTAACCCGTACCACAATATCCGAAAGCCAGAGTTACCCTTTCTGGATAAGGGGAGGCGGGAACATGAACATAGAGTTCACATCGAATACAATAACCGGAAATGAAAATGCCGGCTGGGTTGATGCCAGGTTTTTTCACGTGCTCGATGAAAGCAGTTCCTTTGACGGCAATGATAACGACAGGATAACTTCCGGGAATGATGTTACAATCACCGGAGACCGGACATGGAAGAGAGTAAATGTCCCATATGCCCTTCCCCAGGTCACCTTTACCGAAGGTACGCTTACAATAGAGGCGGGAGCAAGCTTTGAGGCCAATGACGACGGGTACATCTATATCAATGAAAATGCGGCCATAAGGGTTCTTGGCGAGGAAAACGATCCTGTTGAGTTCAGCGGCCGGACCCCGGTAAGGGGTGCATGGCGCGGAATGAGGATAAGGACCAGCAATCCCCTCAATGTATTGTCCCATATGGTTATGAGGCATGGAGGACAGCAGGGCATAGGGGCTACTTCGACCGAGAGGAACAGGGTTACATCCCTCATGCTTGACGATCGTGTAATTATCTCAATAGATAATATTGAAATTCATGAAAGCCGGGAATTTGCCTTCTGGATAAGGCATGACAATGATCTGGATATCAGTTTTTCCAATAACACTTTTTCGGGGAATGAAAAACTTGCCATGGTGGACGCCAGGTACTTCCATGTTCTGGATGGCGCAGGATCATATTCGGGAAATGATGATGATGTGATCAGATCGGAGGCGAATACAACCGCATCGGGCGATATCAGGTGGGACAAACTCGATGTTCCCTATGAACTTCCCAACATTGTAGCAGTTGAAGGAGATCTGGAGATAGAGGCAGGAGCTAGGTTTGCCGGAAACAATGACGGGGGACTGGATATACTGGAAACGGGTTCCATCCGTGCTGTCGGTACGCCTGATGAAACGATAGAGTTTGTGGGCGGACTGAATTCGCCGGGACACTGGAGGGGCATAAACGTGAGATCTTCGGATACCGGTAATGAAATATCCAATTTTGTAATCCGCCATACCGGCGGCAATGGTTTTGGGGCTGTCTCTTCCGACAGGAACAGGAGGCAGGCGGTACAGGTATGGGGCGGATTCCTTAAGCTTTCCGACGGCGTGATCTCACATGGTACCGGCGATGGAGTACGGACCCATGCCGGTGGCACTGTTGAACTGTCGGACATAACATATGAATCCATTGATGGTGATAACGAGGTTGGATTTTAAGGGGGATTATACGCAATCACACTATCGTGCCCAAAGGATGCGGACTTACATTAGTTAAACCAAAACCGGATTACCATCATCAGGTGGATGGCGGCTTGTGACGGTCGATCATTTTCTGTATATCATATTTAAGTGCGCTCACTGTCTGATGCCGCTTTCCGGGCTCCGCTGAAAGCGACCTTTTCAGGATATCCCCGAGTTCTTTCCTGAAACAGTGAGATAGCTTTTCCCTGGAGTGCTTCATTAAAACGTTGCAGGACCGGCCTTCAAAATCCGTCCGCGGCAGTGTGCCGGTAATTAGTTTATGCATAACCATGCCTATCTGGAAAATGTCGGATGAATATGAGGGAGTTGATCCCTTAAGCTGTTCAGGCGAGGCATAACTGATGGTCCCCTGAAAGCCCGATCCGGTCCGGGGAGGGTTTACGGATTCATCAGGAACGGCTGATATGCCGAAATCGATGACTTTGACCTGCATCATTTTATCGACCAGGATGTTGGCGGGTTTAATATCCTGATGGATGATCTGCTTATCATGCGAATATTGTATTGCATCACACACTTGAATGATCAGCTTCAGCCGGTGAAGAATATCCGGACCATATTTTTCACAGTAGCTGTCAACCGCCAATCCATCAACATACTCCATGATAATATAAAGAAGCCCTTCACGTGTTATACCGTAATCGTACAAAGCGGCAACATTAGGATGTTTGATTTCCGAAAGCAGCTTTTGCTCCTTTCGGAAAGAGGTCCAGGGATTGCCTGCATGGCAGGACATTACCTTAATGGCGGCTACCTGGTTTTTGGTGTCCGTTGATCTGCCGGGATTGTTTACTATCTTTTCTGCAAGGTAAACAATTGCCATGCCGCCACGGCGGATGATCCCCTTTAAGATGAAGTTGCCGATCCTGTCGCCCTCACTGTAAATATGCTGATATTCAGGCACAGACATTTCTTTTTCGATCCGGCTGCCCAGCGAATCAAAAAAAATTCCCGCTTTTTCGCGGTTGGACAGAAGTGTTTTTACATCTGCCAGGATCTTTTTATCCGTTTCCCCACTGCAGCTTAAAACTTCTTCCCAATTTCCGGGAGGGAATTCACTGCACACTCCAAATAACCGGAAAACTTTTTCCTGGTAATCACGAGTCATGTCAAAAGCACATTTAAGATGGTAGTTTACAGACCGCCATTTTGACCATATCTGTAATCATCATTCTTTTTGAGACACGATGTCATGGCGAGTTCATAAAAGTATACAGCCATGTTCTGGCAATACTCCATGAGCGTTTCACTGTAGAGGGACTTATATCAAGGGCAGCAGCAGTCTCTTCTACCGACATCCCCCCAAAAAACCTGCATTCAACGACTCTTGCATGCCTCTCGTTTGTATCTTCAAGTATTTCCAGGGCATCATTAACAACAAGCAGCTCATCTGAAGTCTGATCGCTAAGCTGGATGTTGTTATGAATATCGTCAACCGACAGTAGCTTGGCATCCCCGCCTTTCCTGATTGTCTTTTTCCTTAGAGAGGCATTGATCAGTATCTGACGCATTGCCTTTGAGGCTACGAAATAGAAATGGGCCCTGTTTTTGAAATTTCCTGAACCTGTACGGAGCAGTTTTATATAAGTTTCGTGTACAATGGCAGTAGTATTTAGTGTATCGAGATTGTAAAACCTGAATCTCAGGTTGTGTGCATTCTTGCAAAGTTCCTTGTAGACAACGGGCAAAAGTTTGTCAAGTGCATTTTTGTTTCCCCTGCCGACTTCCTCCAGGTATAAGGTAATATCTTTTCCGCCGGCATCGATATTCTCAGCCATATCAAAAAAAACGATTAAGGTTAAATAAAATCATCTTGTATATATATGGATACAATTGCAGCGGAAATTTGTTGATTAAAAACAACGGTTAGTTTACACCACCTGTTAATACCGCCTTGCTGATTGCAGAAGAGCTGCTTTTTACCTTGCTTTTCAGGTGCATGATTTTCGCAATATATCGGGACGGTCTTCAACCGGCACAATGCTCCCGGGAGCAGAATTCATTCCTCCCGAAGATACAGGCAATCTTTCCTGATGATTCCTGACCGCTCTCCTTCCTTTGCATTCTGAGGGAATGAACAATTGTATGTCGAAAAATGTTGAAGTTTGAAAAGAAGCCCGGGCTTTCTTATTGGTCTTCCCGGACCATGTGTTTCTTTCTCCGGAAAACAGAATTCAGAATTAAATGATATTAATGATATGAATAATTCCAATAGCAAATATGAAAAGATAACTCTCGGCGCCGGTTGTTTCTGGTGTGTGGAAGCTATATTTGAAAAGATAGAGGGTGTTATTGATGTAACTTCCGGCTACTCCGGCGGTAATATTGCAAATCCCACATACAAAGAGGTTACCTCGGGAAGAACCGGTCATGCCGAGGTGGTGCAGGTGACTTTTGATCCGGATATTATTGAATTGCCGGAGCTTCTTGGAATTTTCTTCCTGACGCATGATCCTACTACTCTAAACCGGCAGGGGGCTGATGTGGGTACACAATACCGGTCTGCTATATTTTACCATACTGAGGAACAGAAGAAAGTGGCTGAAGAGGTAAAATCCGGAATTCAGGAGCAAAAAGTATGGCCTGATCCCATAGTAACAGAAATATCCCCGTTTACCGGTTTTTATCCGGCCGAAGATTATCACCAGGAATATTACCGGAACAATCCTGATCAAGGCTATTGCAGGATGGTTATTGATCCCAAGATGAAAAAATTTGAAAAATTTTTCAGCGATTATATAAAGAGACAATGAAAAACAGATTATCCGGTCCCAGTAATGCTGCAGGGCAGCCCGTTTTGCTTATCTTATCTGGCCATTCCCGTAGATTATATACTTTGTGGTAGTTAATTCCCTGAGCCCCATAGGTCCCCGTGCATGAAGCTTCTGGGTTGAAATTCCTATCTCTGCACCAAAACCAAATTCGTAGCCGTCAGTAAAACGGGTTGAGGCATTCACATAAACAGCTGCCGCATCAACCTCGGACAAAAACCGCTGTGAACTTGCGTAACTTTCTGTAATTATGGTTTCTGAATGTTTTGATCCATATTTGTTGATATGGTTAATCGCATCGTTCAGTGAAGGAACTACCCTGATTGCCAGTATGAGGTCAAGATATTCGGTATACCAGTCCTCTTCCGTTGCAGGAACGGCATAACCAATTATTTCAGTAACGTTTCTGTCTCCTCTGATCTCAACATTCAACCCTTTCAGCCTTTCACATATTACAGGAAGAAAAATATCTGCTACGGAAGAATGGACCAGCAGGGATTCAATCGCATTGCAAACACCCGGCCTCTGGGTTTTTGCATTTATAACTATTTTTGTTGCCATATCAATATTTGCTGATGCATCAACAAATGCATGGCAATTTCCTGTTCCGGTTTCAATTACCGGAACGCTGCTGTTCTCAACCACTGTTTTTATCAATCCCTGGCCGCCCCTGGGTATAAGAATATCAAGATACTCATTCAGTTTCATCATTGCAACTGCACTTTCCCTGCTGGTGTTTTCGACGAGTTGAACCGCTTCAGGGGGTACGCCAAGACTTATAAGTGCTTCCTGGATAACTTTTACAATGGCAATATTGGAATTAATTGCTTCTTTTCCTCCGCGCAATATAACCGCATTTCCTGTTTTCAGGCAAAGACCCGCAGCATCGACTGTAACATTGGGCCGGGCTTCATAGATTATCCCGATTACTCCGATAGGCACCCTTATTTGTCCGACCTGAAGTCCATTTGGCCTTTTTTTCATTGAAATTACCTCGCCGACAGGATCATCCAGCAAGGCTACCTGAGTCAGACCTTCTGCCATGTCAAGAACTCTCTGCGTATTAAGAGTAAGTCTGTCAAGCAGGGAACCCCTTATATCGTTTTTTTCAGCTTCCTCAAGATCCTTCATGTTTGCCGATATGATCGAATCAGCTTTTTTGACAAGCAGTTCTGCTATCCTTTCAATGACTGCCTTTTTCTCATCCGATGACATGCGGCCCAGGAACCATGATGATCTACGCGCCTGCAATCCTTTATTTTTAAGTTCTTCCATATCAGTAAATTTAATGTTATGTTTATTTTTTCCATGAAAACAGGGTCCCTGATTCCTGGCCGTGAAGGATATTCCAAAGTATTTCCGGGTTGGAACCGTTTGTTATTACAACTCTTATCCTGGCATCCCTGCATATAACTGATGCTGCAATTTTTGTCGACATACCGCCTGTTCCAAATCCTGAACCTGTATCGGTTGCTGATTTTTCAAGTTCGGCCGTTATTTCCGTTACTTCGGGAATAATTCTTGCATCCGGGTTTTTTCTCGGATCAGCCGAGAAAAGTCCGTCAATATCCGATAACAGAACAAGCAGATCAGCATTTACCAGGGTTGCAACATATGCCGAAAGAGTATCATTGTCACCGAATTCTATTTCATCAGTTGCAACTGTATCATTTTCGTTTATTATGGGTATAATATCCATAGAAAGCAGTTCATTCAGGGTATTGGTGGCATTGATCCTTCTTTCCTGGTTGGTCACTATATCTTTGGTAAGCAGAACCTGGGCGACCTGCTGGTTCCTGGATCCGAAAAATTTCTGATATAATCTTATCAGTTCGACTTGTCCTATAGCTGCAAGGGCCTGTTTGTCTGCCAGCGATGAAGGTCTTGAACCCAGTCCCAACCGACCTGCTCCCACGGCTATGGCACCTGAGGATACCAGTATTGTTTTTCTTCCGGATTTCTGTATACCGGCCATTGCTTCAGCAAGTTTTACGAGTCTCTGATAGTTTAACCTGCCATTAGGATAGCTCAGAGTAGAAGTGCCGACTTTTACAACGATTCTACTGCAATTTTTCAATTGTTTCCAGCTTTCCATTCTGCTATTTTCAATTATATCAATAGTATTCGGGATTTCAGTTATTTCTGCCATTTTCCTGTAAATCAATTAAACCCGGTATAATCGGGAAAACCTTTTATATCTTGCTTCAAATGAAATGAACCATTTTTCAGATTTCCTGTGATATCGAGAAGTTCTTCTGCTGTTGCCTCCCTTGAATAAGAACTGTCTTTAAAAAGCAGTATGAACCTGTCAGTATTGAAGGTATTGACCACTACCATATCAGCATCAGTAAGTGATGTGACTATCAGCACTAATGGATAATTGTCGTTCATTATGATATCGCTGGTTGAAACCGAATCATTTTCATTTATAAGCGGAATTATGCCCTTGTCCATCAAATTGATAAGTGTGTTCTTTGCATTTATGTTCCGTACCGGATTATCGGTAACATCCTTTGTCAACAACACCTGGGCCACAGTCTGATCAAAATTGTCAAAATGTTCCTGGTATGTTATTATTAATTCGGCCTGGCCAACGGCTGCTGCTGCCTGTTTGGCCGTTATGCCTTCCGGTACAGAATTAAGTCCAAGTCTTGCAGCCCCAAGTGCAATTGCGCCGGAGGATACAATGAGCACCCTTGCACCTGAGTTTTGCAGGTTGGCACAAATCATTGCAAGATGTTCCATTTTGTCCGAACAGACGGACCCCGATTCATCAAATAAAGTTTCTATTTCAACTTTAACTACGATCTTCATTCAATATATATTAAAAGTCACCCAATTTCTAAACGCACATCCTCGGAAATTTTGTATCTTCAACCGGCGGATGCCATATCTGAAAAAGTTATTTCATAAATTCCGCCAAAGTCCGGCGGGGACTTCATTCCAGTAATTTCATAATGGCTTTTTCTGCCTTTTCAAATTCAAAACCTTCAAGTTCCTCATTCATTTTCTTAATTATTTTATCATTGCGCAAATTCCCGATACTGCCTTCATGTACATGATCAATTTCCCTTTTTGCCACATATGTTCCGTCAGCTATCTTTTCAGCAACCTGCCTGTAGGCATCACGGAATGCAACACCATCCAGAACCAGCTTGTTTACCTCTTCTACACTGAACAGATCCTGGTAAAGCTCATTTTCCACTATATCATTTGATATTTTGATTTTTTCAATCACTGTTTTAGAAATTTTCAGCATTTCCAGCAGCATGTCAAAAGATGGAACGAAACTTTCCTTGATCTGTTGAAAGTCGCGGTGATATCCCGAGGGAAGATTTGTTGTTACCATTGATATTTCAAATGCAAGTGCCTGGAGTTTATTTCCCCGGGCACGAATGAGCTCAAAAACATCGGGATTTTTCTTGTGGGGCATGATGCTTGATCCTGTGGTATATTCATCCGGCAGGATGAAGAACCTGAAATTCTGGCCGGAATACATACAGATATCCATTGCCAGCCTGGATAATGTTGCACCTACGCTACCAAGTGCAAAAGCAATGACTTTTTCCATTTTCCCCCGGTTCATCTGTGCATTTATCACATTGATATGCATATTTTCAAATCCCAGCAATTCGGTTGTAAGGCTGCGGTCGACCGGAAATCCGGATCCAAAGCCGGCTGCAGATCCAAGTGGGTTCTGATTGGCCATCTTATATGCAGCCTTCAGCAGAAACATATCTTCCGCCAGGCTTTCCGCATATGCACCAAACCACAGTCCGAATGAAGAGGGCATTGCTATCTGCATATGGGTATAACCGGGCATCAGGATTTCCCTGTGCTTGTCGCTCAGGGAAATAAGTGTATCAAACAGCGATGTAACGGCCAGAACCACTTGTTTTAACTTATCTCTTGCAAATAGTTTTATATCAACAAGCACCTGGTCGTTCCTTGAACGGGCGGTATGCACCTTTTTGCCTGCTTCACCAAGTTTACCGGTCAGCATGAATTCAATCTGGCTATGCACATCTTCAACTCCTTCCGCGATAGTGAAATTGCCATCTTTTATCTTTCTGTAGATATGCTTAAGCTCTGTTTCAAGGGCAGATAATTCATCATCAGATATCATATTGATCCTGTTAAGCATTCTGATATGTGCAATACTCCCCACCACGTCCCAGACTGCAAGGTGCAGATCGGTCTCACGGTCTTTACCCGCGGTGAATTCGCCGATCATTCTATCCGCACCTGTTCCCTTGTCCCATAGCTTCATAATAATCTGATATTTGGTTAGCTTTATTCATTTTGTAGGGATACAGGAAAATTCCTCATCATCCCTCTCATATCATAGTTATTCCGGATCCGTCGAACAATTGATGATACAGGGTTATTTCCTGGATACGGTAATTGCATGATGGGCCATTAGCCTTATTGCATTTATCTTTATAAACCCTTCGCTGTCCTGCTGATTAAAACCTCCCTCTATATCCATGCTCGAAAGATCCTGGTCGTAAAGCGAGCTGTGTGACTCCCTGCCGTCGATCATTACATTACCTTTGTAGAGAGTAAGATAAACCGTGCCATCTATCAGTTCCTGGCTTTTATTTATTGCAGCCATAAGAAAATCCATCTCGGGACTGAACCAGAAGCCGTTATAAACTAATTCCGAAAATACCGGCGACAACATATTCCTTAACCGCATTACCTCTCTGTCCATCGCGATCCCTTCAATATCCATATGGGCCTTGAGCAGTATCTCTGCTCCGGGGGTTTCATATACACCTCTTGACTTAATACCGACATACCTGTTTTCAACCATGTCGAGCAACCCTATACCATTTTCAGCTCCGAGCTGATTAAGGTACTGGAACAGCTCAAGGGAATTGGTCTTTTCGGTATTGTCATCAGTATTGATAATCTTTACAGGAATACCATCCTTGAATTCGATAGCAATACGGGTTTCACTATCGGGTGCATCCTGCGGCATACGGATCCTGGAAATGATGTCCCTTCCGGCCCGGAATTTGGGATCTTCAAGAATTCCCGCCTCATGACTTATATGCATAAGATTATCATCTTCGCTATAGGGTTTCTTTAATGTGGCTTTTACGGGTATCCCTTTCGCTTCAGCATAATTCAGCAGGTCTGTTCTTCCCTTGAATGTGTCAAGAAATTCCTTGTTCTTCCATGGTGCAAATACCTTGATCCGGGGGTTCAGGGCATAATACGTCAGTTCAAAGCGCACCTGATCATTCCCTTTGCCGGTTGCCCCGTGGGAAACATAGCCGGCATCCTCGGCAGCTGCAACCTCGATCTGCCTTTTCGCAATAAGTGGCCTTGCAAGGGCAGTTCCCAGGAGATACCGGTTTTCATACACCGCATTAGCTTTTATTGCCGGGAAAATATAACCGGTAACAAACTCCTCTTTCAGATCTTCAATATACACTTTTGAAGCACCAATACCCATAGCCTTTTCCCTTGCCTCTTCAAAATCATCATCCTGTCCTACATCGGCAATATAGGCTATTACTTCATAACCCTCATCTATCAGCCATTTGAGTATAACTGAAGTATCCAGTCCCCCGCTGTACGCCAGCACTATTTTCTTTTTATTACTTGCCATGATTTGAAAATTTGATTTTTAATAAATATCTGCTCTTTTTATTTCATTCACTTCTAATATGTGCCTGCTATGACCGGATTGAGGACATTTTGAAGGTCCTGCCTGCTGATGCCATCGCGTGCAATAACAAGTATTGTATCATCGCCGGCAATGGTGCCAATAATCTCAAATGCCTTCAAATTGTCTATCCTCAAGGCGATACCACTTGCAAAACCAGGCAACGTCTTGATAACTGCCATGTTCCCGGAATATTCTGAAGAAAGAATGCCCCTGCTGACAGCAACAGACATATCCCTTTCATTTAATGAATTTCCAGGCAGGTCGTTTGGCAGGACATATATATGGCCCTTTTCTTCATCTGCTAATTTTCCTGCTTTAAGCATCTTCAGATCCCGGGAAAGTGTTGCCTGTGTGTAATTAAATCCTTTTTGGTTGAGCAATTGTAAAAGCTCTTCCTGGTTGCTTATTTTTTTGGTCTTTATAAGGTTTCTAATTTCCAGAAGTCGTTTTGATCTGTTCATGAGACTAAAATTATATGCATAATTATACATTAAGGGTGCAAATATATGCATTATTTTTGAAAAGCAAATAAAAGCAGGTTGTTTTAGGCGGGCATTCAATTCAATAAGACGGCGGGACATGAGTATCTGATCAAAATGGCACACGGAATACAAGTTGCAAACCTAATACTATTTAATGATAAAGGGGATGCAAATCAAACGGCTTAATGGTGATAATAAGCCTGTCCCGGTAAAATGGCAAGGAGATGGTTGTTTCCAAAAAGATGGAATGTAGCGGCAATATTTACTGTTTAAGCCGGTTATATTTATATTTACATCAGTTGCGCCATTCAGGGGTACATCTAAAAAAATTTCAACATTGATTAGAATATAGCACGGGAGATCGATCAAAGGTCAATATCTTACCTGAGAAATATTGAACAATGATTAAATTATTGCACATAAGATCGGCCAAAGGTCAAAACAGGTTATGGTAAGGTGCATTAAACCAATAATTTACTTATAAAAAATTTATATCAAAATGATTAAATCAGGATATTCTGTCTATCTCTTTTCCATAATTTTATTTCTATTCTCCTGTTCAGGATCTGTAGCCTCAGAAAATGGATCACTGGTTGAATATTTTGCCGGTAAGGCGGTTCAGTTAAATGAGAAAAATGATCTGGATGAACTTATCGGCCTTGCCGGTTCGCGACAGCTTGTACTTCTGGGTGAGGCATCACATGGGACTACTGAATTTTATCAGTGGAGATCTGAAATTACAAAAAGACTTATAGCCGGAAAGGGATTTTCTTTTATTGCCGTTGAAGGTGACTGGGCCTCAATTTACAGGCTGAACCAGTATGTCAAGGATAAGCCCGGTGCCCCTACATCTGCCAGGCGGGTCCTTCGCCAGTTTAACAGATGGCCTCAGTGGATGTGGGCCAACAGCGATATTGAAGAACTTGCTGAATGGCTTCGGGAATTCAACGATAGCCGGCCGGATGATGAAAAAATCGGGTTTTATGGTATGGATGTATACGGACAATGGGAGGCGATGGATGACCTTCTTGAATATACGAGAGAGTACCTTCCTGAATACCATCCTGAGATCAGCCAGAAATTACTGTGCTTTGCCAGTTATGACAGGGATGAATGGGTATATGCAAGAGCCGTAAGGGGAAGAGGACATCCCTCATGTGCAGGCGGGTTGCAGGAGGTTGTGAATCTGTTGAAAGATCTCTCTGCCAAATTAAGGGCAAAGGATGCAAGCAATTATTTCAGGGCAAAACAAAATGCCATTGTAGTAAAAAATGCAGAGGATTTTTTTAGCCTGGCCATTACCGACAATACAGGATCCTGGAATAGCAGGGCCACCCATATGTGGAAGACCGTGCAAAGGCTCCTGGATGAATATGGGAAAGGATCAAAAGGAATAGTCTGGGCTCATAATACGCATGTTGGGGATGCTGATGCGACTCCAATGAGATACCAGGACATGGTCAATATAGGTCGTATGAGTCGCCGTGACCTGGGAGATGACCAGGTTTTTATAACAGGCTTCGGGACCTGGGCAGGAAGGGTCAATGCCGGAACCCAATGGGGGTCACGCATGGAAAGAATGGTTGTTCCCGAAGGAATTGAAGGCAGTTACGAGAATATTTTCGGACAACTGGAATATGAGCAGTTTTATCTTGTTTTCGATGAGGATGACCGCGAACATCCCCTTCTTAACCAGTTTATAGGCCACAGGGCTATAGGTGTAGTATACAACCCGAGGCACGAAGCAGGTAATTATGTTCCCACCCTGCTGCCGCATCGCTATGACGCCTTTATCTTTATAAGGGAAACGAATCCACTTAGGCCGGTGAGATAGTTTTAACTCATTGCCAGATAAATTCAGATCCGGGAATTTTTGATAGTTGCTTGAAAACCTGGTTTGCATTAAGTACACACGAAGCGCGTATATTGAAACCTGCCTGCCTGAATCCCCGGGCTACCCAGGTATTACATGTATTGAACAGATGATATTTTCCCCGGGCAAGAAAGAAGAGGTCGCTTTTCCCATGGATGGTGCTGGGCTGTACATTCCCATCAGGGTCTCGCATATATCTATCCGAAACAAACCTGGTGAGCTCTTCGAACTGATCAGAGTCAAGTGGAATTCTCAGTATCCTGCTTTCCGGTCCATATGCACGTCGTAACGGGGTGTTAAAGGCATATACAAGCAACACACTCTGTGTGGGGAAAAGTACTGAACGTGCGGCCAATCCTACAGGATTTCCGGTTGCCTGGTAAAATCTTTCATCTCCCCATCCGACATCTACGAAATTCCTGCCTGCATAATTCTCTATTTCCGGCCATATTTCAGGATCAACATCCTCAGTATTAAAGATAATGCCAGTATGCCATACTTGCTGTACAACAAAAACCTCATAATGCCCCCTGTCAGCGTCAAACTGTACGGCCATCCTTTTTGATGAACCGTTGCATGAGAAAATAACCGGAAGGGAAAGGATTAATATAAAAGCTGTTGCATATTTTCTTACCATTCCTTGCAAGTTGCCGGGTAAAGGATTCATAGATAGATTAATCGTATTAAATAGTTAAGGAATTATTTTTATACATCAAATTTTTTCAGCTGACACCATACCTGACAAGGTATCATAAAACCGGGTCAGGTTTTTATTACATTGGCAATTAAAGTCAGTCCATATGATAGTGCAGCTATAAGCATCACCCATAAGTAACCTGCTTCAACGGCAATTATTGTTGCCAGGGCTGTGCTTATAACCGAAAGGCATCCGTTGATTCCCCATGCCCATGGCAAAAGTGTGGGATTTATACCGGATAGTTTTCTCAATCCCAGTGGAAACGGCATTCCCATGAAAAAAGCCGCAGGTGAAATAAAAACTATAGAAAGAAAGATCTTGGGAAGCAGGGAAAGGTTCATAGTCATCCTCAACAGGGGGGTCAGCAAAATAATGTAAATAATAATAAAGAAGATGACCATGGAGAGTACCCTGATTATATCCCTCCTTCCTGTATTTAATTTGGATGAAACAAGGCTGCCGGCCCCTGAGCATATAAGCATGCCGCTTAATACTGCGGCTGCAGCATATATCGGATTGCCGAAATAAAGAATAAACTGCTGGATGAGTGTTATTTCAATGAACATGAATCCAAGCCCAATGCCGCTGAAATGGAGTACGGTATACAATTTTCCTCCTCCGGTCCATCCGATAACCAGTAAGGGCACCAGGATCAGAATGACAGCAGCCGCTGTGATCTGAAAAAAGGTCAACAGTACAACAAGATAACCGATTTCCAGAAATGGCACGGTAGACTGCCCGAATATTTCCTGCATCCTGTTATACCGGCTTAATTTCAGAAACTGGGAAAAATAGGGGATATTATCGGTTGCCGGTCTGATATTGAAATCATATTCCCTGTAAAAAGATTCCCTGTCACCGGACATTATCCTGTCTATATATCCAAAAAAGGCATCATCCTCCAACTGATTGTATACTGATCTTTCATCATCTGAAAGATCAGGAAGAAGAACGGGATCAAAAAACATGCTGTTGCTGAAGTTTCTGATATTTTCGGTATGTGCTGGAGTTAGCGGCGATTTTTTAAGGACAAAGCTTATCGTACCCCATCCCCTGATTGCTGCCAGGTGTTTTTCAACGGGTGAAGTGCTGTTTTTTTCATGTGTTTCAGCAAGGGTTGAAAGAAGCTTCAGGGTGTTTCTGGGCGGATAGTCCATCCAGGCGGTAACGGCAATCATACCATCGTCTGAAAGCCTGTTCCACATTTCATCCAGTGCCTCCAGGGTCATTATATATTGCTCCTCAAGGGCATTTATTCCTGATGTCCCGCCAAAGGATTCGGAAGTTGGAAGGACTATAAGGTCATACCGGCTATCATCTGCCAGAAGGTAGCTCCGGGAATGTATCCTTGCATTGTTGATTGCGGGTAAATGAAACATTGAATCGATCTTTGCTGCCAGGTCATTAGTTAAAAGTCCGGTAGCAATACGATTTTGCTCTACTGTGGTTATATTGTCCACCCCCCTGGTAAGTGCATGTGCAGCAAAAAGCCCTGTTCCGGAATCAAGCAGAAGGACATTTGAGGGTTGTCTTATATGATAGGGGAGAGCATTGGTTGTATAATCAATAAAATGGGTGGTATCTGACCTGTGCCATTCGACAACCGGCCCAAACCAGTTCCCGTTGCTGAAAATTATATCCCTTACAGGCACTGTGCCCCTGTAATTAAGACTAAGGCCCGGAGCGTATCTTAATGCGGGGGATCTGACTACATCCAGTTGTCCGTAAGGACTGCTTCTTTTAATGACTATTTCTGCATCCGGAAGATTCATGGCCATGGAAAGACTCTTGTACTGGGATACAGGCAATGAAGGAGGGGAAAAAACAAGGATCAGGGGTGTTATCAGGGCCAGGATCAAAAATGGTACAGATCTTATCCTGTATTTAACAGGGATTATCAACATGCCGGAAATAACAGGAAACAGCGCTATGGCAGAAGGGAGCTGGGCGGGATACAGAACCCAGAAAAATATCAGGACAAGCAGTCCGCCGATACCTGAACCAAGAAGATCGGCAAAGTAAAGACGGCCGATATTTTCAGTATAATGGATATAAACGAGTCCAAGGGCAAGAGCACCGAGGAAAAACGGTATAAAAAAAGCAAAGTATGCAATTAGAAGTCCGGTTATCTGGCTCCGGTCAACAAAAAGCAGGTAGGAATCAAAACTGCCGAATACAGTCGTGGATATTAGCATTATCAGGCTCATGGACACTCCTGACAAGATCATAAGTACAGGAAGGCAGAATTTAATATGCCTGACAAACCACCTCCTTGTAATTGCCAGTAAAGTACCGCTGGCTCCAAAACCAAGTAATGCAACAGAAATAACCATATAGGCAAAATGGCTCCACTGTATAATGGAAAGAAGTTGCATCAGGGTAAGCTGAAAAGCGATAATTGATGCTGAAAGCAGTCCAACACTAAAGTATATCCTTTTTGTCATAAGTGAAATTCCCCGGAAGGGAAGGAGTTGTTATTGATTAATCTCTTGTAAATGGGACAAACCGTACAGGCATCAGGTTTTTTGTTGTAATCCGGTCACCTTTTTTCTCTACAAGCATCAGGGTCTGGACCATAAAAGGTGAACCAACCGGAATAACCATTTTGCCGCCGTCTTTGAGTTGCTCGACAAGGGGAGGGGGAATATATTCTGCAGCGGCTGTCACAACAATAGCATCAAATGGGCCTTGATCTTCAAGTCCGTAATAACCATCGCCAATCACCACCTCGATATTACCGTAACCAAGATCGCTTAATAATTTTCCTGCCCGGGCACCAAGTTCAGGAATGATCTCGATTGTATATACCTGTTCGACGATCTCACCAAGAACTGCTGCCTGGTATCCCGATCCGGCGCCTATTTCAAGAACCCTGTCACCGGGTCGGGGATTGACAAGCTGCGTCATGTAGGCCACGATATAGGGCTGGGATATGGTTTGCCCGTATCCTATCGGGATCGGTCCATCATCATATGCCCTTCTTCTCTGGGCTGTTGGAACAAAAAGATGTCTTTCAACATTTCTCATAGCTTCGAGAGTAAGCCTGTGGCTTATTCCCCTGCTCCTTATTTGCCTGCGAACCATGTTGTCCCTGAGTTTGTCATAATCCTGGGAAACAAGCGGAAGGTTGAGAAAAATAAGCAAGATCACAAATAATGTCTTCATCTTACATGGGGTTTTATCGTTTATGTGTTCTATTAACTAACTCTTTAAAAATAAAAATATTTTGCCAGTTTTGGGGATATATCACCTTATTTCAGGCAGATTTTCATTTATAAGCAAGCCCAATTTATGAAATATTAAACAATTACCATATCCGTATGCGCAAAATCAGGTTGTATAGCGTGGAAACCGAAATTTTTCATTACTTTGTATTTGATCATTGACTGCCTTGTTTTAACATAACCATGAAGGTAACCAGGAACAAAAAAGCGTCAAACCTATAAGGGATAATGGTTATGCAGTATCTGAAATTTATAGTATTGGATAGATCTATCAATAATAATTAATAACTTAAATTGACAGAGATGAAACATAGAACAGTATTATTAACAGTAATTTTATTATTATCAGCTATTATTATTATGGAAGCACAAACAATACCCGAAGTTACCGAGGTGCACGAACCGGTTCCACCGGTTGTCACACCCGGCGAAGGAACTGCCCCCCCCTCAGATGCCACAATACTTTTTGACGGTACCAGTCTGGATAACTGGGAGGGAAGAGATGGAGTGCCTGCACCATGGACTTTAGAAAATGGTTGCATGACAGTGGTGCCACGTTCAGGCGATATACGGACAAAGCAGGGATTTGGAGATGTCCAGCTTCACATCGAATGGCGGACCCCCGAAGTTATCGATGGCGATGGTCAGGGCCGGGGAAACAGCGGCGTATTTTTAATGGGCAGGTATGAGGTCCAGGTCCTTGATTCATATGAAAATCACACTTATCCAAATGGCCAGGCAGCATCAATTTACAAGCAGACCATTCCGCTTGTAAATGCCAGCAGAAAACCTGGTGAATGGCAGACATACGATATCATTTTTATGGCGCCAAGGTTCAATGAGCAGGGCCGGGTGACCCATCCCGCAAGAGTTACGGTCATCCATAACGGGGTGCTTGTACAGAATAATGTCGAGATTTGGGGTGATACAAAATATATTGGTCTTCCCACCTACACGAAGCATCCGGATAAATTGCCGCTCAGGCTTCAGGATCATGGAGATCTCGTCAGTTTCCGGAACATCTGGGTAAGGGAGTTGTAAACTTGAAAAGAACAGCGGCATATACCGCTGTTCCTATTACTGTTCTTGATATGGGAGCATTATCAGGCAAAACAACAATTGTGACAGGTGGAACAAGCGGAATGGGCGAAGCTGTTGCCATGAAATTTTCCTCCGAAGGCAGCAATATTATCATTTCCGGTCGCGATTCCGGCAGGGGAGAGGCGATTGCCGGAAAAAAAGGTAATTCATCCATCCATTTTGTTTGTGGTGATGCAGGTGATCCGGAAACAAACAAATGCCTGGTAGAATCAGCCATTGACAGGTTCGGAAGAGTTGATTGCCTTGTATTATGCGCAGGAAAACTTGGCATCGGTAAAATAACCGAAATTACGGTTGAAGAATGGCAGGAAACTGTGAATCTGAACCTTAATGCTGTATTTTACCTCCTGAAATATGCTATCCCTGTAATGCAGAAAAATGGTTCCGGTACAATTGTGATAATCGGGTCGGTGGCAGCATTTCATGCATTTCCGGCACATCCGGCATATTGTGCATCCAAGGGAGCACTGGTTTCACTTGTAAGACAAGTGGCCCTCGATTATGGTCCGCAGATCAGGATAAATCTTTTATGTCCCGCCCAGGTAGATACCCCTTTACTCCACGAATCGGTCAGGGCCTTTGAAAATCCACAATCTATTATCAGTGAAACTGAGAACAGATTGCCGCTAAAGCGGCTCGGTAAACCTGATGATATAGCGGAGGCAGCATTTTTTCTTGCATCCGAAAGATCCTCCTGGATCACAGGATCCGTGCTTACAATCGATGGAGGATTTCTTTGTACCTGACCCGGATATTTCCCCGCAACCCGGAGTCCTGTGACATGCCTGATTATCAGATCTAACGAATTGCGGGTCTTACTCTTATATATTCACACGATTTATCAGGTATCTCACTTGAAAAAGACGACCGATACATGAATCCCCATGATTGCGTCATGCCGGATCCGTGAGGTGAGGATATAAAAACTAGGTTTTGAAAAGAGGATCAATTTGCAGTGCCCTGTTTTTTAATGATTCCTCTTCATATTGTGTCAGGGGCTTATATTTGTGAACCCTGTCAAGCGTCTTAACAAACAGGCTGATATTTCCCGGCGGAATCACCGAGCTGACCTTCCGGGTCAATGAAAAGGCAAGCGCCTGGTCAAAAAGGTCCTCTTCAAGTACCGGTTTGTACCATACATTCGGATAAAATCTATCTTCTCCCTCTTTTAATCCGCGTTCAGCCAATGACTTTAATACAAGAATGCCCAGGTTCCTTTCAGCGGCTTTTTCGTAAACTCGCGGACCAAAATTACCGCTATGCCAGCAGGCAAAATTAATTGGGAACATAACTGTGTCAAAATCATAATAATCCAGTGCAAGCAATGCTGCCTCCTCGGTGTGTGCCGAAAATCCGACAAGTCTTATCCTGCCATCTTCTTTGGCTTTTATAATTGCTTCCATGGCACCTCCGGAGGCAAAGGATCTTTCAACATCCTCAATTCGTGTGAGGGCATGCAACTGATAAAGGTCAAAATAGTCTGTCCGCAGCTTTTCAAATGATTCCTGCATCTCCTTTTCCACTCCCTCTTTTTCCCTTCTGCCACTTTTACATGAGAGAAAACAGTTTTTCCTGTACGGTTCAAGTGCGGGACCCATACGTTCTTCGGCATTCCCATATGATGGCGCAACATCATAGTAGTTTATTCCCGATTCCCAGGCTCTCGCAATAATGTCATTACATGTTTCCTGAGGTTCGTTATTCAGCATAATACCGCCAAAGCCTATCATGGATATCATTTCACCTGATCTTCCCAGAACTCTTTTGGGTACTGCATTTTCACCCGGGAAATTTGCTGAAGACCATAATGGTTTTGCAGACAGGCTGAGGATGCCTCCCCCAATCAGGCTGTTTTTGATGAATTTTCTGCGTTTCATATGTCAATGTTTTAGTTTATTAAAAGTGTTAACCGGTCCGGTCCTTATTGCCTTTTTCATTTATTCGTGTTTTGCTTATGAAACAGTGAAGAATTCTCAGGAATTCAGGAACTGCCTGAGCACATACTGGAGTATACCGCCGTTTTCATAATAGCTGATCTCGATTTCTGAATCCAGTCTCGCCACCGCCTGGAAATTGATTATTTTTCCTTCTTCATTCCTGGCAGAAACATCAATGGTTTTCAGGGGCTTCAATCCATCCGATATCCCCCGGATGCTAAAATACTCCCTTCCGGTAAGTCCGAGAGTTGCCGCACTTTCACCTTCGCTGAACTGCAGGGGCAGAACGCCCATTCCAACCAGGTTGCTGCGGTGGATCCTTTCATAGCTTTCGGCCAGCACGGCTTTTATACCAAGAAGGAATGTCCCTTTTGCAGCCCAGTCCCTGCTTGATCCGCTGCCATATTCCCTTCCGGCAACAACAATAAGAGGAGTGCCGTCGTTTTTGTATAAACTGGCAGCATCATAGACGCTCATCTCTTTTCCTTTCGGCAGATACATAGTATATCCTCCTTCTGCAGAAGCCAGTCTGTTTTTTATACGGACATTTGCAAATGTACCCCTTATCATAACCTCATCATTACCCCTTCGTGAACCATAGGAATTAAAATCCTTTCTTTCTACGCCTTTTTCAAGCAGGTATTTGCCTGCCGGTGTTTTCGTGCTGAAAGCCCCTGCAGGAGAAATATGATCTGTTGTTATACTATCGCCCAGCATCAGTAATACCCGGGCATCTGAAATGTCATTCAGAATTTCCGGTTTATCGCTGAGGTTTCTGAAAAATGGTGCTTCCTTTATATAAGTGGATTTTTCATCCCACTTGTAAACATCTCCTTCAGGAATCTTCATGCTGTTCCAGATTTCATCACCATCAAAGATCTTCCCGTAATTCTTTTCATAATCATCCCGTGAAAGTACAGAGGTCATGACCCCGGCAATTTCATCTCCGGAAGGCCATATATCTTTAAGATAAACGGGATCCATATTGGGGTCCCATGTAAGAGGCTCATTAAGAAGGTCAATATCGATCCTGCCGGCAATAGCATAGGCAACAACAAGCATTGGTGACATAAGGTAGTTAAGTTTTACCTGCGGGTGGACACGGGCTTCGAAATTCCTGTTACCTGAGAGAACCGATGCGACTATCAGTTCATTATCATCCACTGCCTTTGCAATATGTCCGGGAAGGGGACCGGAATTGCCAATACAGCTGGTGCATCCGTATCCTACAACATGAAAACGCAAAGCTTCAAGATCATACAACAATCCGGAATGTTCAAGATAATCAGTAACCACCTTAGACCCCGGTGCAAGCGAGGTTTTAACCCACGGTTTTGTATGTATTCCCCTTTCTCTTGCTTTTCTGGCCAGGAGTCCTGCTCCGATCATTACGCTGGGGTTCGAGGTGTTTGTGCAGGAGGTTATTGCCGCTATTACTACCGATCCATCGCTGAGTATGAATTTTTCATTGCGGATGGTAACCTCTACCGTTCTTAGATCATTGCCGGTTTTAACCTCGGCAACTGCCGACTGCAAAGAATCCCTGCCCCTGTTTTCAGGATTTCCTCCTTCACTGTTCCAGCGTCCGATATCACGTTCATCAATATCAATATAGTTTCGGCTGAATTCAGATTCCAGATGCTCCTGGAAAGCCGACTTGACATCACGCATAAGTATCTTGTCCTGGGGCCTTCTTGGTCCTGCCAGGGTTGGTTCAACGGTAGAAAGGTCAAGTTCAACTATATCCGAATAAGTGATATTCTCCCTTCCTGTACGCCACAGCAAATTCCCGCGGTAATATTCCTCCACAAGTTTTACTTCCGGATCGGGCCGGTTTGTTTGTCTCAGGTATTCAATGGTCCGGTCGTCAACGGGAAAGTAGGTTATCGTACATCCGAACTCTGGCGACATGTTGGATATGGTAGCACGGTCAGGTACGGAAAGATTGTCGAGTCCGTCGCCGAAAACTTCAACAAATTTACCCACAACACCATATGAACGTAACAGCTGTGTTACCGTTAAAACCAGATCAGTGGCCGTTGTTCCTGCCGGCAGTCTGCCTGACAGCCTTAGCCCGATCACTTCGGGTATTATAAAATAAACAGGTTGTCCGAGCAGGGCAGCTTCAGCTTCTATTCCACCAACGCCCCAGCCTACAACACCTATGCCGTTTATCATCGGAGTGTGGCTATCGGTTCCGACAAGGGTGTCGGGGAAAACAACTCCATCGCGGATTATGGCGCAACGTGCAAGATATTCAAGATTGACCTGGTGACAAATGCCGGTACCGGGGGGAACGACCGAAAAATTATCAAATGCCTGCCTTGCCCATTTAAGAAACTGGTACCTCTCCCTGTTACGTTCGTACTCCTTTTCCACATTTAAAAAATATGACGAATTGGTGCCAAAGTAATCTACCTGAACAGAATGATCTATAACGAGGTCGACCGGGACCAGGGGACTTATCTTGTGCGGATCCCTGCCTTTTCGTGACATTTCGGCCCTGAGAGAGGCAATATCGACTACAGCCGGCACCCCTGTGAAATCCTGCATTAAAACCCTTGCTGGTTTATAGGGAATATCACTGCTACCGGGAGAGGGTTGCCAATCGAGTATGGTATCGATATTTTCTGTTGTTATAGCAAAATTATCGAAGCTGCGAATCGCGTTTTCAAGTAATATTCTAATAGAAAAGGGGAGATGTGAAACCGGATGACCGGAATCTTCAAGCTTCCGGAGGCTGAAAAAATCAAATTCTCCCATTCCGGTTCTTATCCGGTCTTTAACATCATAAGGTAAGCTCGCCATGTTGGGTTTTTAAATGGTTAATGGATTATTAAACAAAATCTGGAAAAGAACAGAGATAGTATAAAAATAATCAAACTGCCGGAAACAACCAATAACATAGAAGAAAAGCTGGTTATTTAAGTGATAAAAAATAGAAAACGGCTGAAACCGGTGGCTCAATAAAAAATAATCAAAAAAGCGGTTAAAAAACCGCTTTTTGAATAAATGGTTCATCTACCGGTTTGTTAATCAAAGTCTTTTATTGATCTGGCGATTAGTGAAACTGCTTCAAGTAATTGTTGCTCATCTATAACCAGGGGTGGAGCAAACCGGATAATATGTCCGTGCGTGGGTTTGGCCAGAACGCCATATTCTTTCATTTTCAGGCAGACATCCAGGGCTGTCTTGCCGTTCCTGGGCCTTATCACAACAGCATTTAGAAGACCTCTGCCCCTTACTAGCCCTATCATTTCAGAATCGACTTTTAAAAGTTCTTCACGGAAAACTTTTCCTAGTTTTTCAGCATTTTCAGCAAGATTTTCATCTTTCACAACTTCCAGGGCAGCCATGGCAACTTTCGCGGCAACAGGATTGCCCCCGTAGGTGGAACCATGTTCGCCGGGCTTGATGGTAAGCATTATATCGTCATCTGCAAGCACGGCAGAAACAGGATACACACCTCCTGAAAGAGCTTTGCCAAGGATCAGGATATCGGGGCGTACATTCTCATGATCGCATGCAAGCATCCGCCCGGTACGGGCTATACCTGTCTGAACCTCGTCTGCGATAAAAAGAACATTGTTCTTTTTACAGAGTTGGGAGACATTTTTAAGATATCCTTCATCAGGAACAAAAACTCCGGCCTCTCCCTGGATAGGTTCGACAAGAAATCCGGCCACATCAGGATCCTGCAACTCTTTCTCAAGTGCAGGTATATCATTGTATGGAATAGTAACAAAGCCAGGGGTATAAGGGCCATAATCCTTTCTTGCATCCGGATCTGTAGAAATTGACACAATGGTTATTGTACGCCCGTGGAAATTGTTCTGGCACACAATGATCTTTGCCTTTCCATCAGGTATCCCTTTTTTCAGGTAACCCCATTTACGGCACAATTTCAGGGCCGTTTCATCTCCTTCAACTCCTGTGTTCATCGGGAGTACCTTTTCATACCCGAAATAATTGGTGATATATTCTTCATATTCCCCAAGGCATGAATTATGGAAAGCCCTGGAGGTAAGACAAAGCTTCCCTGCCTGTTCTATCAGCGCGTTGACAATTTTGGGATGGCAATGCCCCTGGTTCACTGCAGAATATGCAGAAAGAAAATCATAATAACGTTTTCCTTCCACATCCCATAAGAACACGCCTTCTCCACGGTCAAGTACCACCGGGATAGGATGATAATTATGGGCGCCGTATTTTTCTTCTCTATTAATGTAATCCTGTGTTGTCATTTTTTATTAAAGGTTAAAAATAAATTACAATAGCTCCTTCTCTTTTTTCAATACAATCTTAGTACAAGTTTTTCATATTACAAAAGAGCTGTATAAATAATGATTAAAAAAACCAGGCAAAACTAACGGTTTCCAAGTGTGATCTTTCAGATAATTTTCCGGACAGCCGGTCTGTTCAAGGTGTTTTAGAAAATAAGCTGATAACACAAATGATTCCCAACAGCCGGGTAATTTCCCGGACAACCGGTCAGATCAAGGTATCTGTACTGCATTTTTGGTCAGGTTAACGAACCCGGAATCAGAAATTGGCCGTCAGCCTGATATTCACCCTTCTTCCCGATAAGTATCCGGGCACCGCGAATTCACCGGGTATTAAAGGATCGGAAGAAACTGTTTTCAACCATAAATATGATGATGTATTTTTAATATCCAGCAGGTTGAATACCTCTGCTCCTATCCACAGGCTCCTGGTATTACCGGCTATATGCCCCTTTCCCGGTTCTTTAAGCCGCCTGCTTATTTCTTTGGAAAAACCAAGATCGGCCCTGCGGTATGAAGGCATCCGGAATATTTTCTGATATGGAGGTATGTCCGGAGCACTAAATGGCAGCCGGCTGGAATAAACTAATTTCAGATGTATCCTGAACGTCGGATAACTTGGCAGGTAGTCCTGAAAGAAAAGGGCAAAGTTAATAAGCTGGTCTGTCGGACGGGGATAAAAACCTGAAGATACTTGTCTTCCTGTGGCTTCCTGGAAATACTCTGTTGACTCACGTGTCTGCAGCAGCGATACACTTACCCAGGAATCTACACCTTTTACAAAATTACCATGAAGTTTCATATCCAGGCCGGCAGCATAACCGCTGGCCGGATTGTCTCCCGAATACCTGATCCTGAGGTTGTCTATTGTATACGGGATCAGATTGTACAACCATTTATAATATAATTCGCCCGATAATTTGAAAGGCCTGTTCCAAAGATTCAAAAAATAATCGGCCCCTGCCACCAGATGGATGGATTTCTGAGATCGTCTTGAAAAGTTGACCGGACCGGTTTTATCCCTCATTTCCCTGTAGAAAGGCATCTGGTAATAGTAACCAACTGATAGATGGAATACAATGTTCTTATTTTCAGGATACAGGGTAATTGAAGAACGTGGACTAACAAGGAACTCGTTGCTAAAATTACAAAAAGATACACGAATCCCTCCATTCAGGTCGGCATACATATTACCGGGGAAAAGTCTTGAGGTGTTCTGGACAAAAGCAGAAAAACGATCTATTTCAATAATGTTTTCAGCATCGGCCAGATGCCACGGAATGATTCTGGAACCTGAATAGGGCAGATTATATCCCGCCGAATCGATTACCTGCCATTCCCTGATATTCTCGTCAAAAGATTGGTTACGGTATTGCAGGCCCCATTCAACCTTGTTGTTACCAAATTCAATATCGCCATTATGCGTGATGGAAAACAGACCCAGATCAAGAAAATTTCTTGCATGATTGATAAATGTACCGACACCAATGTTCATTATGCTGTCTCCTGCATTTGTTCCTGGTTGCTTTCCGATATGGTTTAAATTATAGCGGCCTGTGACATCGAAGGTTTCATTTTCCAGAGCTTTGTACCCCGAAATGGAAAGTCTCAGATTCAGACCGCGAACAGGAGAATAATGACCTGTCAGGGCTCCCGAAAAAGTTTCGAAAACACTTTCATCACGGCCGTTAAAATATATCATCAACTGCATCGGATTGTCCAGGGTGCCGAAACTTGTTTCTCTTGTTGACGGAATAATTCCGTAATTATTCCTGGAATAATTACCCAAGAATGAAATTTTCAGGTTCCTGGTAACATGATAATTTGCATGTGTTTGAAAATCTGAAAATGAAGATGAAAATTCACCCTTTTCATCCATAGTACCCAGCAGGTACTGATTTGTCTTATAACGCAATCCCCCTATAATATTGAACCTGCCATTTTGTGAAATGCCTTCTGCATGAGCCGTGGCACCAAGAAGGCTTGCTGAAGCGGATGCAGCAAACAATTCCGGTTCCCTGTAGGTTATGTCAAGAACCGATGACATTTTATCTCCATATCCGGCACTGAAACCTCCGGCCGAAAAATGTACATTTCCTACCAGATCGGGATTTATTATGCTTAAACCTTCCTGCTGGCCGGATCGAATGAAAAGCGGCCGGTAAACCTCAATACCGTTGATATATACTAAATTCTCATCGAAATTACCTCCTCTGACCGTATACTGTGAACTGAATTCATTTCTTCCGGAAACTCCGGGCATGGTCCTGAGGAGACTTTCCAACTCTCCGCCCACAGAGGGTAAAAGCTCCAAAGGTTTGATATCTATTCTGCTGAGGCTCCCCTTACGGTGTCTTCCGTGATAAACAAAAACTTCCTCTATATCCTCATAAGTCGCCTCCAGTATGAAATCCAGGCGTATTGAATCTCCTTTGCTTCCGGTAAGAGTATATGATGCCGGTTCATAACCCAGCAATGAAACTGTTACAACCATTTGCCGGTCGGCGGGAAGCCTGATCATATATTGCCCCAGGTTATTGCTTGTTGTTCCCAAAGGAGTACCGGAGATGTTGATATTTGCAAGAGGCAGGGGAGTGCTCCGTTCATCATAAATATAACCGTGAAGGTTAAAGCCGGAGGGTTGTGCATCAACTGGATACTGGAAGGAGAAAAGAAAAATGCCTGCTGCCGATAATGTCCTGAATAGATGCATTGACTGAAATATTTAACCTCTATTGGTCCGTATGAATCGGATCAAATGTACATGAAATTTTTTTAT
>SLGC01000397.1 GCA_007123885.1 Bacteroidales bacterium | reverse complement strand
TAATGATAGAGATACAGGTTAATTATGTTAGATAAATTTTTTTTTTACATTTACCATATTTTAACTGAAAGCGGGTTGTGGATAGTCCCGGTGATACCGGTTTTTTCTGGAAGTTACCGGAAAACAGTTTATTTTGTATTTTTGCCGCTTTTATTGCTGATCGAAAAACATTTAATTACAAGTAATATATGACTGCAATCAATAATAATGAAAAGTCAGGCTTTTTCAAAAAGCTGCTGGATAAGGTTGAGGTTGTCGGGAATAAGCTGCCGCAACCCGTTACCCTTTTTGCCATCCTGATGGTTCTGGTATTGCTTTTGTCATGGATTTTTGGCGGAGTGACGGTCGATCATCCCGGCATGAAAGCCGGTCTGGTTGATGCCGAAGGCAGCCCGGTTGAAACCATAAGTGTTGTCAACCTCCTGTCAAGAGAAGGAATACAAAGGATTTTAACTGAAATGGTAAGCACCTTTGCCCAGTTCCCTCCCCTGGGCCTTGTGCTGGTGGTCATGCTGGGTATTGGAGTTGCGGAACACAGCGGCATGATTGCTGTTGCCCTGCGGACATTTGTATCAAAGGTTCCAAAGTTCCTGATTACCTTTTCGATTGTTGTTGCCGGAATGATAAGCTCGGTTGCCGCAGATGCCGGATATGTGGTTCTGATCCCGCTTGGAGGGGTTATTTTCATGAGCATGGGACGCCATCCGCTGGCAGGTATTGCTGCTGCATTCGCCGGAGTATCCGGGGGGTTCGGCGCAAATATCCTTCCCACCGGACTTGATCCCATGATAGCTGCTTTTACCGAACCGGCAGCTCAGCTAATAAATCCGGATTATACCGTTAACCCGCTGTCCAATTATTACCTGATGGCAGCCTCCGTACCCCTTGTTGGCCTGGCAGGTACATGGGTAACAGAAAGGATAGTGGTGCCCAGACTTGGAAAATATACCCCTGAGGGCGAAATAGTTGAAGAAACAACCGAAATAACCGCACAGGAACGTAAAGCACTTAAATGGTCACTTCTTTCGGTAGCTGTGATCCTTGGACTGGTTGCCCTTGCCACGGCACCGGCAGACGGTATACTAAGGGGCGATATTGATCCTGACACCGGTGTCCGGTCAATGCAACCTTTCTATAATTCCATAGTACCAATAATGTTCATTGTTTTCTTTGTCGGGGGACTTGTTTATGGAATGGTTGCCGGGACCATTAGAAACGACAAGGATGTTTCCAATATGACGGCAAAGGCAATGGCCACCATGGGCCTTTATATTGTCATAGCATTTGTGGCTGCCCAGTTTGTTGCCTACTTCAACTGGTCCAACCTGGGAAGCGTTCTTGCCGTTGTGGGTTCTGACGGATTAACGGCCATTGGTTTTACCGGGGGTCCGTTGCTGGTTGCCTTTATTATTGTCGCATCACTGGTAAACCTTGTGATGGGAAGTGCTTCAGCCAAATGGGCCATTCTTGCCCCCATCTTTGTTCCGATGCTGATGCTCCTGGGATATTCGCCGGAGCTCACACAAGCTGCTTACCGTATCGGCGATTCATATTCCAATATTCTTACACCTCTTCTCCCCTATTTCCCTATTGTTATAGTTTTTGCCCAGAAGTATATTAAGAACGTTGGAATCGGAACCCTCATCTCAATGATGCTTCCCTATGCCATAGCATTTATGATCGTAAGGATACCGATGCTGCTTGTCTGGATATGGCTTGGATTACCCCTTGGCATTGAAGGGCCGATCTATTATACTCCGTGATCCTCTCAGGAACAGCCAAAAAGGAAAATGAAAAAACTCCGGCATTTTGAATACCGGAGTTTTTTTCCTCCTTCCCGGGGAGGATCTGTAGGATATAATTTCAGGCTTTAACGGATGATCAAACCTTGTGCCTTAATTCATCGGATACAGAAAGGCGTTGCCTTCCCTTTGCTCTTCTTGAAGCAATTACCCTGCGCCCGTTGGCAGATGACATTCTTTCACGGAACCCGTGTTTATTTTTTCTCTTTCTCCTTGATGGTTGGTATGTCCTCTTCATTACATATAATTTTTTAAAACAAGTTCAATATTTTACCCGGAACAGGTTTGCAAAGGTACACTTTTTTTAATACTTACAAAAATTACCATTCATAATCTTCATAATCTAACATGATATCCTTTACGGACAGCATCCTGAAAATGACCGGGGAACCGGGACAGCCAGAGAAATTACATGTTGAGCCTTGGATTGAATACCCCGGTCACCCTTGATCCAAAGGTATAGGAAAGCCCAACACTCCCGGCGAAAAGATAGCTTGTCGCACGCCTTCGCTGTTCAAGCAGAATTTCCTCAATGGTCAGTCCGGCCCTCGGTATGGCGGTTTGATCATTGATAAAACTGAAGCTGCCATTAAAATTCAGGGCAAACCCTTCGAAAATCCTTAAATTACTGGTGAGAGAAAATTCCAGACGATTGGACCGGAAATCATGAAGATGGTGAAAAGCCACCAGACCGCCCCTTATATTGCCCCATGGCTGACGAAAATCGGCGGAAGCTACAAGAGCCTGGCCATATAGAAATTCCTCGGTTTTGAAAAAGATCGTCTCTTCCAGATAATCATAATATCCCATTCCGAATCTCCATGCAATAGTAATTGACCGCCTGGTGGCCTCATGGTAGGGAAATATGCTGTATTCAATTGCCGGGGAAAACTCCGTCATGAATCCCATGTTGTGGAAGGTGCTTATAAAAATGTCGCCGAAGGCTCCTGCACCCCAATGATCTGAAATACTTATAATATGATAGCTGTCAAATCCTCCCCGTGTGGTTACGGAAGTTATTGTGCCATTTTCTGTTTTGAAATTCCTCTCATTGTAGTTTCCGTAGGGGCGCAGCCGGGTTTTGGACATAGGAGTTATCCTGTCGGCAAAAATTCCATATCTGAAATGAATGGAGTTTCTTGTTTCCTCCAGACTGAAGTTGGAGCCGCCATACATCTCTATCACCCAGTGGTTCCATGGATCCCTCACTATTTCAGTGATATCGTCAGCAGTAATCAGAGGATCATAATGAATTGATATTCGACCGGCCATGGTTGGTGTCGACATAAAGGGTGCCAGCCCCATCTTAATTATTCCGGTATAACCCCTCCTGGTTTCATATGCTGTATTGGCAGCAGGTGCCCAGTACTCCAGCTGGTAGTTCTTGTCACTGTGCCGGCCATATCCAATAAATGAAATGTTATAGGTCATCCCGGTGGTCCCGGCAGCATGCCGGGAAAAAAGTACATGAACATCAGCCTGCTCCCTGTCTCTCACGTACTCCACAACCGGAATTTCCTGCCGGACAAAATCGGCGTCTACCCAGCTTTCAAGATCCAGGAATACACTCAGCCTGCTGTTTGCAGAGGCATTCCTTCTTCCCTGAATTTCATGTGCGTGGCTATAACTGCAGGAACCTGTTAATAAAAACACAAACAATATTAAACTTCTAAAAAATACATGTCTCATTTTTAATAGGATTGTTTACATCTTGTTACCATGGTTCAGCCTGTTGTCAGGCTGTTATATTCAACAAGACAGTGATTATTCATCCCGGATCAATTTGATCCTGATAACTAAGAACAACTAATTCCCATAATAGTTTATCTTTTAGCAAAATGTAAATATATCCTTTTAGCAGAATTTAATTATGGGCTTTTAACATCTTTTAGAAACTATTGCTAATTTTGATAGTGGCTTTTAAAATATTATCTTGTGTCCTCTAACCTCAATCTTATCTTCTCTAACCTCAATTATAAGATCATGAATAAAATGTTTTTCAGATCAGGTTCACCAGCCATTGCCTTGCTGGCGTTTATAATTCTTTTTGTTGGTGCAGCATTATTTTCCTGCTCAAAAAATGACAATACCACTGTCAGATTTTATATTGGAAGCTACCCGGGCGAGGATGATCCGGGAATTTATCTGTTTGAGTATAATATTCCCGCAGGTGAATTTAAAAAATTACAGGAAGTGTATGGCCAGAGAAATCCCAGCTACCTGGCATTGCATCCGGAAGGCAGATTTCTATACGCTGTTAATCAAATTGCCGATTATAATGATGAAAATTCCGGAGCGGTAGCCGCATTTTCAGTCGAACCGAATACCGGAGAACTTTCGTTCCTGAACCGTCAGAGCAGCATTGGCGCCAGCCCGTGTCATATTTCTGTTTTTCCCGGCGGAGAACATGTTGCCGTGGCAAATTACTCGGGTGGCAGTGTTACATTTCTGCCAGTTCTTTCCAATGGCACTCTGGGATCTGCCGTGTCATTTTTTCAACATGAGGGAAGCAGTGTGAACGAGCGCAGGCAAAGAGGGCCCCATGCCCATTCAATATATCCGTTTCGGGACGGAAAAATGGCAATCGCAGCAGATCTTGGGATTGACAAAATAATGGTATACCAGCCCGATGGAAAAGGGGGCTGGATTCCCGGAACTCCGGCTTCCTTTCCGGATCCGGAACCGGGTGCAGGTCCCAGGCATATTGCAATTCACCCTGACGGCAGCTGGATATACGTTGTAAACGAGCTCAACTCAACCGTAACGAGCTATCTTTATGAAAATGATTCATTCACACTTATAGAATCAATTTCAACCCTTCCATCCGGATTTGATGGCAATAACACCTGTGCCGATATCCGGGTTCATCCTGACGGCAGGTATCTTTATGCATCTAACAGGGGACATAACAGCATTGCAATTTTTGAAATATCCCGCAAGGGAGCGTTAAAACCAGTTGGACATGAACCGGTTCGTGGCGAGACACCACGGAATTTCAATATTGAACCTTCCGGCAGATTGCTATTTGTTGCCAATCAGCTTACCGACAATATAACTGTTTTCAATATTGATCCCCGCTCGGGAATGCTGGAATTTACCGGTAATGAACTCAGTGTCGTGCGGCCTGTCTGTATCGAATTCCTGCCCTGAAACCCTTCATCATCCATATGCAGGTATAGTAAAATGGATAAAGCATAAGGATCTGACCTGCGGCCGGTCTCACATGCAATGATCTGTTCACCGCAGATAATTTCTCTGTTTTAGTAAGCTGTAGTCTTGTTAGCCGAACCTTTAGTTTGGGAAAAATAGCCCGTAGACCGATAACTATCGGCCTGCTGAACGGGCGATCAATTTTTCGGCAGCCAGAAAAACAATACATTTGGCTTTGAAATAGTCCTCCTTAAAATAATTTTCGATCCGGTAAATTTCAACCATATCCTTCCAACCGGAAATTTCATCTTCCAGGTATCCTCCTTTAAGGCTGTAGAGTCCATGCACATCTCTTACTCCTGTTAAACCGGAAAAATATCCCGCAGACCATTCCACAAGTTTTGGGAAAAAAGTAACTGCCCGGTTCAACACATAATGGTATGTACCCTTGAACTCTTCAGCACGTGTATGTACCGGATTTACATTTTCAAGAGCAAGGGTTTTCGAAATTTCCCTGACTACCTTAATTTTTTTGCCCCGTGCATCAATAAGGGTAAAATCCAGATCAGGGTGTAAAATAGCCAGCGGAATACCGGGGAAACCGCCCCCGGTTCCTATATCAAGCACCTTTTCCCCGGCCCGGAATGGAATCACTTTTGCCAGGCTAAGTGAATGAAGAACATGGTTAACATAAAGGTTGGAAAGATCTTTCCTGGAAATTACATTAATTCTCTGATTCCACAGGTTGTACAGATCCTGCAACTGCTCCAGCCTTTTGATTGCAACCTGGTCGATTTCAGGGAAATAGGTCTTGATCAGATCTGATCCCAAAGCTATCAGAATTTATGGGGTGTGTTGCTGAAAATATTAAAAAGCAGATCCCTGGCTCTGAACAACTGTGCTTTTACTGTACCAATAGGTAAATCAAGTTCCCGGGCAATCTCATCATATGAATACTCCTTGAAATATCTGAGTTCAATAAGCTTCCTGTATCTGGGCTTTAGTTTTGCAACAATTTCCTTCATCATATTCAGTTTCTGTTGATTGATCAGGGTCTCTTCAGGATCAAGACCGGTGCACTGGATATTGTGCGAGGGATCATCATTATCATCGCCGGGTGGTTCAAACGCAAAATGGGCACTTTTTTTCTTGCGCATGAAATCTATGCAATTGTTGGTGGCAATCTTAAAGAGCCATGTGCTAAAAGCAAAATTCGGAGCATATTGATTGATGCTTTTGAAGGCTTTTCCAAAAGCTTCGATGGTCAGATCCTCTGCATCAATGGGATTGTTGACCATCTTCAGTAACATGAAATAGATTGCATCCCGATAACGCTCAAGTAATTCGGCATAAGACTTCTGATCGCCACCGGCTGCTTTTAATACCAACTCATAATCATACTGAGCTTTGTCAGAAAGATTTGGATTTATCTCCATTTGCTGCTTTTTTGTGTAAATAAATTACTTACCAAACAGGCGATATTGAGCAGTAAAATTCCTATATCAAAGAAGGGCGAAAATATCAATAATTTTTTTTCATTCAAACGATTCATTCCGGAATTTAAAATAATAGTGCATATCACAAGGCGAACCAGAAAAATCATTATTACATAGGGCAAAATTATTTTATTTATCAAAAGGATCAAAAATAAGAGGTAAAATAACAGCCGGCTCGCATTTTCAAGACCAAGAAGAAATATTGCCGGTCCGTTGTAATGATATCCTGTGGTAAGATGCCTGCATTTTTGCCTGTACCAGCTCTTCCAGGTTTTATGGGGTATTGAATATGTATGGGCTTCAGGGGAAAGTTCCACGGCAGTATTATCACCCGTCGCAACTTCATTTATAAAAAGATCATCATCGCCTGATTCCAGTTTCAGGTGTGATGCGAAACCCCTGTTTTTAAAAAAAAGCTGGCGCCTGTAGGCAAGATTTCTCCCTACACCCATATAGGGAATTCCTGCCAGGGCAAAAGAGAGATACTGCATGGCAATAAAAAATGTATCGTACCGTATAATCCTGTTTAGCAGCCCTTTTTCTTTCTGATAACCACCATAGCCGAGAACAATATCATTAGATGGAACAAAATGCTTCTGCATCTGTGATATCCAGGAGGGACCGGCGGGACTGCAGTCGGCATCTGTAAGCAGCACCCAGTTGTATTTGGCACATTTCAGTCCGATGGTAAGGGCAAGTTTCTTACCATGACGGAATTTTGCATCCTTGTTAATGATTGTGGAGCGGAGATTGGTATACCGGGTTTTCAGCCGGGATAATACCTGTTCAGTGCCGTCCTCCGAACAATCATTAACTACGATGACCTCAAATTCGGGATAGTCTTGCTCAAGAACAAGCGGAAGTTTCCTTCCAAGATTCTCTGCTTCATTACGGGCGCAAATAACTATCGATACGGGTTCTTTCCGGGGAGCACCGTATTTATACTTTTTGCCTGAAGATACCCGAAGGTAGAAAAACAGGTAATAAAACACTTGCACAAGAAATGAAATAACAAAAAGTCCGGAAATTATTAACCAGCCAATACTGATTTGATCGAGATTAAGGTTCACATTTGGTTTTTAAGGAAAGTGCAATTTTATTAAAGTTTTTATACTTTATCAAATCTATGAGGATTAAGTTATTCACAATAAATTATGATAATGATTATCTTAACAATTGCTTATCTTTGGCACTATTTTTAACTTTTCCATAATGTTTTTCAAACTCACAACAAGGGACAGGCATTCCAGAGCGAGAACAGGTGTAATATCAACAGGCAGAGGAGAAATCATGACACCGGTCTTTATGCCGGTTGGAACAGCAGGCAGTGTCAAAGGGATCGCCAGGCATGAACTGGAAGACAAAGTCAAGGCGGATATTATCCTTGCAAATACCTATCATCTTTATTTAAGGCCGGGAACTGAAACAATAGCCGGAGCAGGAGGGCTCCATAAATTTACCGGCTGGGAAAAACCAATATTGACCGACAGTGGCGGTTACCAGGTTTTTTCTTTGGCAGAAAAAAGAAAGCTTACCGACGATGGTGCAGTTTTCAAATCACATATTGATGGTTCCACTCATAAATTCACTCCCGAAAACGTAATTGAAATCCAGCGGATAATCGGTGCAGATGTAATTATGGCCTTTGATGAATGTACTCCCTGGCCTTGCGAATACAATTATGCCTCTGATTCAATGGAGCTGACCCACAGATGGCTGGAAAGGGGATGGAAAAAATTCAGGGAAACAGATGCATTGTATGGCAGGGAACAGTTCCTGTTTCCAATTGTACAGGGAAGCGTTTACAGAGACCTGCGCAAAAGATCCGCAGAATACATAAGCAGTTTTGATGCCCCCGGCAATGCAGTGGGCGGCTTGTCGGTCGGCGAACCACCGGAAATAATGTACGAAATGGTTGACGAGGTAACCGGTATACTGCCTGAAGCAAATCCCCGTTATCTGATGGGTGTAGGAACTCCGGCAAATATCCTTGAGTGCATCTCTCTGGGGATCGATATGTTCGACTGTGTCCTGCCAACCAGGAATGGCCGCAACGGAAGTCTGTTCACCATCGACGGGATCATAAACATAAAGAATCTCAAATGGAAAAATGACTTTACCCCGATCGACTCTTCCGGTACAACAGTAACGGGATACCAGTATTCGAAAGCCTATCTGCGGCACTTAATAGTTTCGGGCGAAATGCTGGGACCGGTTATCGCCAGCCTGCAAAATCTCGAGTTTTACAGTTGGCTGTTAAACAGGGCGCGAAAGGAAATCAACAGCGGGAATTTCAACGCCTGGAAAAATTCTATAGTCCCACAGCTGGCCAGAAAACTATAAAAAAACATGAAAAACCGGCCCTGACAGGAACGGCCGGAAAGAATAAAAACGGAATGTCCTTGAGAAAACATAGACTCCCATCAGGCTTCGGCAGATAAAACAACCTGAACAGCCATAGGAACAACAATAAGCTTTAGCTCATAAAAAGTGCCGGCGGGATTAAACAGGCCTGATTCTTGCATATTTTCAGGTGCAGGCTTATTTTCACATGATAAACATCATTTCGATTTTCTCAGATAGAAACATGAAAAATGCAGGATTAAAAATACTCGACCGCTATATAATAAAGAAGTTCCTGGGAACATTCTTTTATTCCATACTTCTTATTGTAAGTATCGCGGTAATTTTTGACCTGACCGAGAAACTTGACAATTT
>SLGC01000068.1 GCA_007123885.1 Bacteroidales bacterium | reverse complement strand
TTATAAATAATGCATCCTTTAACACTGCTAAGATACATCTTTACAGTGTTTTTTTATAATTTCATCCCAATATATTTTCAATACAATAGTCCCGGGATAGTGAACTTTTCATTCTGCAAAAACCCCTGGTTGGCTGCATCAATTTTTAACAGGTAGCAAACTGCCGTCAATATTGATGATCCGGCTGCATGATTTCCTGGCCGGCCTTCTCACCTTACCATACTTTTCAAAGAATTCCAGTTAAGGCTGCTCCAAAGCTCATCAAGCATTGTGACCCTTCTTTCATTATAAAACATACCACCCTTTCCGCGAAAGCGGGCATCGACTTCTTCCCACCATTCAATTTCCATAAAAAGGATATCTCCATCACTTTCAGCTGACAGGAAAAATTCTTCATCTATGGTAACAAGCGCCCTTGCCCCTTCAGACCCCGGGGCTACCAGTCCCGAAGGCCGAACTGCTTCAAAAGGAAGGGCCACAACATGCCTGTGTGTGCCCAGGGGATGCCATTCGGGCAATTCAAAACCAAATGCAGGTGCCTGGCGTTGAGACATTGACATATTGTTCAGCTCGGCTTCCAGTTTTTCAATTATTCTGCCTGCATCGGCATAATAAACCAGTTTTCCAACATCATATTCCTTACCCATCTTATCGAGCTTATCCCATTGCTTAGTTCTTATATACAGATCAGCCTCCCTCCATATCTCTTCCCTGGCAATAAGAGCTTCCAGCAATTGTTTCTCCATCAGCTCAATTTCAGGTCGTTGCAGAGCTGCTGCTGCAAGTGATTCTTCAAGCTGTCTGTCGGCTCCTTCTGTAAACTCCTTCCAAAATTTGTCAGCTTCTCCCGGATTCATGGCTGCCATCATGTTATGCATTTTCTTCATCTGCTCAACCATCTCTTCATGTTGCACAATCAATGCGTACTCGTCAAAAGCTTTTCGAAGCTTTCCAAGATATGACTGCATCTGGCTCATCTGCTGCTGGGTAACACCTTCCGCTTCAGCCGCTTCCACACCTGACAGGAAGTCATCAAGTTCTTCACGGGCCTTTGCAATCAGTGTCATAATCCATCTTTCCTGGCTTACAGGTTTCCAGAACGGTCTTCCTCCAGATGTGAATATTGTAGAGACCGATCCGTTATATAATCCAAATACAGGACGCACAACAGATCGCAGAAAAGGTTCCTGATCGCTTGCCCATAAAGGGAATAAACTGGAACCCGGAAACTCTTCAATAAATCCGGGTGGATGAGCTGTGCGGGCATGGATAGACTGGCTGCCTGTTTTTCCGATAACGGGAGGAAGCAGGAATATTTTGTCATTTCCATCTTCAATGACAGCATCACCAAGGATGGTTAATGGGTCATTTATCCGGACATTGACACCTGCAGTGGGCCGAAAGGCATCAATATCAGGAAAAAACATTCGCATACGCAGACATACAGTTTCTGGTCCTTTCATATCTCCCTGCAGGACCAGTCTGCCATGATAGTCAGCACGGGGACTAACACCCAGTCCCCTGGGAGGATTCAAGGGTCTTGCCTCCTGAAAAACATTCATTATTCTCTCAACTGCCGATACTATATGATCAGGGGCAGTATCCGTGGTAGAACTTCTTGTTACCCACCGCAGCGGTTCCCATATTTCACGGTTTTGTGATTCACTACCGGACCATGCTGTAATCAGCACTGCGATCAATATAATCACGGCCAATTTATATATCATTGGTTTTACTGAAGTGATAACACCAGTATTTACAGGGAAAACCCGCATGAGAGATTTGTGGCTTTCCGGAGAGTCGATTTTTGAATATTTCTTCATAATACTAATTTTAAAGAGTGGATCCCTGGCCAGTAACCGGACTTTCAAATTTGCAGACCGGTTTTTCCGGGCTAATCCCCACCATTTCAAGATTTTCTAACAACAAATTCTACTTTTGAGCGAAAATATAATCAGACAAGTTACAAAATAACATAGATTTGCATAGAAGAGCTGCAGGAATTTTATATCTGCTGAATGGTATACCGGTCAGAGCTTAAATATAATACCGGAAGGGTTAAATCGGAAAGATATTCAACTCCTGACCCCTGTTGAAAAATAATCCATAGCTTATGTCAACATTTGCCGAAAGAGTAACCGAATTCAATGAAAAACTGGAACTGGATCAGGAACTCCCGGCAGGAATAGAAGTCATGAACCCTTTTTCAGGGAAACCGCAGGCTGTGGAAGCTTCTTCTGCATTTTACCGCAAGTTCTATAGCGACAATAGAAAAAGGATACTTATTCTGGGTATAAATCCGGGCAGGTTTGGCGGGGGGGTAACCGGTATTCCCTTTACAGATACAAAACGTTTAAGGGAAAAATGCGGTATTGAGATTGAATGGACTGAAACACATGAGCCATCGTCCGTATTTGTATATGAAGTAATTGAAGCATATGGAGGTGTCGAAAGATTTTATTCTGATTTTTACATTAATTCCCCCTCCCCTCTTGGCTTTGTAAAGAAAACAGCCCGTGGAGGTGAGAAAAATTTCAACTATTATGACAGTCCTGAACTGCTGGATGCTTTATATCCTTTTCTAATCAGGTCAATACGTTATCATATATCGGTTGGAACAAGAACAGACCGTGCCTGCTGCATGGGAACCGGGAAAAATTACAAGATCATCAGCAAACTTAACAAAGAACATGGTTTTTTTGAACGGCTGATACCACTTGAGCATCCAAGATATATCATACAATACAAGTCCAGGTCCCTGAAGTCATACATCAAAAAATACCTGGATGCACTTTCGGAATGTGTACAGAAATAATGCTTCCCGCTACAGATCATACGTTTGCAATGCTTTTCAATCCGTTGACTCCTCATGCAGATTAATCCGGAAGTGCTTCCTTTGAAATAATCCGTGATGATCCATTTTCATTGATAGTTACCCTGGTTAATGACTCCACAGGTATTAAACGGAAAGAAGTCTAAATGGTGCCGGGAAGGGTCTGACCAGGTTGAATTTTTATTTTTCAACGACCGGCATTTCAAAAACATTCACTGTAAGCTTGTCTGCACGGCTGGCATCAAAACAGCAGGATGGGCATGGTTAAAGTATGAAAAAAAAATCGTAAAATTGTCCTTCATATGGAAAAGGATGTATGATGAGTGTACATAATATTATTCAACCTATTCTGGCCGGCATGACCCTATCCGGTTTGAAGGAAGATTACCGGAACCGTATTTTCAATGAATATCTGCCTTTCTGGAATAAGGGAGGTTATGATGATAAAATGGGTGGCTTCATATGCGAGCTTTATGATGACGGATCGGTCGAAAAGGATGAAAAATATATATGGTACCAGGGAAGGGGAATATGGGTATACTCATACCTTTACAGCTATTTTGGAAAAGAGGCCTCGTACCTGGAAATTGCACAAAAATCACGTAATTTTTTAGTCGACAACATGTACCTTGGCTATGGCAGGTGGCTTGATTCGGTTAACGGGAAAGGAAAACCTGTTGAAAATACTGTTGGCCAGGGATCAAATAAGGATATTTACGGATCACTTTTTTCGGCTGCCGGGCTTATTGAACTATATAAGGCCACAGGCAATAATGACGATATTGATATTGCCGTTGACTCGATCAAAGAAGCTGTGAAAATATATGAACAAGCCGGATATGAGGGTATCGAAATCCCCGGAATAATGGAAACCGGCCTCAGGACGCAGGGACACTCCTTTGTATTAATCTGGATCCTCACAAACCTGCTTTCCTTTTACAGGGATGAATATCTCGAAAAGGTGCTGCATGAACATGTTGATCATATTATTAACCACTTCTGGAATCCTGATTACAACATTGTCAACGAATACCTTAAACATGACTATTCACGTATAAAAGGCATGGACAGGGTTATGATGACAGGCCATTCACTTGAGGCATTATGGATGGTTTACCAGGAGGCAATACGGATCAAAAACCTGCATCTGCAGAAACTGTGCCGGGAACGGATCAGGCATCTGATAAATTCAGCATGGGATTACAGTTACGGTGGATTATGCACCGAAAAATTGACTATTCCGGAAAATAACGGTAAACCGCCGGTTCCGGATTTTTCATTGAAATCAATGTGGGCCCACACCGAGCTGCTGATAGCAACAATGATGATCTTTGAACATACCGGAGAAGCCTGGGCTGCTGAATGGTATGAACGGGGCAGAAACTATTGCCACAGATATATGACCACTTCTTACGGAGTGTGGCGGCAGGCTGTAGACAGATTCGGGAATGACCTCAGCCGACCGGGCATCAGCATTTACCGGAAAGATAATTTTCACCAGATACGATATTTGATGATGAATTATCTATCCCTCGAACGCATTATAAATAATGTGCAGGGATCAGTAAAGAACTGAATACAAAACACCAAGAACTCCTGTTACGGCAAGAAAATAAACTATCCGGACAGGCATAACACCATCGTTTTCTGCTGTTTTGCCAAAAATTCCAAAAACAAGAGGATGCACCAGGAACGGCATGGCAAATACAAATGCTATTAATCCGGCAGCCTCGGCACCGAACATTCCTTCCTGTATGGCGGCAAACAGTCCGAAATGTGAGATGGCAGATGCATTGGCCATTACCGATTCATTAAGACCCATTCCACCAAGGTTCAGTATCAGCAACCCTCCAAAAACTGCCACCAGCTGCCAGCCCAGGGAAAAGATCATCAATCCGCGTACTTCCCTGGCTTCAATATTATTGGCATTGCGTAAGGTTCGCAAAGCCAGCCAGGTTAGAACCATTCCTGCAGCAACCACTATAAAGGTGTATGGCAATAGTAATTCTCCGGCGGTGGAACTGGCAGCAAGTATTGAAAAAACGAATATATGACCTATAAAAGGGATGTTTATCATAATTGGTGCCCTGAATTGTGCATCATCACCAAGATCTCCGGCTGTACAGGCACCCGTCAGACCCGAATGTGACAGCGATCCTGCCATTCCCGGTGCCAGGTTACGCATGTGATTTGCTTTACCCAGTAAAATAAGTATGGCAAGTCCTCCGAACATCCAGAGCAATTGTCCGAAAAAACCGAAGGAAAGCACGGAAGTCATTCCAGTAAGGATAAAGGCATCTGCAATCCTTGACCCCCCGATCATGAAGTTGGCAGCCAGCACAACAGGGATACCCGCAAAAAGAAGGCAACGTATTGTCGGCCCGAATTTCCATTTTGAAAAAATCATTCCCACAGTAACCGAAAGGATCATAGCAAAAAATATCTCAGGCAGGGCAATCAGCGGCCGGATCCAGCCGGCGATATGCCACGAAAGGACCATCACACCGAGAATAAGTGCTGTTTCAATTATCCCTTTCCTGATATAGACGGGCTTATTGAATATTTTAGCCCTGTAATCTATCAGGATAATGGAACCAACCAGTCCCAGATATCCCAGGAGAGGGTAAAAGGCATCAAGAGGTTCGTTATTGTTATATCCGGTAATTACCCTTTTCATTGATTCAATGCCTACCAGGACAAAAAAGGAACGGATCAGGAACATGAACTGGGTAAATTTGGTGCCAAGAAACATCTCCTCTTCAGAAGGAATAACAATATCGGTCTTGTCGATCTTATGTTCTGTTATTAATTTCCTGATCTCCTGTCCGCCGACAAAAAAAGATGCCATCAAAGCAGTAACTGTTACCCTGCTTGTAAAACCGATAATGGGAAATTCACTCAATCCCGGGGTTGCCATACCGGTGGTGACCATTACATAGCCCATTATCAGGCCAAAAACAACTATTATCAGTATAGGGGAATACCGGGTTCCGGCAACAAATGTCCTCGATACAAGGACCATTGATATTACAAGCAAAAAAGTCAGCCAATACTGGTTCAGGATATGCGCATTGGCCATCTGATCGTAGAAATGTTCCATATGTTCTTAACTGCAATTGTTAAATTCAGGCACGCAAAATAAATAACTTTTTTTTGCATATGCCATGATATTTCTCTTCATCTGGTAAATAAATTCGCTAAAACCGGACCGACCACTGCCAGAGAAGGTGGCTTCACCCTGATTTTTGCCGCACGCCGCGATCGTTTTTTAGCGCACATGCCTTTGGGGCAAAGCCGGTCCCAGCCGGTCACAGTTCCGATCTTGTTCCCTGAGTATTGATACTGGTGTTGATGTTTCGCCGGACAAAATGTCGATTCCTGAAAGCAAATTTTTATTTTTACTGATCTTGTTTTACTAAATTCCGGAAATTTACCGGCAGGACCTTTAATATTTAAAATAACAAAAACGATAATGCAAAAAACAATTATTTTTTTACCAGTTTTTATCCTCGCATTCATCAATATTAATGCACAGGACAGGATCACCGGACGTAATTTTGCCACCCGTTCGGAAGTAATTGCACAAAATGGGATGGCTGCAACCAGCCATCCACTTGCCACTCAAATAGCCCTTGATATACTGAAAATGGGTGGAAGCGCCGTGGATGCTGCCATCGCCGCCAATGCTGCCCTTGGGCTGATGGAACCAACCGGCTGCGGCATAGGAGGAGATCTTTTCGCTATAGTATGGGATGCCGAAAATGGGGAATTGCATGGATTAAATGCCAGCGGCCGTTCCCCGAAAGGGTTATCGAGGGAATATTACCTTGAAAAAGGTTATGAATATATCCCTTCCTCAGGTGCGCTATCGGTTTCAGTACCGGGTGCGGTGGACGGATGGTTCGAATTGCACGGGAGATTTGGAAAGCTCGACATGGAAACCATTCTAAAACCTTCGATAAACTATGCCAGGAATGGTTTTCCTGTCACCCAGCTGATCGCATATTATCTGGACCGTTCGGTCGCACGTCTTGGGCACTATCCCAATTTCAGCGAAACCTATATGCCTGACGGACGAATGCCTGCCATGGGAGAAATTTTCCGCAATCCTTACCTGGCAAATACTTATGAATCGATCGCCAGGGAAGGGCGGGATGCTTTCTATAAGGGAGAGATAGCAAGAACAATTGAGACATATATCCGGGAAAACAACGGGTTTCTCAGTTACCAGGATCTGGCCGGACATTACAGCACCTGGGTCGATCCTGTTTCAACCAACTACCGCGGATACGATGTGTGGCAATTGCCGCCTAACGGCCAGGGCATAGCAGTGCTTCAGATACTGAATATACTTGAGGGTTACGATCTGGCCTCCATGGGTCAGCACAGTCCTGAATACATACATCTTTTCGTTGAAGCAAAAAAACTGGCATTTGAGGACAGGGCCCATTACTATGCCGACATGGATTTTAATCCAGTTCCGGTGGAAACATTGATATCAAAAGAGTATGCTGCAGAAAGGCGGGGACTGATAGATCCCGGCAGGGCAGCAAGAAGGTATGATCCGGGTACAATGGGAAATCCCAGCACAATTTACCTGACAACGGCAGATAAGGATGGCAATATGGTATCGCTCATACAAAGTAATTACCGGGGCATGGGAAGCGGCATGACTCCGCCGGGACTGGGCTTTGTACTGCAAAACCGCGGTGAGGGATTCACTCTGAAGCCGGGATATCTGAATACCTATGAACCTGGGAAAAGACCATTCCACACAATCATTCCGGGGTTTATTACAAAAGAGGGAATACCCTACATGAGTTTCGGAGTAATGGGAGGTGCCATGCAGCCACAGGGTCATGCACAGATAGTTATAAATATGATCGACTTCGGTATGAATCTGCAGGAAGCCGGAGACGCCCCAAGAATACAGCATACCGGTTCATCAGAGCCTACCGGGCAGCGAATGGGTGATGGCGGGATTATCACCCTTGAGTCGGGATTTCCCTGGGAAACCATAAGAGATCTGATGGAAAAGGGTCACCGGATACAATGGGCAACAGGACCTTATGGCGGGTACCAGGCAATCAAATGGGATCCCGTTAATAAGGTATACTATGGTGCTTCCGAGTCAAGAAAGGACGGACATGCAGCAGGATTTTAATCAGTAATACTGCAGAATTTGCAGCTTTATTTTGCAGGCCATAATCTGTTTCATATCTTTGGTTTTTATTCAATAACCTGATTCCAGGTTACCGGTAAAATCCGAAGTAAGGCGTTAAATACATAAACTTTGACATAATCAGTTAAAAATCTTTTAATCATGAAAAGTATAACAATCAAAAAATCAAAATCCACATTTCCGGCATTCATAGTAGTTTTAAGCCTGTTACTTTTTTCCTGCGGAGGAGGCTCACAGCAACGTGCCCAATCTGATCAACTGGATGAACTAAAAGAAAAAACAACTGCAAATCTAAAGACTGTGATAATTGATATTGAGGAACGAGTCGATTTCCTTGATGATCATATATCCGAAGCAGATGGAGAGCTAAGGGCCGATCTTGAAAATGCCCGTAAAGAGATGACCGAACAGAAAGAACTTTTAGATATTGAAATTGAAAATATCCAGGCCGCTACACTTGAAGACTGGAACGATGTAATTGAAAATACCTCTGAAACGACTGCCCGTGTCAGGAATAAAATAAATGAACTAACCCGCGAATTAAGAGAAATCCTTAGTATTTAACATACATTTAACTTATTTAATACTTTTTAAACCGGATATTTTCATATTTCCGGTGAGTCATATTAATTTTAATATATACAACTTATTGTAAAAATCGGGATCAGGAAAAAGGGATGATAAGTAGCCAGGTCAAATCTTTTTAAAACATGGTATTGCTTGTTGAATATAAGAAAATGACAGACGTTGATTTATAGTTATATAATTAATTTTTAAACTAAAAATCCCTTATTATGGAAAAGAGAGTAGAAGAGCGGAGTTGGATATCAATAAGAACCTTGTCGGTATTGATCTTTTCTGTACTTTTTCTCTGGGCCTGTCCGAATCAGGATAGAAGAGCAGAAATCGAATTCAGGGAAAGACAGGACGAGGTGGAGGATAGACTTAGCGATCTAAGAGATGACATCGAAGATCGTATCGATGAGATTGAAGATGAAATTGAGGATGCTGAAGGAGAAGCAGAAGAAAATTTAAGAGAAGCCCGCGATGAACTGGAGGAGCAACTGGCAGTAGTTGAAAGGGAACTTGAAAATGTTCGTGATGCAAGCCAGGAAACCTGGGATGAAGTTGAAGAAAGTGCCATGCAGACAGCAGAACAGGTTCGGGTCAGAGCAGATCAGGTTTATCGCGATGTAGAAGAATGGATTGAAGAAACATTTTAATTCAACCATTATTTCAAAAAGTATCCACCATTAACCGCCAACCCTGATCACTTTTCCCGTCGTAAACCGGATACAACCATATAACCCGGTCCTCGCAATTATTTTTTGTCTTTATTTTCTCTTACCTGCGGATAATTTAAATCCGTTCTATGAATCCCCATGATACTGCGTTTCACAAAAAAAGATGAATGTCACATCAGCTTTATATTATAAAATGAGAAGCATACTGCATGTGAGATCGACCGCAGGTCAATAAACCAGGGAGATACATCCATGTGCAATGTCTAAAATGATTTGAATGCAAACTATATCTAATTGATTAACAATTTTATAACCAAAGTTAATTCGGATGAAATTGGGGCATCCTTCTGTGTTGCGTACCCTGTTCATAAGCATAGGCAATTTCTATTAAAACCGGTTCACTCCATGCCCGGCCAAAAAATGATATTCCTACCGGAAGTCCGCCGACCATACCCATAGGAACAGTTATATTCGGATACCCGGCATGAGCTGCAGGTGAAGAGCTGCCCAGCTGGAAGCTGTCTCCGTTGACCAGGTCGGTCTTCCACGCCGGGCTGCCGGTAGGTGCCATTATGGCATCAAGCTTTAATTCTTCCATTACACGATCTATTCCCCCCTCCCTGCTGCCGTGGTGCATACCTTCAAGAGCCTCAATGAATTCCGGTGAGGTCAGATCACTTTTGTTGCTGGCCATCACCAGATAATGCTGGTTGAAATATTTTAGTGATAATGAATCTGAGTTATTGAAGGAAATTAGCTCGTCAATGTTTTTTACAGGTGCACCGGGACCAAGTGACTGGAAATACCTGTTCAGGCCATCCCTGTATTCAAACAGCATTACCTGAAAGGCATGACGGCCGGTTTTTGCAGGGGATATTTCATCTATTTCAAGTATCTCGGCACCCTGGCTTCTGATTAAAGCCATTGCCCGAACCATCAGCGAATCCACCTTGAAATTCCTGCCTGAAGCACCCGTATAAAATCCGATCCTCTTACCCCTGAGTCCGTCTCTATTAAGGAACTTCGAATAATCCTCATGATATTTCCCCCTGCTGTCCAGAGTTTTGGGATCACCCGGGTCAATACCCGTAAGTGGTCCCAGTGCAATTGCCGCATCCCTCACGGTGCGGGCCATAGGACCGGCAATATCCATGGAATAAGCTATTGGAATGACCCCTGAGCGGCTTACCAGACCAACAGTCGGCTTTATTCCCACGATCCCGTTAGCATGGGACGGGCAAACTATGGATCCATTGGTTTCAGTGCCTATAGCCAGAATTGTCAGGTTGGCGGATACTGACACGGCTGAGCCGGAACTTGATCCACAGGGATTACGATCCAGAGTATAAGGGTTTCGGGTCAATCCTCCTTCCCCGCTCCAGCCGCTGGTAGATAGTTGTCCCCTGAAATTAGCCCATTCACTTAAATTTGCTTTCCCAAGAATTACAGCACCGGCCTCCCTGAGTTTTTGGGCAACAAAACTATCCTGCAGGGGAAACGACTCTGTTAATGCCCTTGAACCTGCAGTAGTGGGCATTTTATCATGAGTATCGATATTATCCTTCAAAACTACCGGCACTCCATGTAATGGTCCCCGCAAACTGCCTGTTTGTATTTCCCGGTCAAGCTCTTCCGCAATTATTAGTGCATCAGGATTAACGGTAATTATGGAATTCAGCACAGGGCCATTTTTGTCAATTGCTTCTATCCTGTCCAAATATGCCATGATAACTTCAGTTACGGAAAACTCCCCTTCAGCATACCCCTGTTGCAGCCGGCTTATTTCCATTTCACTGAACCTGAAATCATTCCAATCTGAAATAACCTGTTTTACCGGTGGATTACAAGAAAATAAGACAGTTACAACCAAAAGCGAACACAGTTTAATGCCGGATAATAGATTTTGTAAATTCATTTTTAATTGAGTTTAAATTATTTGCTCTCTTTCACCACATATGTCTCCGGACTAATATCCACAGGAGCATAGCCGCGCCTGGGACGCGGACTGTAATATTAGGTACACTAGATCCGGATTGAGTTAGTCACACTCTTTTGATATTAAATTTGATATTTCTGTATTTTTGTATGTATTCGAGTGATTCCATGAAATTCACAGCTGGTTTTCCATCCGACTGGCTTGAAATCACAAACATCTCGCTGATTGAATCCCTGGTAATAATTGTAACAAGGTATGTTTTGCTTCCGGTTCTGTTCTGGGGAAAGAAAATGCTACTAATATGATCCTTTATCTGTATCTCTTTTATCTGGCTATAGTCAAAAAAAGTTTCAAATCCTCCTATGGTTTTTCGTATCCCCTTCAGCGTAACATCAATTTCGCCGAGCTTTTCGAGGTTCTTATTAACAATTCCCGCATATATCATGATGACGATCATGAATATAGTTAATGCCAGAACGATATAGTGCATCAGCCCTACGCGTGAGCGCACGAATATAGCCGCTGAAAAAGCAAGAATGGGAAGGCCTGTCGATATCAGGAGATATTTTACCTTGTCAACGGCAGCGATCCGGGACAGGGACTGTTTTCTTGATTTATACAATATATACCGGCTCATAAGGATATTATTACCTTAAGCAACCTGCCTGCATCAGGCACACCGTGAAGGAGTGATATAGTATCGGATTCGTGATATATTGACAGATCATGTTCACTAAATAAATTTATAATAATAATGTAATATTCCGGGCCCTACTGATAGCCCTGGACCATTATTTTTTGATGTAGAAACCCATTTTGCCTGGATGATCATACACATACCTGTCATTGTCAAGTTCTTTTAGCATGAACAATGATATGATATCCCCGCCTGACATCCAGGTAAAGATAATACTGAACAGCAGGAATGTCCCGTTTCCTGATCCAAGAGCCACTGCAGCAGGTAAAATACCGGTTATTAAAAGTGGCATTATTGTCCCTATTTTGTAATGAAATACTTTTATGGGTGCTTTGCAATGGCAATAGGGAGAAAGAAATTTCCATTGAATTCCGAATTTAATGGATTTCATGCCTCCGGGCACGAAAAAGCTCCAGCAGAACCCGTGGAGAAATTCATGTGCAATAATACCGGTCAGCAGGACCGGTATAAAATAGCTGTTTAATGGTTCAATTCCTGCCTTCAGATGGTGAATATCCCAAATCATCAGAAAAGGAAGTGCGAAAATCAACGATACCGGAATAATCAATAAAGAAGCATATAAGTGCACACGCCCCAGATCCATTGTATATTCTATTATATTTCCTTCTTCTTTTTTCAATTTCTATAAATTAGTGGTTTAGTTGTGCAACTCCTCAATATCACTTGACAGCTTAAGATACTTTTGATACAGTTCATTATATACCGGAACGAATTCCGGGCGAGGCAGGTATTCTTTCTCAATCCCCCCTCCCATGGCTTTTTGCGCCTCGAGGAAGCTTTTATGGAGCCCGGCTACCACACTTGCGGCCATTGCCGAACCCAGGGCGCATGTCTGCTCACTGCGCACTAACGAGACGGGCATATTCAGTACGTCGGTCACAATCTGCATCACAAAATCCGATTTGCGGGCCACACCACCCAGGGCTACCACACCATCTATCCTTACACCTTCGGAAATGAAGCGGTCGACAATGGCCCTTGCTCCAAATGCGGTGGCTTCGACCAGTGCGCGGAATATTGCCGGAGCGTCAGTGCCCAGCGACAGACCGGTAATGGCGCCTTTCAGCATCTGGTTGGCATCGGGTGTCCGACGGCCATTCAGCCAGTCAATCGCCAGCAGGCCGGACACTGAAGGCTGCAGGGAAGCTGCGGCGGCTGACAGTTCACTTAGGAGGTTTCCCTCAATTTCATCCCTGAGTTCCTGCCTTTGCCGGCCGGAGATCAGGGGTGACCTGTCCGGCAAATTATTAAGGGGCCACAATAGGAGGCTCCTGAACCATGCATATACATCTCCAAAGGCCGACTGTCCGGCCTCAAGTCCCACCATGCCGGGAATTATCGACCCGTCCACCTGTCCGCAAATCCCGCCCACCAGCTTGTCTCCGAATTCATCGGCAGGGGCAATGACCATATCACAGGTAGAGGTCCCCATCACCTTGCTCATATAATAGGGTTTGATCTCACCTCCCACGGCTCCCAGGTGGGCATCAAAGGCCCCCACCCCGACCCTGACGCCTCCGGGCAGTCCCAGCCGGCCGGCCCATTCGGCCGTTATTGTTCCGGCTGCAACATCACTTGTCCACGTATCGGTGTATAACCTCTCACGCAGTCCCCCGAGCAGCGGATCCAGCCTTACCAGGAACTCCTCAGGCGGCAGGCCGCCCCATTCGGGATGCCACATTGCCTTGTGCCCGGCTGCACAACGGCTTCTTTTTATTTGCAGTACGGAACCGGCGCCGGTAAGGAGGGCGGGGATCCAGTCACAATGCTCGAGCCATGACCACGCGGCAGCTCTTACCTGGCTGTCTTCCCTTAGAACATGAAGCAGCTTTGCCCAGAACCACTCTGAAGAATAAACACCCCCTTCATACCTGGTGAAATCGGTGCCGCCCCAGTTTCGCACAAGCTCGTTTATCTCAGTTGCTTCCCCCACAGCAGTGTGATCCTTCCATAAAATAAACATTGCATTCGGATTCCCGGCAAATTCGGGCTTCAGGGAAAGTGGTACACCAAGTTCATCAACTGCAACAGGGGTAGAGCCGGTTGTATCGACCGAGATACCGGTAATATTCTGCCTGACAGATGAGGGTATTCCGGAAAGGGCCTGGCCGATCGATTTTTCAAGGCCTTCAATGTAATCCAGTGGATGTTGCCGGAACATATTCATGGAAGGGTCGCAGTATAAATTGTTTTTCCATCTTTCATAATAATATACGCCCGAGCCGGCTTCACTTCCGTCAGATGCATTTACAAGCAGCGCCCTGACCGAATCAGTGCCGTAATCCAGACCGATTACATATTTATCCATTTTTTCAGAGATTAGTTGATATATTATAACAAAAAAATCGATGTACGTAAGATTGTATTCTCTTCTAAACATTCGATGTACCGGGAACCGGGTGAACTCTGTGTACATCAACCGGACCCATTTCATATGTGGTGGGTCCGAGCCTCATGCCCGAGTTCATCATTTCTTCCCAGGTAACTTCCCTGCCTGTGTAGGCAGATACACGACCCATGATGGCAGCCATATTCGCCTTGCAAATATTCTGGGTCTCGTTAATATAATTGTTTGTACGGATAGCCATTACCAGATTAATGTGCGTCTGGTCATACGGGCTTACAGATACATTACGGCCAGGCTGACCATCTTCCCCGACAGGGTAATCGTATTCCCATATAATATTACCTTTGTAATCCCATATAGTGTTGCGGGCGTTGGTATAACCTTTTGTTCCGAATATCAGTTCAGACACATTATTGGTACAATTATCCATTTGACGACACATGCTGTGCATATGTCTTCCATCGTCATAGCTGAAATCAACGCTAAAGAAATCATACTGGTTGCCTGTGGGACGTGAATGCCTTCCACCGAATCCGACAGCCTTTACCGGATGTTTCTCTAAAAACCAGTTTATAATATCAAGATTGTGAATGTGCTGTTCGACAATATGGTCGCCGGAAAGCCAGTGCCAGTTATACCAGTCGCGTAACATGGCTTCCATGTCACACCAGCCATCCTGCCACCTGGTGAACCAGAGAGTTGACTGGTTCCAGTAGCAATTTGCAGAGATAATCTCTCCTATAGCACCATTTTTCACCATCTCAAAAGCTTTAACATAATCGCGCTGATGCCTCCTTTGAGTTCCGACAGCAACGTTCAATCCGGCCGATTCAGCCATTTTCCCTGATGCCATGACCGAACGAACCCCCACAGGATCTACTGCTATAGGTTTTTCAGCAAAAATATGCTTGCGTGCCTGAACAGCATAATCAAAACTACGGGAACGGAAATGGGGTGGTTCACATAAAAGGACAACATCAATACCGGAGTCGATCACTTTTTGGTAAGCATCGAATCCAAGGAAACAATTTTCATCAGGAATATCTACATTATGCCTCTCCCTGAGTTCTTTTCTGCAACTATCCAACTTATCCTGAAATATATCCCCCAGAGCAATTATCTCAAGACTGGGTCCGGCGTTAAGAAAATTATTCGCTGCACCGGTTCCCCTTCCTCCACAACCAACAAGACCCGCCTTAAGTACAGGACCATCCGGAGCCTTATCCTGAAAAACAGGCGCAACATATTTTGGTTTTCTGCTGCAGGAAGATACAACAGCACCAATTCCCAAAGCCCCCATCGCACTTATGGCAGCTGTATCACCAATAAATTTACGGCGACTGAAATTTTTTGATTTTTGGTTCATAGCATTTGTTATTTAATAAATTATTATACAAAGGACGAAAAATTAAAGTTTATAATGATCGATCAAATCATTAATTTACTCAATGATGACAAAAAAAATTGCGGATATGAACTTCCGGCATTGAAAACACCTATATAGCATGTAATCATATCCTTGCATTTGCGATGTTCCTGTTCATTTTTACTTTTCAGCATGGTTTTGGAATGTTCCGGGTAAGGTAAATATACTATTAATGAATATTGGATCAATATTTCCCGTACGATTTTAAAGATTACAGATTGTGTTCTTCATGTTTTTTATTATTTTAGTAGATGCTTGCTGGAAGCCGGACGGACATCCGCCGGATACACCATAAAGCTTGATAATCATAATAAAACCATTAACCAGAATTAAAAACTTTCATCTATGAAAAACATCTCCTTTCTTTACCCATTCCTTGCCATCCTTCTATTTATCAGTACATCCTGTCAAAGAGAACCGGCCTGGCAACCTCTTTTTAACGGAGAAGATCTTGAAAACTGGGAAATCCATCTTGGCACCTCCCTTGGACCCGATTTTGATGATCTTGCCGCAGAAGCAGTTCCCTGGGAAGTTTTTTCCGTAGTGGAGGATGAGGGTGTAAATGTAATACGGATCTCCGGTGAGATCAACGGCTCTCTTGCAACCGGGGAAGCGTTTGAGAACTATCACCTGCGATTGGTTTTCAGATGGGGTGAAACAGTCTATTCCCGGCGCAATAGCGGACTTTTGTATCATAGCTTCGGGGAATTTGGGACTGCTCTCGGTACCTGGATGCCTAATATCGAATTTCAAATGCTGCATCAAAATCTTGGTGATACCTACCTTATGGCAAACACCACGTGTGAAACAGCCGTAACCAGGGATCAGGAAACCAACGATTACATTTACACTCCCGGCGGTGAAGTGCTGGAGTTTGGCGAGCATGCACATGGCCGGATGATAAGGAAAAATATTGATAATGAAAATCCCCTGGGTCAATGGAACACAATTGATCTATATTGCATGGGACGCACTGCGGTTCATGTTGTAAATGGCATTACCGTGATGCACAATAACAACACGGGGACTTATGAAAATGGTACCGTACAACCATTATCTTCCGGCAAGATACAAATACAATCCGAAGGAGCAGAACTTTTTGTAAGAAGCATTGATATAAGGCCTATCCGGGATATTCCCGCGGCATTATTGCCGTAACGGTTCAGGGGCCGGTTGGCCGCAGCCGGCACCACATTGCTACACTTCAAATATCCTGATAAAATGAAATATACCTATAAACGAGGGTTCTACTGGTTATCGGTATACATTATCCTGGCTCTTGTACCTCTTATTATAGCAATAACAGGAAACATTCCTGAACACAGGGGTTTCTGGATGGAATTTGGTGTGGCACTTGGATTTATCGGTTTTGGAGTACTATGCCTGCAGTTTGTTTTTTCCGGCCGGTTCAGGAAAATAGCACCCACTTACGGCATGGATAACATATTGCAATATCACCGTGAAATGGGGATAGTGGCATTTATTTTTATCCTGCTGCATCCGGCTGTAATTATTGTTACTGATCCAGGGTTTATTTCTTATTTCGATCCAAATGTCAATGCACCGAGAGCAGTTGCATTGGTTTTCGTCACACTGGCCATTATTGTAATAATTGCTTCCAGCATTTGGCGCCTTACTTTCGGATTGGATTACGAACGGTGGAGGCTTCTTCATGGCTTTCTTTCCCTGGCCATCATTTTTATTGGCGTTACACATTCCATCCAGGTTTCACATTACCTGGATCCGTTCTGGAAGAAAGCAGGTATAGGTGTGTTGTTTTTAATTTACGGGTATCTGATCCTGCATACAAGGATAACCAGGCCCTGGTTAAACAAAAAGAAGCCTTACAAAATAATATCTGTTAATCCTGAACGGGGGAATTGCTGGACACTTACAATGAAGCCGGAAGGACACCGGAGACTGGATTTTTTTTGCGGCCAGTTTGTATGGATAACCATAGGGCCTACGCCGTTCTCACTTCAGCAGCATCCTTTTTCAATAGCCTCAAGTGCCAGGGATAAAACCATTTCGCTTACCACAAAAGAAATGGGAGATTTTACCTCGACATGGAAAGATGTAAAACCAGGAACAAGAGCTTTCCTTGAAGGTCCGTTCGGCTCATTTGTTCCTGAAAGGGGCAAAAACCTGTTCCTGATAATGGGAGGTATCGGCATAACACCTGCAATGGGTATGCTGCGCACAATGAGGGACAACAAGGACCCGCGTCCTGCTGTTCTGATCTACGGGAATATTACCTGGGAAGATGTTACATTCAGGGAGGAGTTGGAAGAACTAACCCGGCAGATAAACCTGAAGCAGGTTCATATCCTGGAAGAACCCCCGGAAGGATGGAAAGGAGAAACCGGTCTTGTATCCAAAGAGTTATTGCAAAAATACCTTCCCGATAATCCGGAAGAATTCATGTATTTTATTTGCGGACCGGAACCTTTAATGGATGTTTCTGAAATTGCTCTGAAAGATCTTGGAATTGACTGGAGGCTGATCTATACCGAACGTTTTGAAATTATCTGAACAGTCCGGAAACATATCAAACCGAATACTAACCTGATAATATTTTCATCGTCCTTAAACAAATAAACAAACAGATAAAAATGAACTGTACCAAAACATAGCCACAAAATATCATCTGGTATTTGTTGTTTTTGACCCGGAGGGTTGTGTTATCGGATCAGCAAAAGCTGATGAGATCGGTAAAGCCGATTGAACCACTTAAAGAATAAAAAATAATGAAAAAAAACAGGAAACTGCTTTATATGACGATCCGGAGAGTGGGTGATATTATGGGAATACTGCTTGTTGTTGCTGCAATCTTATTTGCAGTCAGGTTTTAATTTCCGGCAGCAGCCTTTTTGCCGGCACAAATAGCCACTGGTAATCCAAAAATTCTGTGCAGTTGAGATTGGTAAATTTTAAAACCGGCATCTTTTATCGATTTTTCAACATATATAGGCCGGCAATCAAGATATCGGGGAAATTTTTGATGAAGCCACTCATATATACCCATGGGAATGGTTTGACCATGATCTTTTGAAAGACTAACCACTCCGAGCCTGCCTCCGTATTTAACAACCCTCCTGGCTTCACTAAGTACCAGCGGAATTTCCGGTTTATCAAAAAGTTCAAGGGTAAAGCTCATAAAGACAGCATCAAATTTATTGCCTTCCCAGGGCAAGGAAACAGCATCTCCCAGCTGCAGTTCAACAATATCATCCAGTCCTGATTTTCCGAGTCTTTTTTCTGCTTCACCCCTCATCCCCGGAGAGATATCAATACCATATGCCTTCCCCTGTTCACCAATATACCGTGTGATCTTCTCCAATCCTATTCCTGTTCCAAATCCAATATCAAGTACCGTTTCCCCCTTTTGCAGATGCAGATGTCCCAGACCTTTTTTTATGAAGTTTTCTTCAAATATTCCGGCAAAGTAATCATAGAACCGGCTAATTTTATTATAATTCTTCCTGACTTGTTCTCTGCTGTTTGTTTTGGAAACATTCATATTTTCTGATGCCATTGTTTGATCGTTTTTGAAGAACTTTGTCTGACTAACAACCGATTGAAGGACTTAGTATAAATCCCCTGGTAATGAAATATCATTATAACAGGAACAAAAAACCGGGAAAGCTGTTAAAATAATTGATCCCGCGAAAGAATTTTTAATATAGTCTTTATAAAAGTAAACAAATAAATATTGTAAATTGCGTCATGTTGAATTAAGGAGGTTACTATTATAAAAGCATAATGTTCAAAATACTATTAATTGAATGTAAATTCTTTAATATAACTTAGACCAATAATTATCCTGTTTTTTAAACAAAAACCTTAAGCATATGAAACGGAGAATTGGAATTACTTTATTCTTGATTTTTATCCTGGGTTTCACAACTCATGCACAGGAGGATTGCCGCCTCTATTTCCCTGATACCCATGGTTCAGTGCGTGAAATGAAATTTTATGATCAGCGTGATCGGCTTCAAACTATTACAAGACACGAAGTGCTTGAAAAGATTGTGTCCGGAAACATTGTCACCGTAAAAGTCAGAGCTACCAGTTTTGACGACAGTGAAAAAGAAATTTATACCGGTGATCTGGAATTCATTTGCGAAGACGGAATTTTCAGGTTTGACCTTAAGGATTACCTTGATCCTGCCCAACTTGGTTCATATGAAGAAATGGGTGTTGACATAACAGCCGATAATCTGGCATATCCCTCCGTCCTTAATTCCAACGATCAGCTTCCTGACGGGTCAATTCAAATGGTGGTGAAAAGCGGAGGTGCAACAATAGTCACTATAACCATGAATATTACAAACCGCATAGTGGAAGGCATGGAGACAATCACTACCGAAGCAGGAACTTTTAATTGCTACAAAATAAATTATGACATATCCTCAAGAGTTGGTTTTATAAACACCAATGCCAGCGCAACAGAATGGATAGCTGAAAGCGTGGGTCTGGTGAGAAGCGAAAATTATAACAGGAGAGGGCGGCTGACCGGATATTCGGTGCTGACAAATCTTAAATAATAATAATGTCCAAAGTCTTCATGCAGACAGCTTCGCACAAATACGGATACTAAATTTCCCATATTAACCCGGTATTCACTTAGGATATGTTCCACTTTACCGGTATGTTGTTTAATCATCGTACCGGTAAATTTTTACGCCGGGGAAGCAAATAGATTTATTACACTGCCAGTATTTGCTGCTGGCGCAATCAGCATGATCTGAAGCATTTTTAATAAATTTAAAGGAATCCCCTACGCATGGCAAGATGGCTGATAATAGCAGGAGTATTGCTTGTAGCGGCAGGGTTGCTGCTGCATTTTGCACCGGGTGCGCTGAATTGGTTCGGCAGGCTTCCGGGTGACATACGAATTGAAACAGAAAGGACAAGGATATATATTCCAATTACATCAATGATAATTGTAAGCATAATTCTTACTCTTCTTATCCGGCTGTTCAGGAGCATATAGGAGCAAAAAAATGAGTTGGTACACAATATATTGAAAATAAGATGCATTATAAGGTGGAGTGAATGGCAATAAAAGACGATTAACGCGGGTTTTGCCCGACCAGAACCACTGATTGAATGAGCTACAATGCACCACTTGCTGAAAGGATGCGCCCCAAATCCCTGGATGATTATGCAGGCCAGCAGCATCTTGCCGGTCCGGACTCCCCGCTGAGGAAAATGATCGAAACCGGCAGGATCCCCTCAATGATACTCTGGGGGCCGCCGGGGGTAGGCAAAACCACACTTGCAAGGATTATTTCCAATACTCTTGAAAGGCCATTTTATACCCTGAGTGCCGTGCATTCAGGGGTGAAGGATGTGAGGGAGGCCATCGACAAGGCCAAAAAGCAGCAATTCTTCAATAAACCCAATGCAATTCTGTTTATAGACGAAATTCACCGCTTCAGCAAGTCTCAGCAGGATTCACTTTTAAGCGCCGTTGAGCAGGGAATTATTACCCTGATCGGTGCCACAACTGAAAACCCCTCATTTGAGGTTATCTCCCCCCTCCTCTCCCGCTGCCAGGTCTATGTGCTGAAGCCGCTTGAGAAAAATGAACTCCTTGGATTGCTGGACAGGGCGCTGAAAAAAGACCTGCTTCTCAAAGCAAAGGAAATAAAGATCACTGACCATGAAGCACTGCTGAGATATTCGGGCGGTGATGCCCGAAAGCTCTATAACCTGCTGGAACTTGTCATTCTCACCGAGGAGTCTGAACAAATAGAGATCACTAACGACAAGGTACTGGAGAAACTGCAGGAAAACATGGCTCTTTACGACAAAAGCGGTGAGCAGCATTATGATATCATCTCGGCCTTTATTAAGTCCGTCCGCGGAAGCGACCCGAATGCAGCCGTTTACTGGCTGGCAAGGATGCTGGAAGGAGGTGAGGATATAAAATTTATAGCAAGGCGCCTTGTAATCCTCGCCTCGGAAGATATCGGGCTTGCAAACCCAAATGCACTTCTCCTGGCCACCAACTGCTTTCAGGCCATCAATATGATCGGTATGCCCGAGGCCAGGATCATTCTTTCCCAGACCGCCATATATCTGGCCACTTCTCCCAAAAGCAATTCTGCATATATGGCCATTAATGATGCCATCGAGCTTGCAAGGAAAACCGGCGATCTGCCGGTCCCGCTAAATATAAGGAATGCCCCGACAAAGCTTATGAAGGACCTTGGTTACGGAAAGGATTATAAGTATGCTCACAGCTATGAGGGCAATTTCACCCCGGAGGAGTTCCTTCCGGAGGAAATAAAGGGGGAAAAGATATACCATCCCCAGGACAACACCCGGGAAAAGGAGATTTTGACAATGTTAAAGAGATGGTGGAAGGAATTTTACAAATACTGATGTTCAAAAAGGAACATACTTTTAGTTTAATTTAGTAAATCATACTCAACCCTTATGAAAGAAAAAATAGACCGGTTCATGGCATGCAACAGATTTGCCATAGCCGGGGTTTCCCGCAGTAAAAACAAATTCGGGAACATGGTTTTCAGGGAGATGAAAAAGAAGGGCTACAACGTAGTACCGGTTAACCCCTGCCTCGATAGTTTCGAAGGGGAAAGATGCTATCGATCGATCGGTGAACTTCCACCGGATGTGGATGCCCTTATCGTTATCACAAAACCTGAAGTAACTACCGGTATCATAAAGGATGCCAAAGAAAAAGGGATCAAAAACATTTTTCTTCAGCAGGGTTCACAGGACCGGGCTATTATTGAATCAGAGTCCGGCAGCGAAGGAATGAACCTGATCAGCAGGCATTGTATCCTTATGTTCGCAAAACCATCAGGGATCCATAAGTTCCACGGCTCAATACTCAAGCTTTTCGGCCTTTACCCTAAACAGGGCAATGGTGTCAATCCGTGACCGGTAATGCCGTTACGACGGTTTGTCCTGCTGTTTGTACATGCAGGTTTATGAACAGGTATGAACACGGTAATTCAGATCTCCCCGGAATTAAAAATATTAATAACTTTGGGTGAGTAATTGATTCATCCGACTATTGCTGACCACATTCGACCAGCGGGACAAATCCCGTAAGGATATTATAGCTGACTTAAATAAATAAATTAAAATGATCCCTAATATTCCCGGTATTAAATTTGCCAATAGCGGCAACTTCTTTCTTCTTGCAGGCCCCTGTGTTGTCGAGGGCAGGGATATCACCCTGAGAATTGCTGAAAAAACAGCAGCGGTCTGCGACAGGCTCAATATCCCGTTTGTTTTTAAAGCCTCTTACAGAAAGGCCAACAGGTCCAGGCTGGACTCATTTACCGGTATAGGCGATATCGAGGGACTCGAGATCCTTGGTCTGGTAAAGGAACAGTTCGGGGTACCTGTTGTTACTGATATTCATACTGCAGAGGAGGCTGCTGTCGCAGCCGGATATGTAGATGTTCTGCAAATACCGGCATTCCTGGCAAGACAAACTGACCTGCTGATTGCAGCGGGAAAAACCGGGAAGGTGATTAACATTAAGAAAGGGCAATTCATGGCTCCGGGGGCAATGAGGCTTGCAGCCGAAAAGATAAGCTTTACCGGTAACCGTAACATCATGCTGACTGAACGCGGAACGATGTTCGGGTACCAGGACCTTGTGGTGGATTTCAGGGGTATTCCGGAAATGAAGAGCACCGGATATCCGGTTGTTATGGATATAACCCATTCTCTACAGCAACCGAACCAGGAAAAAGGAGTGACAGGGGGCAGGCCTGAAATGATAGAAACTATTGCCAGGGCTGCGATAGCTGTAGGTGCGGACGGTATTTTTGTCGAGACACACCCCGATCCTGTAAACGCAAAATCGGACGGTGCAAACATGCTTCACCTGCACAGCCTTGAAGAATTGCTTGTAAACCTGCTGAAAATAAGATCGGCGATCCGGGAAGTGTAAGACAATGATATAAACAAAATTTGTAAATCTCAACTGCTATGGAAACAATCAAGGTATTTCGGACCAGCAAAAGATTTGCCTGGTTTTCTCTTTTGTTCGGTTCTGTCATATTAATTTTTGGCGGTGCGGGAACAATATACTCTCTCATATCCGGATTTAACACTACTGTTTTTGGAGATTGGATTTATCTTATAAACACCATACAAGGGATTGTTTTTGTAAAAATGGGAATTGTCATGCAAAAAAAGGAAAGGTGTTTTGTGGGATGGGATAACAGCAAGATACAATACCTTCTGCCCGGAAACAAGGATATTGAAACCATCAGGATTTCCGAAATAACAGGTATCCGACTAAAACTTAATGAAGTAGGGATTCGGGTAAATGACACGATAAAGAAGCTCGATCTCAATAATGTTGAATACGAACCGTTAATAAAGATAAAAAAATATTTTAAAGGGCTGCAATCAACGTTGGCTGATGCCGGTTAATGCTGATATAATATTTAACCGGCATATTGTTATCGGCCAAAGTTGTTTTAAGAAGCCTGCCTGTTGAATACCCTGTTGAAGACGGGTTGACTTCTCCCCGGTGTTTGATACTATGATAAAGAGACAATTGACCGCATCCGGATATTTGATGCTTCGATTGTAATGGGGTATCCGTTTTAATTGTTATTTAAACTAACTGGTGAATTATGCCGGTAAAAACCAGATCCTTATGGCCCGTAGATCATCCGGGAACAAACCTGTTATAAACAAATATCCCGAAGCAGAAGCCTGGTTGCCCACTTCAAAAAAAGAGGTGGATGCCAGAGGATGGGATTTGCTTGATGTGATCCTGTTCACAGGTGATGCCTATATCGATCACCCCTCTTTTGGGATAGCAGTGCTGGGCAGGGTCCTTGAGGACATGGGACTAAGGGTTGCCATAGTTCCGCAACCCAACTGGCGCGACGATCTGAGGGATTTCAAAAAACTGGGCCGCCCCAGGCTCTTCTTCGGCGTTTCGGCCGGGGCAATGGATTCGATGGTAAACCACTACACCGCCAATAAACGGCTCCGATCGGACGATGCCTACACTCCCGGCGGAAAGGCGGGACAAAGGCCGGATTATCCCACAATAGTCTATACCAGGATACTGAAACAGCTCTATCCCGGTACGCCGGTAATTATCGGCGGTGTGGAAGCTTCCATGCGCCGCTTCACCCATTACGATTACTGGCAGGACAAATTAAAACCATCCATACTGCTTGAGAGCGGCGCTGATCTGCTGGTTTACGGTATGGGCGAAAGAGTGATCAGGGAAATGGCCGGTCTGATGGATAGAGGTGTTCCGGTTTCCAGCCTTGTGAATATGCCGCAGACTGCCTTTGTAGTGAAAGGTGAGTTACCGGGCATCCGAAAAACCGGCAAAAAGGGAGGCGGCATAGTGGAGAAAGGATCCGATAAGAAAGGATCGAATAAGGGAAGGGATCATGGAGGACCGGATAGCACACCCGGCGGCAACAGAAAAGAGTTTCCCGGAACTGTCCATGGTGAAGTGCCAGGGAGCAGGATCAGTGATCCAGGCGTTTTAAGGCTTTACTCACATGAGGAGTGCCGGTCTGATAAGCGAAAATATGCTCAGAATTTCAGGATGGTGGAAGAAGAATCGAACAAGCCTGAAGCAGCCGTTATAGCACAAACAAACGGAGGCAGTACAGTAGTGGTCATCCCTCCTTACCCAACTGCCGGCACCGATGAGATGGATGGGATCTACGCATTGCCCTTTACACGCCTGCCTCATCGTCGCTACCAAAACAAGGGAACTATCCCCGCATACGAGATGATAAGGCATTCGGTCACCCTCCACAGAGGCTGTTTTGGCGGCTGCAGCTTCTGCACTATATCGGCTCACCAGGGAAAATTCATTTCCAGCCGATCCGAAAATTCAGTGCTGCAGGAAGTGGAAAATATTAAAAAAATGCCCGATTTCAAGGGATATGTCTCCGATCTCGGCGGACCGTCGGCAAATATGTACCGCATGCAGGGGAAGGACCTGAAAGTGTGCGCCAAATGCCGCAAGCCGTCATGCATTTTCCCCGTAGTTTGTCCCAACCTGGAGACCAGTCCCGCTCCACTGCTCAGCATATACAGGAAGGTAAGGAGCATGCCGGGCATTAAAAAGGCTTTTGTGAGTTCCGGTATCAGGTACGACCTTTTCCTTGACAGGGTGGATCAGCAGAGCTACCGGGATTATGCAAGGGAGCTGATAAAGCATCATGTTTCCGGAAGGCTCAAGGTGGCGCCGGAGCACTCGGATGAAAAGGTGCTCAGGCTGATGAGAAAACCCTCTTTCAGTCTCTACAGGAAGATGCAGAAACTCTTTGACCGGATCAACAGGGAAGAAGGATTGAACCAGCAGCTTATCCCCTATTTCATCTCCTCCCATCCCGGATGCGGCAAGATTGAAATGGCAGAACTTGCCGTTACTGCAAAAGATATGAACCTGAGACCGGAGCAGGTGCAGGACTTCACCCCCACCCCCATGACACTTGCCACTGTAATATTCTATACCGGCATCAATCCTTACACCATGGAAAAGGTGAGGGTGGCACGAACCCGCCAGGAAAAGCTGGCCCAACAACAGTTCTTTTTCTGGTACAAAAAGGAATACCGCACCCGGATCAGACAAGAGCTTTTAAAAATGGGAAGAAAAGATCTGGCAGAAAAACTACTTCTTCTAAAAAGAACCGGGTCTGCCTAAAGAAAGTAGCAGATAATTAAGACCGTACCCGGCATGCATAGTATCAAACCAATTTTCCTCTAAATACCGGGGTGTCAGGAAAACCGGTAGTGCCATCTCAATAATGCAACCTGAAACTGTTTGCATATGAATATCATCATGCATATAAACCCTGATCAAGAACATCTTACGGCCGGCAGGGCTATTTTGCATAATTATGCGATGCAAATCAACCTGCAGAATTCAGAAAACATATTATATTTCTTCTGTAAAAACAAGAGTCAAAATTTCGTGAAGAAGTTACAAAATTTTGACAAACAGGAGGAACCGCTTCGCTTTAACATAAAAATTTTTTCATCCGTCTGTGTTTGCGCCGTGAAGTCCGTGAGGTGAGGATTTAAAGGCGAACTAAATATAAGCTTAAGATTTAAATTAATGAAACACCTCTTAGTTTCCCTGCAGGTA
>SLGC01000412.1 GCA_007123885.1 Bacteroidales bacterium | reverse complement strand
TTTGCATGCCGGAACCAGTACGCTGGTTTATCTAAATCATTTCATCCTGCCCCGGTAGACAAGCCCCCATCGTTTCCTGCAGATGCAATCCTCCAAAAATGCAGGGTTTTGTGACTTGTGCGGAATTGATGCAGGCTAAGGGCCTGCATCGATCCCTCTCGTGTGACCTTGTGCAGAATTGATGCAGGCTAAGGGCCTGCATCGATCCCTCTCGTGTGACCTTGTGCGGAATTGATGCAGGCTAAGGGCCTGCATCGATCCCTCCGGGAAAAATGACAAAACCCCGCAAATTGCAGGGTTTGTGACCTTTTGTGACCCCGGAGGGATTCAAACCCCCGACCTTCAGAACCGGAATCTGACGTTCTATTCATCTGAACTACGGGGCCATATACCGGTTTTGTTTCGAGATGCGAATTTATGAATTTTTTATTACTAATCCTTGCTGCATGCCGGCTTTTTATTTTAACTTAATTTTAGAAATAATACGTATCCCCTGACACCATTAGTAAGGACTTTAATAAAAGCTGATATTAAATCTAATATGTCAAAAGAGCCTTAAAAAATCCTAAAGATTATTTATTTTCGCAAAAATTCTTTTTGGCACAACTTCAAATATTTACAATGGAATACAATTTTGCTGGGATTGAAGAAAAATGGCAAAAATTCTGGGAAGAAAATAAGACATTTAAGGTTACCGAGGATCCGGAAAAACAGAAATACTATGTACTGGATATGTTTCCCTATCCTTCGGGAGCGGGCTTACATGTCGGACACCCCCTTGGCTACATAGCCTCCGATATTTATACCCGTTACAAGAAGCTTAAAGGATTTAATGTACTTCACCCAATGGGATATGATGCATTCGGACTACCGGCCGAGCAATATGCCATACAGACGGGCCAGCATCCGGCTGTCACAACCGAAAATAACATCAGGCGCTACAGGGAGCAGATGGATAAGATCGGATTTTCGTACGACTGGGACAGGGAAATTAGAACATGTGACCCGGCATATTATAAATGGACCCAGTGGGTATTTGTAAGGATGTTCAAGCACTGGTTCAACAGGCAGACAAATAGGGCAGAGCCCATTGAATTGCTTGTCAGTGGATTCGAAAAAAACGGCAACTCCCTTATCAATGCAGCCTCATCGGAAAACTGCCCCTCCTTCAGCGCCTCTGAATGGAATGCCATGGATCAAAAAGAACAGCAGACCATACTTCTGAATTACAGGCTGGCCTATCTTGCTGATACCGTGGTCAACTGGTGCCCGGCGCTTGGTACTGTCCTTGCTAACGACGAGGTAAGGGAAGGTTTTTCGATCCGCGGTGGTCATCCGGTTATTCAAAAAGTAATGAAACAATGGCTTTTAAGGGTAACGGCCTATGCCGACAGACTCGTTGACAGCCTTGATGACCTGGACTGGAGTGACTCCCTGAAAGAGATCCAGAGAAACTGGATAGGAAGGTCGGAGGGCGCCATAATAAGCTTCAAGATACCTGATACAAAAAAAAATATACGGGAAATTGAAGTATTTACCACCCGTCCCGATACCATCTTTGGCTGTACATATATGGTTCTTGCTCCTGAACATCCCCTTGTCAGTCAAATCACTACCACGGAATATTCTTCCAGGGTGAATAACTATATCCGGGAAGCAGGCAAAAAAACGGAACTCGACAGAATATCCGACACCAAACATATTTCAGGAGAATTCACCGGGGCATATGCCATACATCCGTTTTCGGGCGAAAAACTGCCGGTATGGATAAGTGATTATGTGCTGGCCGGGTACGGTACCGGAGCTATTATGGCTGTACCTGCACACGACAGCCGTGATTACTCGTTTGCAAAACATTTCAACCTGAAAATTCAGGAGGTGGTTTCGGGTGGTGATATCTCATCGGGTTCATATGACGCCAAACAAGGGATACTGATCAATTCCGATTTTCTAAACGGACTGGATGTTAAGGAAGCTATTGAAAGAACCATTGCCGAACTTGAAAACAGGCAACTTGGATACAGGAAAGTGAACCACCGGCTTCGCGATGCCATATTCAGCCGCCAGAGGTACTGGGGTGAACCTTTCCCTGTCTATTACGAGGACGAAATACCCTATGTGCTTGACGAGGAACGGCTTCCGCTTGTATTGCCGGAAATTGACGCCTACCTGCCAACCGAAAAAGGGGAACCTCCGCTCGGAAGAGCCAAAGACTGGCAGACTCCCGAAGGACATCCTCTTGAATTGAGTACTATGCCTGGTTTTGCAGGATCGTCGGCTTACTATCTAAGATTTATGGATCCTCGTAATGATAATGAGCTGGTATCTGAAAAAGCCAACCGCTACTGGGAAAATGTTGATCTCTACATTGGCGGTACTGAACATGCTACCGGGCATCTGATCTATTCCAGGTTCTGGAATAAATTTTTATTTGATACAGGAACGGTCTGCAGGGATGAGCCCTTTAAGAAACTTATAAACCAGGGGATGATCCAGGGCAGGTCCAATTTTGTATACAGGGTTAAAAACAGCAATAAGTTTGTCAGCCTGGGATTGAAGGATAGATATGATGTCACTCCTATTCACGTAGATGTTAATATAGTACATAACGATATCCTGGATAAAGAGAGTTTCAGGAAATGGAATCCGGAATATTCGGAGGCGGAATTCATACTTGAGGAAGATGGAACCTACAGGTGCGGATATGCAATCGAAAAGATGTCCAAATCACTTTACAATGTCGTCAACCCTGATGATATTATAAAGCAGTATGGCGCCGATACACTGAGGCTCTATGAGATGTTCCTCGGTCCGCTGGAACAATCGAAACCCTGGGATACAAATGGTATCGAAGGTGTGCACAAATTTTTACGAAAACTATGGAAATTGTTTCACAATGAAAAAAATGAGCCTGTAATTTCGGATGAAAATCCGTCAAATGCCGAACTAAAAGTTATTCATAAAACAATTAAGAAAATTCAGGAAGATATAGAGAGATTTTCATTTAATACATCAGTCAGTGCTTTTATGATCTGCGTCAATGAACTGGGGTCTATGAAGTGCAATAAAAGAGAGATACTCTCTGACCTGGTGATCCTCATATCTCCATTTGCTCCCCATATTGCTGAAGAACTCTGGCAAATGCTGGGTAATAGTGAATCTGTCAGCAAAACAGATTTTCCTGGATTCCGCGAGGAGTTCATTGTTGAAGATATGGTTGAATACCCCGTTTCATTCAACGGAAAGACAAGGATAAAAGTAAATTTCCCCGCTGATCGCGGGAAAGAGGAAATTGAAAGTAAAATAATGGAAAATGATCTGGTAAAAAAATATCTAGGCGGGAAGGAGCCCAAAAAGATAATAGTGGTAAAAGGACGTATCATAAATATCGTGTTCTAAGTTGCTTGGTGGTAAGCCTTTTCTTACTGAATCCGATCTTCAAACCATAATGGTTCAGCAGCCTGCAACTACCTGCTGAACCCAATCGGGAAGTTCTGATAGTTACCGGCCGGCTGCAAATTGCTAAATTTTTGAGCCGGTATCGCTGAAGTTAAATAATTTAAATTAAAGCATTTCAGGAAAAGATTTTCATTATGAGCCAGGAACCTGGAACCACAAGCCTGATCAATACAAACAGGAGATAATGAATATTGGCATTGCCTGCATTTTAAAAAAAATATAACAAATGAAAAAATATTCCCTGATCATACTTGCATCAATTCTTCTATTAACAGCATTATCGATAATTCTTTACAGAAAATACCAGCCGGTTGATTATGATGATTATTACAGCCTTGAACATTCGTTCGAAGATTCTGTCCTGATCCCGGAAATTATATTGGATTATGGCATACCGGTCGATTCATTCAGAATAGAGGAAGGGACAGTCCGCCGGAACCAGAACCTCTCCCATATCCTTTCCGCATTCAATATAAGCAACCAGGTAATTCATCAGATCGCTAATGCTCCCAGGGAAATATTTGATGCTAGACGGATAAGGGCCGGGAGCACCTATAAGATGTTTTTTTCTAACGATAGCAGCAATATCCCCAAATATTTTGTATATAAACATGATCCTGTTCAATTCGTAAGGATCAAACTCTACGATACCCTGCTTATTGAAAGAGATGCTAAAGAGGTGACCAGGGTACTGAAAGCTGCTTCGGGACAAATAAACTCATCACTGTGGAATGCTCTTGCAGGCAATCATGCACCTCCCGCTCTGGCCATGGATCTTGCAGACATTTATCAATGGACGGTCGATTTTTTCGCACTGGCAAAAGGAGATGAATTCAGGCTCTACTATTATGAGAACTTCATCGATAGTACTTCTGTGGGTGTTGATAAAATAAAGGCGGCATATTTCCAGCATCAGGGAAGGGAATTATACGCTATTCCCTTTGAACAGGACAGTGTTCTCAGCTTCTTCGATCAGGATGGCAACAGTCTGCGCCGGGCATTTCTGAGGGCTCCCTTGCGTTACTCCAGGATCAGCTCCGGATTTTCCCATTCCCGCCTCCATCCTATCCACAGGGTACACCGACCCCACCATGGAGTCGATTATGCAGCACCAACCGGAACCCCGGTCTATGCCATCGGTGACGGACGGGTTTTACAAGCTAACTATTCCGGAGGAAATGGAAATATGGTAAGAATAAGGCATAACAGTGTATACACCACCGGTTATCTGCACCTGAGAAATTTCGCACCCGGAATCAGGCCGAATGTCTGGGTAAGCCAGGGTGATCTGATCGGGTATGTCGGAGCAACGGGTACCGCCACCGGACCTCATTTATGCTTCAGGGTATGGAGAAACGGACAGCCTGTCAATCCGCTTGCTATTGAATCGCCCCCGGTAGAACCCGTAAGTGAAGAAAACATCGAAGCATTCAACCGGGAAAGAGACCGGTGGCTTGAAGAATTCAGCAGCCTAACCGGAAACCAGTAATTTTTCAATCACCCGTGGATACCAGTAATGCTCAAGCTGATGGATGCGTTCTGCCAGGGAAGCAGGAGTATCATCATCCCTGACCTCACAGGTATGTTGTGAAACGATTTCTCCCTTGTCATATTCCTCATCTATCATATGTATGGTAATTCCGGAAAACCTTTCGCCCGAATCCAGGACAGCCTTGTGCACGTGTTCACCATACATACCTTTCCCACCAAATTTCGGCAATAGCGCGGGATGAATGTTAACGATCCTGCCTTGCCAGGTTCTGAGGATATTATCTGGTATCTTTAACAGGAAACCGGCGAGGACAATAAAATGGATTTCATATTCAGCAAGTTTGTCCGGCGCTATTGATGTCTTTTCCAGCTCCCGGCGTGAAAAAACGTAATGGTGGATCCCTGCTATTCTTGCCCGTTCCAGTACGTAAGCACTAGGATTATTGCAAAGCAATAGCCGGATTTTTATTTCAGGATGACCTGAAAAATAATCAACGATTGCCTGAAAATTTGTTCCTGAGCCTGATGCAAAAACTGCCAGATTTATCACAAAAGGGATTTTTAAATTATCAGCCTGAGTTTAAAGCATTTATAAACAAGTCTTATTTTTTTGCGCAATTCGTCCAAAATCAGATTCCGTTCGAAACATAATCTGGTAATTATCTATATATTACGCTAATAATGGAAGGTCTGGTCAAAAATTAATAAAAATTGTTTGATTATATTGTTTTAATATCTTTCTTTGCAAAGTTAAAATTTATTACTAATTAAAACTTAAAGTTATGTCAGACATTCCATCAAGAGTAAAAGCAATCATAGTAGACAAGCTTGGCGTTGATGAAAGTGAAGTTACCCCTGAGGCCAGCTTTACCAATGATCTGGGTGCAGACTCCCTTGATACGGTTGAGTTGATTATGGAATTTGAAAAAGAATTCAATATGTCTATTCCTGACGACAAAGCCGAAACAATCGGTACTGTTGGTGATGCCATTAAATTTTTAGAGGAAAACGCAAAGTAAATTTATCTTCTTAGTTTTAAAATTATCTGATCATGGAATTGAAACGAGTAGTTATTACGGGTCTTGGAGCAATTACGCCTTTAGGCAAATCAACTAATGAGTTCTGGGAAAATCTTAAAAACGGAGTAAGCGGTTCAAACCTGATAACTCGTTTCAATACCGAAAAGTTTAAAACTAAATTTGCCTGTGAGATCAAAGATTATGATGCCAAAGATTTTTTTGACAGGAAAGAGTCAAGAAAATTGGATATGTATGCACAGTTTGCTTTAATTGCTGCAGATGAAGCGATTAAAGATTCAAAGCTTGACCTGGCAAACATAAATTTCGACAAAGCCGGAGTTATCTGGTCATCCGGCATAGGCGGCCTGCAAACTTTTTTTGAGGAAATAGCGGGGTTTGTCAGAGGTGGTGATACACCCCGCTTCAGTCCCTTTTTCATTCCCAAGATGATCTCTGATATTGCAGCAGGACATATTTCCATCAAATATGGATTCCGCGGTCCTAATTTCAGTACGGTTTCGGCGTGTGCATCGTCAACCCATGCACTAATTGATGGTCTTAACTACATCAGGCTCGGGAAAGCAGATCTTTTTATAACAGGAGGTTCCGAAGCTGCAATAAATGAAGCAGGCGTAGGGGGCTTTAATGCAATGCAGGCACTTTCCACAAATAATGACAACTTCAAAACAGCATCACGTCCTTTTGATGTTACAAGAGATGGTTTTGTAATGGGTGAAGGTGGCGGTGCCCTGATTCTTGAAGAATTCGAACATGCTTTGCGCAGGGGAGCACCAATCTATGCTGAGCTGGTTGGTGGCGGAATGAGCGCCGATGCACACCACCTTACTGCACCCCATCCCGAGGGTCGTGGCGCAGCAATGGTTATGAAAAACGCCCTGGAGGATGCAGGAATGCAGCCCCCTGAAATCGACTATATTAACGTCCATGGCACAGCTACCCCTCTTGGTGATATTGCTGAAGTCAAAGGGATCAAAAAAGTATTTGGCGAACATTCCTATAAGCTGAATATCAGCGCCACCAAGTCAATGACCGGTCACCTGCTGGGTGCAGCAGGTGCTGTTGAAGCAATTGCCTCAATTCTGGCCATAAAACATAATATTGTGCCCCCCACAATTAATTTCGAACACGAGGATCAGGATATTGACAATAGGATGAATTTTACTTTCACTAAGGCACAGGAAAGAACTGTAAATGCATCATTAAGCAATACCTTCGGCTTTGGCGGGCACAATTCTTCAGTAATCTTTAAAGCCCTTAACCAACTTTAAAGCCCTTAACTAATACAGTGCTGAAAATCCTTTCAAAAATCCTCAGGACAACGACAATACGGGAATCCCGTATCAACGATCAAATCAGATCTCTGGCCGGCTTCAGGCCAGGAAACATTGATCTTTACCGTTGTGCACTGACACATAAATCTCTTGCAGGTGCATCAACCGGAGACCAGATAATTGATACTAATAATGAAAGACTTGAATATCTGGGCGATGCAATATTAAGTGCAATTATTGCTGACTATCTCTTTTCTGTATACCCCGCTTGCAATGAAGGTTTCCTTACCAAAATGAGATCAAGAATTGTAAGCCGTAGCAATTTGAACAAGATCGCCCTGAAAATGGGCTTCGACAAAATGATCATTGCACACACCGTCGCAATTCCAAACAAAAAACATATCTATGGAAATGCACTGGAAGCTTTTATAGGAGCTGTCTATATGGATAAGGGATTCTGCAGTTGCAAGCATTTTGTTATAAAAAAAATATTCAGGCCCCATCTGGACCTTGACAGGCTTGAATGTGAAGACAGTGACTTCAAGAGTCAGATTATCCAATGGGGGCAAAAAAACAAACAGGAAGTATGTTTTGAAAGTTACGAACTTTCTGAAGAAAATAAATCCAATCCGGTATTCGTCGCTACAATCCGGATAATGGACATGCCTGCCGGAGAGGGATTCGGATCCACTAAAAAAGAGGCGCAGCAGCTTGCTGCACGGCATGCACTGAAAAACCTCTCATCCTGAATAGTTATTACTATTTTTTCTTTATATTGCATTCCAAATCAGCTGCGTTGTTTTTTCTCATGTGCAGCCTTATAGTAACCAAAGTTGAAGGTTATGAAGAAGAAGGTTCATAAGCTTAAAGGATTCGTGAACAATCATTTCAAGCTTCTGGCCATTTCTTCCCACGAAAATGACTATCGTCTTAGCTGGGCTATAAACGAGGAATTGGGATCACATTTCAGAAAAGTTGACAGCATATTCATCTCTTCCAAAGAAAAGTCTCCGGAACTTGAATTTACAGTTTTCAAATCTTCAGCTGATGAAGATTTTATTGATAAAATGAATTTGATATCAAACAGATGTTCTGATGGATTCCTGATCCGTGAAATGAAAAATATCGATTTTTTTATCCAGATATTCAGGGGAGACATGGATAACCAGACGAAACACATTATTGCAACTCTTAAAAAAATAGAAATAATTTCTGCTGTGTTTGAAGTTCCCTCTGAAACAATGAAGATTTCATGGAACTTACCTCCCGAGTGACAGACAATATGAAATTAGCAACAGGGTTTTCGAGCAATCAAATATTGACTTATCCGTTATACGAATATCAACTTAATATCCCTTAAATTGTGTAAAGAACTATTTATTTTTTAATTCACCATTTACAGTAGTTAAACCAGCACCATGGAAATGGCGTTAAAAAGTGTTAAAGAGTAAACTTGCACAAATACAGTGATTATATTTGTATTAAAATAGCGGAATATGAGCAGAAAAATCATCTGGATATTGATCGGAGTTATGTCCCTGGCGACTATCGGGCTCATTATTGTGCAAAGCTACTGGATCAATAGTGCAGTTTCAATAAAGGAACAACAATTCCGGTTCCTGGCCGGACGAACATTAAGCAGCGTTATAAATGAGCTGGAAAAACATGAAGCGATGACAATGGTGCTGGATGGCATGAAGCCGGAATTATATGATAGCATCTATTCATCGGGGATCATACTGAATTTTAACCACCAGTCCGTCGTCATTGATCGTTCTGTGCAACGACAGACCCGGTATTTTTATTCCGAACAACGTAATATCTCGAGTAATCAGGGAAGCCTGTTCAACCATTTACCTCCTCGCATCAACCTGAGTGTTGATTCAATAAAAATATTCGGAAGGCCTTCAAATCCTATGGAAAGAACCTCACAGATGGGTCAATCCATATCCAACCGG
>SLGC01000172.1 GCA_007123885.1 Bacteroidales bacterium | reverse complement strand
GGGGCTGTCCCAAAAGGGCAGCCCCTTTTCAGTATGCCGTGCATTGCAGATTACCGGATTGTGAAAGTCCTTTATACTTGCAGAATTGAATTTTTCCGGGGCTGTCCCAAAAGGGCAGCCCCTTTTCAGTATGCCGTGTATTGCAGTTTACCGGATTGTGAAAGTCCCCTATGGTAGCACGTCGAATTTTCCTGAAAAACATGCTTCGAATGAGATATTTTACCTAACTTATATCGGTTTGGGGCCGGTTTTTTCTTGTCTGACAAAAGGTGTTGAAAACGAGGTGATTAAGGATAATCAAGCCAATCCCGAACCATATTCAGCAGCATAAAAGATTGTATAAAAAGTATTCTCTTCAATTACTTTAATTTTTGGCTATGAAAAAATCAATCTACATCGATCAGGAAGGTGACACTAAATCACCTGGTAATCTGGAAAAAAGTTCTCATGGTTCAGGATGCTGCTCAAAGCTTAACAGAAGAGAGTTTATTTCCCGGATGGGACTTGCTGGCGGAGGCATGTTCTTTCTTAATAGTGGCTTTTTCACTGAGAGCACGAGCCAGGTGATGGGGCCGCCTCTTCTTCCCGGCGACAGGGGGCCCAAACCCCGTATTGCGGTTGCATTTTCGCGTCAGCAGGATGAATATTACATGGGCTGGCCCGGGGCAGCATATGACCATAATGCCGCTCAGGCAGTGTATACGGAAACTTTGGCAAAAGCTGCCGATATGCTGGGTGTAGTCCTTGATATAGAAGCCGGGCCACTCAGGGACAACGAAAAGACTGACAGCTTCCTGCGACGCGCAAAGAAAGCCGATGGTGCCATAATTACCTGCATGAATCTGAATGACGGCTGGCCTGCAATTCTCCGGTTCGTTGAGCACAAAGGAAATCTTCCCACGATAGTATATGCACCCCGGGGAACATTATTTACCAGCAGGCTTAATGATTTTCGTGACACACCTTATTGCTTTGTTGGAAGTGTTGTTGATACAGGATGGCTGGCTACAGCTTTACGCATGCTTAAAAGCGTCTGGCAAATGGACAATACCCGTATAGCCTTGATTCGCCGGGATGAAGTTAAAGAGGAAAAGCTCCTGCCTGTTGGTACTACTCTTTGCCATATACCACTTCAGCAATTCGCTGATGCATACCATGCCACGCAACTTTCGGACCAGGTCGAATCAATTGCCCGTGAATATATCAAAAAAGCACGGGCAATACTTGAACCATCGAGAGAGGAGATTCATGATGCTGCCCGCACCTATGTAGCCAACCGGAACATAATGGATGAATATGGCTGTCATGCTGTAACAATGGATTGTCTTCGCCTTGTAGGAGATAAAATTACCCCGCCGCCCTGCATGGCCTATTTCCAATTGCTGAATGAGAAGACATGCGGCTGTTGTGAAGGTGATATAACCGGGGCTTTAACCCTGATGCTATCGAGCTACCTGTTCGATAAACCGGGTTTTTTACACAATCCGGTTGTGGACAATGTAAATAATAACTATGGCGGAGCACACTGTGTAGCACCAACGCAGATGGACGGGTTCGGGACTGCCGAAGAATCCATGATTTTAAGAAGTCATCATGAATCCGACTGGGGTGTTGCAACACAGGTTATACTTCGTGAAAACCAACCTGTAACCCTTATGAAGTTCATGGGCCCCGGCGCCCTTTGGGCAGCAACCGGCACGGTCCTGCACAATGTTGACACACAGCCCCATGATGGCATTGGAGGTTGTCGTACAGGCTTTGCCATGGCTATGGATAATGTACATGATGCCCGTGATATCCGTGGTCATCACAATGTTTTGATTTATGGTAAATACCTGCCTGAATTAAGGGCATGGTGTCAGCTTGCCGGAATCAGGGCAGAGCATATTACAGGAGGTATTCTGTGAATCACCACCTGCTTAGACGGTGGATTTCAAGCGGCCTCTATCTTCCAAACTGTTCACTGTTGAGAGAGAGGATCAGCCTGCGGGCGGTTTTGCTGAAATACCGTTTTTGCCCGTAAGCCACCACCCAACGGATACCTGATATTGCGTTTGTGAGAAAACATTCATCGGCCGAAATAAGGTCATTCTCGCTGAGTTGGATCTCAAGGCATTTGATATTTTCTTTTTCTGCTATACGTATTACTTGCTTGCGCATTATTCCATCAACGCAGCCCTCTGAAAGCGCCGGAGTCATCAGGGTTCCGTTTTTCATCAGAAAAATGTTCGAACTGATGCATTCTGCTACCCTGTTTTGTGTATTCAGGATAAAGCAGTCATCCATTCCCGAATGGATCCTGAACAGCCCCGCCTTTATGTACAACAGGGAGTTTGCAGTTTTCAAATTCGACAGTTTGTCAGGTTGCTTGCGTAATGTTTTGAAAACCGTCGTTTTCAGTCCGTTTTCGTTTATATGGTAATGGTCATGCGGCAAGGGCAAAGTCTCCACCAGGAAGGAACACGAATTGGTCACCGGGGTATAGAATCCGCCATTATTACGGAATACAGAAAGCCTGATCCGGACTCCCCCGTATAGATGATTTTTGTTCAGAAGTTTTATTATAACAGATTCAAGTCTTTCTTTTTCCAGGTCAGGTTTCATTTCCAATCCCAGATATCTCATGCCTGATTCCAGCCTGTGGTAATGATCGTCAAAAAACTGAAGCCTGGTCCCATTCCCGTGAATTGTTTCAAAAAGCGCATCACCGTATGAAAAGGCCCTGTTTGTATGAAAAAGTGAGGGTTCCCCGGCAGGGGTCATTTTCCCGTTAAGGCAAATGTATTGTTTATGCTGCATCGTATTGGAATATAAATCACCACCATCAGCAATCATTTAATATAATATCAGCATGCTGTAGCAGCGGCTCGTTGGTTTTAATGAGCAATCCTTTTACTCCTGCATGCTGTGCGGCTTCAATATCCCTTTCCTTATCACCTATCATCCATGATAATGCAGGATCGATATGGAACCTGGCAACAGCCTTTTCCACAAGCAGGCTTCCCGGTTTTCTGCACAGGCATTTTCCTGTGGAGGGATGGTGCGGGCAATAATAGATTTCCGCAAAATCAATATCATGACCTGCAAACTGCTTTTTCATAAGATCATGGATCCTGTCGACATGGTCATGAGTATACCTGCCCAGGGCAATGCCGCTTTGATTTGTGATGACTATAAGCATGTATCCGTGCCGGCGGAATCTGGTCAGAATCTCAGTAATACCCCGATTAAGCACAAAATCTTCCGGCATAAATACATAGTTTCCGGTTTCATGGTTAATCACACCATCACGGTCAAGAAAAACAGCCTTCCTTTTTTTAACGGTTTCTTTCATTGTTCATAGTGAGAAAGATGTGCATAATCAGACTCTGAAAAGCTGTTCCAAAAATCTTCCAAGAAGACCCGGATCTATTAGCAGCGGAAATACAAGTCCATATACAGCTCCTATAAAATGTGCATCATGATTGATGTTATCCGAGGACTTTTTGCTCATGTAATGAGAATAAGCCAGATACAGCACACCGAATATTATTCCCGGGACAGGTATTATGGCATAAAGTAAAAGGTTCTGCCAGGGGGCAAAAAAAATACTTGTAAAAATAACGGCTGAAACACCGCCTGATGCCCCAACCGAATTATACCACTGATGATCTTTATGTTTCGCTAAGGTAGACAAGGTGGATACCACTATGGCACCGATGTACAAAAAAATATAGGTCAACCGCGGATTTGAGATTAAACCCTCCATTTCAAGCTGTTGAAAATAATGTTCCACAGCCATCCCGAAAGAAAACAGTACCAGCATATTTATAAAAAGATGAACCCAGTCAGCATGAAGGAGAGCATGGGTGAGAAACCTGTAATACTGTTTTCGGTGATAAACCTGGTAGGGATTGAACTGGAGCTTGTAAAATAATTCTGTTCTGGAAAATGCCAGAATTGAAACTAGTGATGTAAAAATAACTATAAATGTCGTCATCAGTTTTATAATTTGCTGCAAATATACTAAACCCGGGCAGGATGGGAAAATTGTTCATCCTTCATCCTAAAACGGGACCGGGCAGAAGATATTTTCACTGATATATTGAACCGCCTGATGAAACCGGATACAGGTTAATGCAGGATCCTGTAGACCAGTTCCTTCAGAAGCTCGCCATCATTAGCGGATGAATTGCCCACTCCCTTTGACCGCATGTCATATTCTCTCAGCAATGAAATAACTGCAGCTGTTTTAGGGGCATTATATTTTCTTGCAGCCTGTTCATATTCCGGCACAAAGTAGGGATTGATTTTAAGAACAGATGCTATATTTTTTTTTGATTTGTCTTCCTGGAAATGCAGGATGAATACCTTGCTGAAATAATAAAAAAGCGAAGTTATGGTCAAAGCCAGAGGATTGTTCTTTGGATTTTTTGCAAAATAATTTACGATCTGATTTGCTTTTAAAACATTTTTCTGTCCAAGGGCCTTCTGCAGCTCAAAATTATTATAATCCTTGCTTATGCCGATATTTTGCTCAATTGCAGCAGTGGTTATCTTCCTGTTTTCAGGCAATGCAATAATAAGCTTTTCCAGTTCACCGGCTATTTTTCCCAGATCATTGCCAAGGTATTCCACAAGCAACATGCATGCGGCAGGCTCTATTGTACATTTCCTTATTTTAAGCCATGAGACGATCCAGTCAGGGATCTTGTTTTCATATAATTTTACTGAATCAAGGACGACGCCGTTACATGACTGAACCGACTTATATAATTTTTTTCTCTTGTCATAGGTGCCGTATTTGTAGTTTATCACCAGAATAGTTGATTTCTGCGGGTTTTCAGCATATACGGCCAGTTTGTCAATTTCATTCATCTGCTGGGCCTCCCTGACCACGATAAGCTGATGACTTGCCATCAGGGGAAACCTGCGGCAGGCATTTATTACTTCAACTACATCGGTATCCTTTCCATAAAATATTGTCTGGTTAAAATCTTTTTCCTCCGGGCTTAACACATTCCTGATCAAATAATCACTTACCTGATCAATATAATAAGGTTCCTGGCCCGTCAGAAGATAAACAGGCCGGTATACTTTTTTCTTGATCTCCTTTATAATTTCACTGACTGTCATTCTCTAAAATTTAAGGTGCTTTACAGATGAACCATGTTCTATAATATCCCTCAAAGCAGTTATACCTATGGTTAAATGTTCTCTAACAAATAACTCGGTCACCCTTCTGTCACTTTCAGATGTTTTGATCCCTGTGGAAATCATGGGCTGGTCAGAAACCAGCAGAAGTGCGCCGGCCGGTATTCCATTGGCAAATCCAACAATAAAGACTGTTGCTGTTTCCATGTCAATGGCCATTGCCCTGGTCTTACGTAAAAATTTTTTAAACCGTTCATCATATTCCCATACCCTTTTATTAGTTGTGAAAACGGTGCCTGTATAATAATCCCTTTCAGCTTTAACAATGGCGGATGAAACTGCACGTTGCAGATTGAATGCAGGAAGGGCGGGAACTTCGGGGGGAAGATAATCATCAGATGTACCTTCACTCCGGATGGCGGCAATAGGCAGTATAAGGTCACCAAGCTTGTTTATCCTTTTCAGTCCGCCGCATTTGCCGAGGAAGAGAACGGCCCTGGGAGAAACTGCACTTAACAGATCCATTATGGTTGCTGCATTTGCACTGCCCATGCCAATGTTTATGATGGTGATACCGTTTCCTGTTGCGCACGGCATAGGATTATCCTTTCCGATAACAGGCACATCATACATTTCGGAAAACAGTTCTATATAATTGCTGAAGTTGGTTAACAGAATGTGTTGCGTGAAATTTTCAAGGGGATTGCCTGTATATCTGGGTAACCAGTTATTCACTATATCCTGTTTCGTCTTCATATCTTGGTTATATTTGTAGTTTGCCGCTGCATCAATATATAAAACAAAATGCTGATTCAATTAAATTTACCAGAATATTACTTTAAATTCAAATCGGCAGGACAAAGAAAATACATTTTCGACAATATCCGAAAACGATATGTTGTTTTAACTCCCGAGGAATGGGTACGCCAGAATATTGTCTCCTATCTGGTAGCTGAAAAGAATTTTCCTCCCGGTTTAATTGCTGTTGAGATGTCATTGCGTATAAACAAAATGGAAAAAAGAGCTGATATTGTCCTCTTTTCAAAACAGGGTGATCCACTAATCATTGTGGAATGCAAGGCCCCTGAAGTTAAAATAACCCAGAAGGCTTTTGATCAGGCAGCTTTATATAATATGAACATGAAGGTTGAATACCTGGTTATAACAAATGGCATGGTTCATTATTGTGCCAGACTTGATCATGAGAGATCAACCTGGACATTCCTGCCGGATATCCCTGTCTACCCGTTTGACAGGTAAGTAACTTTCAGGTGTATTCAACAGAGGGATTTATTAGTTGCAGAAAGTATACATTTTCCCAGCCTCCGCGAATTTTATTCCAGTCTTTTTTTTCACCGGTAATTTTGAAGCCGAACTTTTCAAAGAGCCTGATACTTTTTTTATTGCCTATATCAATATTACAGTATAATTGGTGAAGCTGAAGAATGGAAAATGAATAATCCACAAGCAGCCCCAGGGCCTCTGAAGCCAACCCCCTGTTCCTGTATCTTTCATCATTTATAAGTATTCCAATGCCTGCCCGGCTGTTGAAGGGATCAAAATCAAAAAGATCTATGGCCCCGATAGTCTCACGTTTATCTGCAGTGAAATCTATCATAAGCCTGAGCTGCCTTGTCTGGAAAATATCCATATGAGATTCGGCAATATATTTTTCAAGCACGAATCTTGAAAAAGGAGCCAGCGTATTGCTTACCGGCCAGATTTTGGAATTGTTCTCCCAGTTATAAAGCAGATCAATATCGGATGGCTCAAGAGCCCTAAGGGTTATCCTTCTTCCTTCGAGTATACTCAAAACATGTTTTATTTATCAGGATGCAACCACAAATTTAATATTCTTCAATTAAATCATAAAGATTGCCTAACAGGAAATATCCCGGAAATACAGATAACGATTAAGAATAATCGGGGAGGGACTCACCGATTACACGGATGGAGGCTCAGATCAGACTTCTGAAAAGAAGCACAAGCCTGTGAAGTCCGAAACCCATTAGTCTTTAGTTAATGGGTAGTTCACTGATCATTTCCTCTTTTTGCGCCGTTTCCTGTAAAAGAATATTAAAAATATAAACAGAATGGCTCCCAATATCCACCATGCCCTGAATGTCCTGCCCGGTTCGGCGGGCTTCTTTTCATCATCCGGTACCGGCAGATCAAAATGTTCCGGTTCAGGATCAATGGTATCCCTTTCAGGATCCTGAATCCTGGCTTGATCTTCCGGGACGGGTTTAACTGCCGTATCTTCCGGAAGGATCATGAAAACCGGGCTTTTCCTGATAAATTCGGGATCAGGAATATAAGCCAGATCATCCGGAAATTCCGGAAATTCCCTTCCGAGATATGCATTCAGGATTAATTCAGGATCTGACCTTTCCATGGGAAGGCTGATATTCCAGGTAAAATCTTCGTGTTCTGTTTCGGTAAATTTAACTTTCCAATGGCCCTGGGGGACCATTAACTGATAATCCCCGGTTAAGGTATCCGGGTTTGCAGCATCAATATAATTGCCGTTTTCAGGATCAACAATGCTTATCCCGGCATTTCTGGTGACCGGCTGGCCGTCAAGCCTTATAATCCTGCCCTTTAACAGGAATTTGCGCGGATATTCTTCTGAAAATATTTCATACCTGTAAATGTCAGTTTGGTTGTTTCCTCTGCTGCTGATTCTTGAATAATAAGCCAGATTACCTTCTTTAAGAGGATTGAAAAAAAGATTGTCACACGGGGTATTTATGCCATACCCTGCATTGACAGGATACGACCATTCACCATCATTATCCATTTCAGAGAAGAAAATATCATACCCTCCTATATTGTAATGACCGTGGGAACTGAAAAATAATTTCCTTCCGCCTTCTGTAATAAAAGGAGTATCCTCATTATAGCCGGTATTTATCCTGGATCCAATATTAACTGCCGGTCCCCACTCTCCCTTCTTGTCCTTTACCGAATAGTAAATATCCAGACCGCCATATCCGCCCGGCCGGTTGCTGCTAAAATAAAGAGTATCTCCATTTCGTGATGTGCTGGCATGTGATTCCCAGTACCTGGTATTGATATTATCATTAAGCTTGCGGACAGGTGTCCACTGATCCTCTTCAAAACTGCTGACATAGATGTTTCCAATATAATTGTCGGATTTGTAGATGTAGAGTTCACTGCCATCCCATGAAAGTGAAGCAGGATAACAATCTCCCTTGCAACCCAGCTGCCTGCCAATCTCAACGGGAGATGACCACCCACCCTGTTCTGTCCTGGTTGAAAAGAAAATGCCATCGTAACCCGGCAAACTGCGTGTAAACACAAGCACCTTTTCATCCCCCGATATAGCAGGATTTGTTTCGGAATATCCTGAATTTATAGAGTCTCCTATATTTTCTGCCATAAGAAAAACAGGTTTTTCTATGCTTTCAATGGCATTTAGTGAAGCTTGGCTGTATTCGTCAACAATTTCAATGTTATATACCGAAGGATCCATCCTTGCCCTGAACCTGCTGTACATCTCTAGTGATTCTTCAAATCTGTAGGCAGTATGGTAGGCACGGCCAAGATGAAAAAATGCATCGGGCGGAGCTTTATCATTACGGTATGTGGGCCTTCGCCTGTGGCGGTTATCTATGTTTTCAACAGCTTCTTCAAGATGACGGATTGCCTGGTCGGTTCGTCCGGGCAAAGCCAGAAAGCATTTACCGGTGCGATATTGGAGGAAAGCATTATTGGATTGATGTTCGAGTAGTCTGAGGTATAACTGCAGGGCTTCCATATATTCACCAAAAAGAAAATGTGACTCTGCTTCAAGAAACATCTTTTGCCTGTCCGTGAACAGCCGTTGATTATATTGTGCTTTTGCACAACCGGCATATAACAGCGCGGATATAAGAAAAACCAATATTTTAAGATCAAGACGGCAAAACACTTTGAATGAAATTAGTGGGACCTTCCTGGTTAAACAAATGTACATGAAATTTTTTTATCCGAAATTACACACACACGGATTAAAAAATTTTATGGTAAAGCGAAGCGGTTCCTTCTGTCAGTCAAAATTTTGTAACTTTTTCACGAAATTTTGACT
>SLGC01000413.1 GCA_007123885.1 Bacteroidales bacterium | reverse complement strand
GAGAATTGTTCAAATAAATCTGAAAATATCTTTAGACATCTATCCCCTGAGCAATATGATATGCTTGCAGTGGATAAGAATTGCGATCTTTATAAAAGAGGTTCAATTATATATCATGAAGGCAACCGAATATCAGGTTGCTACTGTGTCAATGATGGTATAATTAAGATTTACAAAACAGGTATTGACGGAAAGGAGCAAATTATAACATTTGCCAAAAAAGGTGATATTATTGCGTTTCGCTCAGTACTCAGCGGAGAACTGGCCTGTACAACAGCAAAAGTTATTGAAGATGCTCATCTTTGCTACATTCCTGGCGATACCCTGATAGATCTTTTTAAAAAGAATTCAGAATTTTCACTGGACCTTATGCAACTTGCATGCAAGGAACTTGGCGAATCAAACGCATATATCACTGATATTGCTCAGAAAACCGTTCGTGAAAGACTTGCCGAAGTACTTATTCACCTTAAGAACAATTTTGAACTGGATGATGAGCAATTTCTTCAAATTACACTTACCCGTGAAGAACTTGCCAATATAGTGGGTACAGCAACTGAATCTGTAATAAGGCTGCTTTCTGAATTCAAGTCAGATGGCTTGATAGAATTGCACGGCCGCAGAATCAAGCTTTTGGATATCAAAGGGCTGAAAAAGACCGGAAATGTTTTCTGATTCCCCAGGTTTTAATTATTCAATCTTTTTGTTCACCAGTACATGAACAAACAAACCGAGAACAAGCAGTCCCCCGCTTATTAACAATAACGTGTTCGTTGCCATATCCTGAAATAATCCGATTATCAGAACTGCAACAGCAATTAGAAATATAATTATACCCAGGTTTTGAATCAGTTGTTTCATAATTTGCAGATTGTTAAATATTTTGGCCAAATTTAGTAATTATTTTCAAATTGGTTTATTGGGAACAACAATTTATAATTCGTTTACGGTATAACAACAGCTATCATAATGAAAACAAGGTATTCTGGCTTCCCTCTGCATCTCTTCCTAAATGCCTATATCCCAGGCTTGTAACTTCCCTTCCCCTGGGAGTTCTTTTTATATATCCCTCCTTAATCAAAAAGGGCTCATAAACTTCTTCTATTGTTCCCGGATCTTCGCCTATTGAGGTCGCAATAGTGGAAATTCCAACAGGTCCTCCTCCAAATTTATCAATAATTGATGAAAGAATTCTATTATCCATTTCATCCAGTCCATTTTTATCAATATTCAAAGCTTTTAGTGAATATTTAGCAATTTTCATTTCAATCTTGCCGTCTCCTTTCACCTGGGCAAAATCCCTTACCCTTCTTAATAAAGCATTCGCAATTCTAGGAGTTCCACGGCTTCTTCCTGCAATTTCCATTGATGCTTCATCGGTAATGGAAATATCCAGAATTCCTGCAGATCTTTTAATAATCCTGTTCAATACTGAAGAATCATAATATTCAAGATGAGAATTTATCCCGAATCTGGATCTAAGGGGACTGGTAAGCATGCCTGATCTTGTTGTAGCACCAATAAGGGTGAATGAATTCAACTTCAACTGTACTGATCGCGCTCCCGGTCCTTTGTCGATCATTATGTCAATTTTATAATCCTCCATTGCCGAATACAGATATTCTTCAACAACCGCACTTAACCTGTGTATTTCATCGATGAAAAGAACATCCATCTCATCAAGACCCGTAAGCAATCCTGCCAGATCACCCGGTTTATCAAGAACTGGCCCTGAAGTGGTTTTTATTTTTACCCCCATTTCACTTGCTATAATGTTTGCAAGAGTGGTTTTACCAAGTCCCGGAGGACCATGCAGCAGCACATGATCCAGCGATTCATTCCTCATCTTTGCAGCCTGAACAAAAACTTTAAGATTATCTACAACCTTCACCTGCCCGCTAAAGTCATCGAAATAAACAGGACGTAGCTTGCTTTCAGCTTCCTTATCCGGCTGATCCAGTGTTTCTCCCCTTATATCAAAATCATTATCCATGGTGAATATTAATTATTTGCACACTCTCAGGTTTATGTTTCCCGTTTATTTCAAACCACAAAAGTTTCACTTCTGCAAATCTAAACTATTTTTTGCATCCGGATAAATCCCGCATCCGCATCAATTATCAACAGGCTATTTATAACATTAAATTTTAATTTTAAATAAAAATGATAATATATATATGCTGTTAATATTGTTAATAAATTCACATATAAAATATATACACAATTTTCTTTGTATACTCAATAATATATAAACAATTATATGAACTGCAATGCCTTCTCTTAAAGTCTGTTAATCATTTTTATCCACACAAAAAAATGTTGTTTATAAGTTCAGTGTTAATATACTACAGTTGTATCGTTGTTCATTTAAGGTAGATTATTTAGCTGAAAATATCAGGTTAAATATTATGCCAAATGAAACTTTTATATATATGCATTATTTTTGCAACATCAATTTAATTTATTATTATTTTTCAGTTATTTTACAAATAGGAAATGTTAATATTGGCTATCAATTCTGACTTTGCAGTTTTTTCCCGGAAAATATTATAATATCGCCTGAAAGCCCGGCTGGATAAAAGAACTATTCAATTACCCGGCTTAAGGGTAACTAATAATCATATTTAACTGTAATGAAAAAAAAAGTTAGCATAGCTCTGGGCTCTGATCATGCAGGATTTAAGACTAAAGAGAAAATCAAGGACTACCTGCATGAAAATAATTATGCCTTCCATGATTTTGGTACCACTTCTGAAGATGCTTCAGATTATCCCGATTTTGCGCACAAAGTTGCCAGTACGGTAGAAAAGAAGGAATATTCACTTGGCATTGTAGTATGCGGCAGCGGCAATGGTGTTAATATGGTTGTCAATAAATATCCGGGAATAAGATCAGCGCTGTGCTGGAAAAAAGAAATTGCTTCCATAGTCAGACGACATAATGATGCCAATATCTGTGCAATACCTGGAAGGTACATTGATGTGAAGGAGGCACTTGAAATAGTCGGGGAGTTTCTAAATTCTGAATTTGAAGGTGGCCGCCACCTTAGGCGTATAAACAAAATTCCATATAAAAACGAACTTTAATCCTTAGCAGGTTTTGGCTGGAATTTATATCCATATTCCCTGGTGCAGAAATGTTTGCATATATTGTGATTTCCATTTTTCTGTTTCAATGCGTAATAAGGCAGAACTACTGGAAAGCATGATCAGTGAAATTGATTTGCAGAAAGAATACCTTGGCGGGGAAAAAATTGAAACAATCTATTTCGGGGGGGGTACTCCTTCTGTACTATCGGCAGATGAAACAGGAAGAATCCTTGAACATATATATAGATTGTTTGATGTCTCTGGTGAACCCGAGATAACTCTCGAAGCAAATCCTGATGATATGGCAGTGGATTATCTGCAGGATTTAAGAAAACGTGGAATCAACAGGCTGAGTATCGGTATACAATCATTCTTTGATGATGACCTTAAATGGATGAACAGACGTCATGATGCAGGGCAATCAATCAAATCAATTGAAGCTGCTAAAAGGGCAGGCTATGATAATATCAGTATAGATCTTATTTATGGGATACCCGGCATGGAAATATCCAAGTGGTACAAAAACCTTGAAATGGCGTTCAGCTCAGATATACAGCATTTTTCTGCATATCACCTTACTCTTGAAAACAAAACCGTTTATGCACACAAGGTTAAAAAAGGTATGCTCCAGGAACCTGATGAAAAATCCGGATCCCTCCAGTTTGAGTTGCTGACTGAAATGGCTGCAAAAATGGGATTCAGCCACTATGAAATATCCAATTTTTTCCTTCCAGGCTTTATATCCCGTCACAATACCTCATACTGGAAACAGGAACCTTACCTTGGTATCGGTCCGTCGGCAAACTCCTACAACAAGATTTCCAGGCAATGGAATGTACGGAACAACAGCTTGTATATAAAGGAAATAAGTAAAGGAATAATTCCCTCCACTTATGAGATGCTTAGCGCCGACGACCTTTATAATGAATACATACTTACATCATTGCGGACTGCCTGGGGGGCAGATGAAAATATAATCAAAGAAAATTTTGGTGCGGGAAAATATGACCATTTCATAAAACAGGCGGAGGCTTTGATACAAAAAGGTAAACTGGAAAAAAACGGTAATTCTTTCATAATAAGACCTTCCTGGAAATTTTTTGCAGATGGTATTATTTCCGATATGTTTTTCACGGGCTAAATTTATATGGTCAGAGCCAACTTGCCATAAAATAATCATCTTCATGTTCCCGCATACTGGTTGGTGACAACAATAAGGTACCAGCTGAAGCAACAAGGTGAACAATCTGATTGGTGTGAGATAGCAAGAACCATTAGCACCGGAAGAGTATTACAACCAGCATCGCAAACATTAAAAATGAGACCATTACTTTCGCCGATGTACTGTACCTGCAATTTACAACTACCGGTAACCCCGTGCATTGACAACGCGGATGGTGAGGAATCAATCAGGAAACTATTCTGTTTCCCAGTTGTTTTGCCAGTTGGACATTTGTATTTTTCAGGATCATATAACGCTTTTGAAGCAGAAGGGATTCTTCATTATCTGCCTTTTTAAGTTTCTCTTCCGTATCTTTCATTTCCTGGCGTATAAGAAAGCTTTTATATGCCAGGATCGTAGAAGGAACCAGCTTTTTCAGCTTATCTTCCTCAACTTCAACATGGGCTTCCTTCCTCTTCCATATTTTGCTAATATCATAGGATGTGCTTAAAAGATCTGCAGCAGTAAGGCTTATATCAATATCATGGTGATTGGCAAAATTTTTTTCTGAAAGTACCGTATTCTGGGTGATCATTTTTTTGCATTCACTTATTATCAAGTTATAGATGGGATTCGAAAGAACCAGCTCATCGTTGTCAAGCTCAGTTATAATGAATGATGAGACTGAAACAGAGTTCTGCTTATCCTCTGTTGCCGGAAAGAGCTCCTTTGTGCCATGATTGACAAGAAGCCTGATGATTTCCCTTTCATGCACATCTCTTTCAGAAGCAGTGGTATTTTTTAACGAGTATTGCAGGTTTGAAACTCTTTCCGGTTTAATACCTTGCTGATCAGTATTTTTATACCGCAGTTGTTTTTCAGCATCCTTCCTTCTTATATTATATGATTCGGCATACAGCAGCTTTTCCTCCATATCAAGAATGCCTGCGCATTCCTTAATATATACCATCCGGGTTATGCGATCGGGTATTTTAGCGACTGACCTGACAATGTCGTTGATCATCATTGCCTTTTTTACAGGATCATTCTGAGCTTCCTCGCTTAGCAAACGGGTTTTAAACAATACAAAATCAAGCTCATTTTTTTGGATATATTCCTTGAACGATTGTGAATCCATCTTCCGGGCATATGAATCAGGATCCTCTCCTTCGGGAAACATCAGGATTTTTACATTCAGTCCTTCTTCAAGGATCAGGTCAATTCCACGGAGTGAAGCTTTCAGCCCGGCTTCATCTCCATCATATAATATGGTTATATTATTTGTAAATCTTTTAATAAGGCGTATCTGATCGCCTGAAAGTGCCGTACCGGAAGAGGCCACAACATTTTCAATGCCGGCCTGATGCAATGAAAGTACATCTGTATATCCTTCTACCAGGTAGCATTTATCATCCCGGACAATTGCCTGCTTTGCAAAATAGAGTCCATAGAGAACCTTGCTTTTATGATATATCTCTGATTCGGGTGAATTCAGGTATTTTGCAGTTTGTTTATTCTGTTTAAGCGTTCTTGCCCCGAATGCAAGTACTTTCCCGGAAACGGAGTGAACAGGAAATATTATGCGGCCGTTAAACCTGTCATATAGTTTATCTCCTTTGCCTATGGTTAGTCCCGTTTTTTTCAGGTATTCGATCTTGTAACCATTTTTAATGGCCTCCTTCGTCAGATCATTCCAGCTGCCGGGTGAATAGCCAACCTGGAATTTTTCTATTACCGGTCTCCTGTAACCTCTTTCTTTGAGATATTCCATACCAATGGCCAAACCTTCTTCATGATTGCCAAGGCAATCGGTAAAGAACCTGCAGGCAAAACCCGTCACAAGTATCATGCTCTCACGTTCATCCTGCCTTTGTTTTTCTTCCTGGGTAACTTCCTTTTCAATGATCTCTATTGAGTATTTCGCAGCAAGGAATTTTAAGGCTTCCACCCAGGATATATGCTCATGCTCCATAACAAAATTCACCGCGTTACCACCCTTACCACAGCCGAAGCATTTGAAAATACCCTTAGCCGGTGAAACTGTGAACGATGGTGTTTTTTCATTATGAAACGGGCAATGACCGATAAAATTTACTCCACGTTTTTTCAGTGTGATAAAATCCTGGACCACCTCGGTAATTTCGGCAGTATCGATTATTTTTTCTATAGTTGACGGATCTATCATTATAATTTGTAAGCAGATAATGGAAAAAACAGGGAATCTTAGTTCAGTGGCTAAATTAAATCAAAATGACTAATAAATCCCGACTGAAAGAGTGTTGTTTTGAACATGCCATATTAATAAACTGTTAATAAATTTATAATGTGATTTTATATCTCGCCCAAAGCAGATGAGATTTCCAAACAGCGAGCAAAACCGATTATTTTGCTTAAGCAATTCATCTGCAATAAAGATCTTTTGATTTTTTGTCGTATTGATTTAATATTGTAACAGTAATTCATTAAAATACCCGATATACATGCAAAAACTTGTAGTATTAACAGGAGCAGGCATCAGTGCCGAGAGCGGGATCAGAACCTTTAGAGATATGGGCGGGCTGTGGGAGGAATATGATATAATGGAAGTAGCTAGTCCTGAAGGGTGGGAAAAAAATCCAGTACTTGTTCAAAAGTTCTACAATGAACGCCGGAAACAGTTGCTCGAAAGCGAACCCAACAGAGCTCACAGGACATTGGTAGAGCTGGAAAAATATTTCGATGTGGAGATCATTACCCAAAATATAGACGATCTTCATGAAAGGGCAGGCAGTAAAAAAGTATTGCATCTTCACGGAGAACTGCGAAAGGCACAAAGTACCAGGTATCCTGAACTTGTGTATGAAATTGACGGATGGGAAATAAGGGAAGATGACCGTTGTGAGAAAGGTTTTCCTCTGCGTCCTCATGTTGTATGGTTTGGCGAACTTGTACCTGCCATGGATAGTGCAGTGGAAATTTCGATGAGCGCAGATATTTTCGTAATTATAGGAACCTCATTAAATGTTTATCCGGCGGCCGGTCTTGTGGATTATACCCCTGATGGTATCCCGATATACCTGATCGATCCGGAAGATATTCAATATTACAGGAAACAGGATATTAAAATAATTAAAGAAAAAGCAGGAAAAGGAACCGGTGTTTTGTTTGAAGAACTGACTGGCAACAAATTATCTTTTTGATACCTGTATGTCAACCAGGGTGGCGGAGTGTTTGCCGGAGGCTCCGGGCTCTGGTTTTACCCGGATCTTGACTTTGTCCCGAAAATATGCAAGCAACACCAGATATACAGATCGTCGGGAGGATTTGACTTCAGAAAATGATAAAAATGCATAGCGGGCGTGTTCGCCGTATCATTGTGCCAATAACATCAGGTAAATCCTGGTGAAGCATCTGTTTCAGTGAGCCCGTCCGGGTTATTCAGGCGAATGCAAGTGTAAGTATACTTACTCTTACTTCATTAATTCTTTTCAACACGGAGGCGCACGCATCAAGGGTAGCCCCGGTTGTAACAACATCATCAACAAGGAGAACATGATTGCTTTCAAATTTTTCCGGATATCGAACCCGGAAGCTGTCTTTAACATTATCCCACCGTTCGATCCGCGATTTGGTTGTCTGGGTTCCGGTACTGATGAAGCGTACCAGGTTACCTGTTATCATCGGTTTTTTCAGGATATTTGACAGTCCCCTGGCAAACCATTCACTCTGGTTGAATCCTCTGCTTTTTTCTCTCGATGGGTGCAGGGGAACCGGAACGATGATATCTATATCCAGGAATTTTCCGGAACGGGAAAGCTTGCTGCCGTAAATTTCACCCAGATGATTAGCTAATTTCCTGTTCCCCTTGTATTTGATATTATGAAGGATTTTCTGACATTTACCTCCCTTTTCAAAATAATATAATGCAGCCGCATTTTCTATTAAGACCCTTCCCCAGAATTCTTCTGCCATTGAATTGGTTGCATAGAGATGGAAGTTCGTTTCAGGTAAATTATAAAGACACGAAGTACATATATATTTTTCCTGGACCACAAGTATGCTTTTACATGTAACACATGCCGGGGGATAAAACAGATTGATGAAATCCCTGCAAATATTTATAAGAGATCCGGACATAAAAATGGAATCTGTTTCCGGTTTAAAAATTTGAAATGAAGTTATTAAATAGCTGTACCAAAATCAAGATAAGGCATCTGATTAATCTGGAAAGTTCTTTTAAGGATTAAGTCCCATATACAGGTATAAGGTAACTGCATAGCAGAAGAAAAATTGCTGATAAGCAAAAGTTGCCGGGAATTGTTATGTATCATAATTGGAACCGGGGATATTGAAAATCATCTTTTAAAATCCCTTTTCCAGTCATGCGGGTTTTCTTTTCCTTTTAATCTTGTTATTTCTTTTTCTTTCGCGCTGAGTATTTTGTTCTTTACCTGTAATAGCGGAAGGAAATACAAGAAGCTGAGAAGAAATCCTGATACAATGCAAATTATTAATGCCAGAGCCATTGAGGTATAAAATCTCCAGAACAATAAGTTTATCATAACTTCCTGTGAGTTCTGGATTGCAAAAATAACCAGCAAAATTGCCAGTATCATTAGAATTATCAGTTTTATATGCTGCTTTTCAGCTTTCTTTTCCGGTAAGGAAGGTTTTTCTTTTTCATCCATAGTAATTAAATTTAGATAAGTTGAGGGATATGTTACTCAATATAAACAAAAAAACCATAATCACTGTTTCAATTCCCAGATATCAAAACAAAAAAACCTGCAGCAATAAATAAAATCGGCCAGAAAAGTCCGGCTTCAACAGGGTTTATGTTCCATATGTCGGGAATCAGGAAATAAAAACCAACTGAAGCAAGAACTATTCCGGAAGTTTTTTCTTTTTGTATTATGATAAAAACCAGTCCAAGCAGCAAAATCAATGTTTTCCATGAAAAGAAATAATCCGGTAGAGCGGAAGGTATTATCCCAAGGTTTTTTATTAAAAGTGCCGTTCCT
>SLGC01000094.1 GCA_007123885.1 Bacteroidales bacterium | reverse complement strand
CTGGCCCGGACTTTCCGTGAAAATGAACTTCTGATAGCGGCTGCAAAAAAATATAATGTTGTAACTCAAATGGGCAACCAGGGCCATTCGGGAGCTAACTATTTTCAATTCAAGGCATGGAAAGATGCCGGTATAATCAAAGATGTTACGGCCATAACTGCCCATATGAATTCCCGCAGAAGGTGGCACGGATGGGATCCGGGCATGACGGCATTTCCCCAAGGAATGCCGCTTCCTTCAACGCTGGACTGGGATACATGGCTTGCCGCCGTTCCCTACCATGAATATGACAAGGATTTTATTAACGGTCAGTGGAGGTGCTGGTACAATCACGGGCTTGGTGCACTGGGGGACTGGGGCGCACATATAATCGACACAGCGCATCGATTCCTTGAACTGGGATTGCCCTCGGAGATCGAGTGCCTGAAAGCAACCGGTCATAACGGACTGTTTTTCCCGCAATCATCCACCATATCCTTTAAATTCCCCGCAAGGGGTAATATGCCCCCCGTGGAGATCACCTGGTATGACGGTGTGGATAATGTGCCTGAAGTGCCGGAGGGATACGGGGTATCTGAGCTTGACCCGGATATTCCCCCGGCAAGTGACGGCAGGATACAGCCATCCAAACTCAATCCCGGAAAGATCATTTACAGCAAGGAACTTACTTTTAAGGGCGGCTCACACAGCAGCACCCTGTCCATAATTCCTGAGGAAAAAGCCAAAGACATGGAATCCGGACTTCCGGAAGTACCTGAAAGTCCATCGAACCATTTTGCCAACTTCCTGCTTGCGTGCAAGGGCCAGGAAAAGACACGTTCACCCTTTGAGATATCAGGCCCGTTGAGCCAGGTATTTTCTCTCGGAGTTATTGCGCAGCAATTAAATACGAAACTGGTATTTGACCGGGAAACAAAGAAGATCACAAACAACAGTGCGGCCAATCTGTTACTGGACGGCAATCCGCCACGCAAGGGATGGGAAGAGTATTATAAAGTTTAGCCTGGCATATCCCGTCAGGATGGAATTATGCAGGCGAACATGACTGCCGGCAGCCTTCAGGTCTATGGGCAATTACAACCTTGCTTAGCTTAATTCACAGGGAAATTAGGTTGATTAATGGCCGCCTTGATTGCATGATTCAGGGCTTTATATAGTGAAATCTTAGAGATTAATGCGCAAGTGCAGGTATAGCAAGCTCTACCTCGAGGTTCTCTTCCATACCCGTGTGCAGGTTAGCTACCGAATAGGGTAAGCGGACTTCGCCGTCAGCAATATTGCAGGTAATTATTACCGAGCTTCGCGGGCGAAGAGTGATCTTCTGAGGGGAGTCATTCAGCGGTGAGGAGTTTTCAAGGATAAAGGTAAGATCTGTAGGGTTGGCCAGTTCCAGCCTGGCAACTCCCTTTTCACTTACCATGAACGGTTCCCTCACCTCCACCGAAGCGTCAAACAGTTCCCTTAGCAGGTGTTCGGGACCTGCAAGGTTGTTGAGGAAAAAAGCAGCCGTGCGACGGGCAAACATGGCATCGCGGATCGATTCTACAGTTCTTTCTTCGGCGAAGACAAGCGTCATCGGACGGTGGTACCGGGCCAGATTGAACCGGTAGGCAGCAACCATATGGGCATCGGTATTAGCTATATATGCCAGGTTCTTATCATTGCACCAGCCGAATGCTATTGGGTACCACTCATCCCAGTTGTATACCTCAACACCGTGCAGCCAGCCTCTCTGCACCAGCTCCTCATGGATCGGCCACCACTTGTTGGTATCGGGCTGCTGTGCAAGCCACCCCGGGTGTGCCCAGAAAAGGAACCCCCCCTGCCTGTTGGCCTCTTCGATTGCATCCATGTAATCTTCGGTGTCAAGCTTGTTGGCATCTTCGAGGAAAAGGGCATTCAGATGCCCCGGCGGCATGGACCTGGATATCTCGGCCGACCTTACAAGAAGAATATTATGCCTTTCGGCTGAAGGTGCGGCTATTTCATATGCAGTATTATGGTCCCCGGTCAGGTAATCAAGGTGCGGACGGTGTTCGATATGCTCGGTAATGGCAACCGCATCAAGTCCCTCGATATAAGCCTCCTGCACCCGCACGGAAGGCCACACCTCACCATCTGAAAAAATGGTGTGCATATGAAAATCGCCTTTCAGGGTTTTGTATCCCGGAATATCGGGTATCAGTATCTCATTCCGGTGCAGTTCCCTCAGCATATCCGGCTCTTTTACCCTGTTCAGGTCCTGTGAAAGGGAAATTGCACTCAGGCCGGCAAAAAGCACTATTGCACATAATATTTTCTTCATAACATCCATTTGTTTGATTGCAAAAATTCTGTAATATATCACCATGCTTCCCAGCCGTAATCTATGTATTCCCAGCTAAATTCACTTCCGTCCCATTCAACAAGAATAAACCCCTCGGGAGTACGGTAAAAGGGACCTCTCCACCAGTTTCCGGATAGCGCACCACCGGTCAGGAATTGTGTGTCATATACATAAAGATCTTCATACAAATGCATATGTCCCTGCAGCACAAGCTCCAGGTGATGGTCATCAAACATGCTCCATACCTCCCGGAAATTCCTGAAGATATCCGTATCGGTATAATGTCCCTCAACCACCGGATAGTAAAATGAGAGAAAAGGAACGTGGGCAACAACAACAACAGGCTTATCACCGTCTATTCCCTCAAGCACACCTTTAAGCCAATCTTCCTGGGCGGGCGACACACAATATTGTCCTTCACACACCTCTGAAGAGTTCAGGTGGATAAAATGCACCCCGTTATAATCATAATCAAACCAGGTGTCGCCAAAATATTCATTGAATAATCCCGCTCCGTGAATCTCACGGCTTCCTTCCATATGCCAGAAACGGTCATGATTGCCAATGGTAACATTTATATCAACACCCGATTTGTCTATTATCTCCTTAAACCTCTCGTACATTTTTCGTGCGGTTTGTTCATCGTCTCCAACATAATCGGCATCTACATTGTCACCTCCGGTTATGATGAAGTCAACTCCAAGCTCATCCGCTTTTGCTATTGCCTGCTGAAAGCCTTCGAAGCTTCCGTTATCTCTAAAATTCAGATGAAGGTCTGTCATAAAGGCAAAAGAGAACGGTTCGCCCAACACCGGGGAATCCTGGTCCAGGTTGTTTGTGTCATTGCAGGCCGGAAAAAACATGCCGGCAAGAAGTGCAGGAATTATATAGGAAAAAATATTTTTTATTCGCATAAAGTTTAATTGTTATTTGTTCAACCTGTTTCATAATCCGGATTTTTTGTTTTTTCAGTCCATGAATTTCACATCAGTTCTCTTTGTTCAGACGTATGGTCCCCGGTTTACATGGCAAGCCTGCCGGCAGACAGGCATTGCCCCGGACTGAAAGGCAAAACTACTCCCACCCGAATATCTGCTCCAGGCTGGGATTGATCTGAGTATCCCTTCTGGGTACGGGACGGTAATAATGTTTCGGGTCCTCAAAAGTTCCCATGGTTTCAACCACCTGGATATTACCATGGCCTCCATGCTCAAGAAATACAGTTGCATCGCTATCCAGTGATCCGGCCCTGTAATATTGCAGTGTCACCCCCGCCTCATTGACCTCCCTGTCAGCGAAAGGCGGTATTACTTCGCTATAAGGGATCAGCTTAACATCGTCATAGCCGTCGCCTGTAAGGTCGAATGTTCCCAGGGAAGGAAAGTAAAGGCCCTCGGGCTTCTTTTCAAGCAGGTGGCCTGCCCTGTAACGCATAAGATCATTGAACCGGCGGCTCTCATGGGTGAGTTCCACGCGCCGCTCACGTCTTATTTCAAGAAGCTCGGCCCACTGAGGGGTGGCGGCAGACAATCCCGGATACCTGGCCTCCTGTACCGGGTCGACCGGCGGGTCCATGGTCATATGCGGCATACCTGCCCTCTTCCTTAACCGGTTTATTGTCATATTAAGATCATCCTGGGTAAGCTCACCAAGCTCGGCCCTAGCCTCAGCATAAATAAGCAAAACATCAGCATATCTAAGTATTGGTATATCAAGACTTGCATGTACAGTCCACTCAGGGTTATTCACAAAATACTTTATGGCGTGATATCCGGTAAAGTGCCTGTTGAATTGCTGTATATAAGGTTCACCTGCCGATCCCACCACATGGGTGCTTGGATTCTCAAGTATCCATCCGGGGTAGGCATAGGTCTGGTAGATGCGCGGGTCTCGGTTCTCAAACTCCTCTACAAATAATTTTGTTTCCCATCCGGGTTGCTGTGAGTAGAAAGAACCGTTAGCCATAAGGTAAGACTGCAGAAGGTCTTTACTGGGGGATTGTTCATATCCGCCAAAAACGGTCGCCGGCCACCCGCTGTTCCTCTCTCCTTCGATAGAACGGTTCACAAGAATGACTTCAGGATTGCCCACAAGGTTCGTACTGGCAAACAATGCACCGTAATCACTGTAAGGATCACCGGTTGAATAAAGATCAAATCCTCCGTTATCCATGATATCCCTGGCCTGATCCCTTGCAATCTCAAGGAACTCCTGGTATGGTAGTCCAAGGTAATCGTGATATTTCCTGAAAGTACCCTCATAAAGGGCATGGCGGGCCATAAAGGTCTTTACCACCCACCTGTCCACAGCTCCAGCCGCAGCAGAAGGCCTGACATGTCCGGCTGCAAAGGCGTAATCTTCAAAGATCTTCTGTACGACATACTCACGCGAATCACGGGGTTTGTAAAGATCCTCGTCATTGGTGGCAAGAACTTTGCCGTACCATGGCACATCGCCAAACCGCTTGACCTTGTCCATATAAAAGCGTGCCCGATGAAACCGTGCCACGCCTTCATAATGGTTGAGGTCGGCCTGCGGAATATCGGCATTATTAAAGTTCTCAAGGAAGAAATTTATATCACGAAGCCTGCCCCAGTTCCAGCCTGCCGTGATGGTAGCCGACGAGGTGGGCTGTGTCATTATAGTCCTGAATTCGGCAGTTCCTGTTGTATATGCATCATCGGAAGCCTCGATAAAAATTCCTGATGACCATCCGAAATTTGTCCAGTTGATAAGGCTGTTCAGATACATCTGAAGGTCGTCGCGGGTATTGAAAAAGTTTTCCCTTCCTATTTCAGTTTTAGGGAACCTGTCCATGAAATCATCGTTGCACGATGGTAACAGGGCCGTAAACAGAAGGATAAGTGACAGGGTTATTATTTTTGTTTTATTCATAATCAATAAATTAGGCATGAAAAAAATATTTGATTTATTATGATCCGTACAGTTATGTTTTTAGAAACTGACGTTGATCCCGACAGAATATCTCCTCTGGAAAGGATAGCGGTATCCGGTGCCATCATCGGTCACTGCTTCAGGGTCAAAATAATCGGACAACTCAGACCATTCAGCAAGGTTCTCACCACTGAAATAAATCCTCAGCCGCTCGATATTCCATCTTTCTGTCATCGTCCTCGGCAATGTGTAGCCCAAAGTCAGGTTCTTAAGTCTAAGATAGGCTGCATTAAGCATATAGCCGGTATTGGGAATGCTGCCCATGCCAACTACCCTGTTGTCGGCCAGCCAGGCCTGCAGCACAGGATATTTTGCATCCGGATTTGCATGCGCAAGTCCGGCTTCGATATAGGACTGTGAATGCATTGCCATAAGCGCATCATGGTCGTCCGAAGCCCTGTAGAAATCAAACAGGTGCTCAAAGCCGCCGTCATAAGGCTGCTGGAAAAATCCCCAGTAGAGGTAGTGCTCCGGGTAATAATCCCTTTTACCTATTCCCTGGAAAAAGACCCTCAGATCAAAATTGTTCCAGTCCGCGTCAAAATTAAACCCGTACCTGTACCTTGGCTGTGAATTTCCTATAATTTTCATGTCCTTCGGATCATCTACCGTATACCCCTGCTCGATCACGCCGTTACCGTCCTGATCCACAAACTTCGGCCAGCCGGGGACAATTGTCAGTGCTCCCCACGGGATGATCTGTGTCTGGTCAAGCCGGTCAATCTCCTCCTGGCTCTGGAAAAGTCCGTCAAACTCCATTCCCCATATCTCGCCGAGCTCCATTCCTTCATAATACTGGTCAAAGAATTTTTCGGGGTTGTCAAAGCTGGTTATCCATGCCCTGCTGTCGGAAAGAATAAACCTGGTTCCCACATTCATCCTGCTTCCAAGAAAATCAAAACCTTCACGGTAATTCAGGCTTAGCTCCCATCCTTTGGTTTCCAGGTCGGCAGCGTTTTCCATTGGCTCGGAAGCTCCCAGGACCCTTGGCAACTCACGTCCGAGAGTCAGCATACCAAGTGTTTCGCGGGTATAGATATCAAAAACAGCAGAGAACCTTCTCTCGAAAAGGTCGATATCAACACCGAAGTTGCGGGTGTTAACCTTTTCCCAGGTATAGGCCGGAGAAACAAGTCCCGGAGAAGATATAGCCAGCGGCCGGGAGTCCCCAACAATATACCCTGATCTTCCTGCACTCATGGAAGGGATATAGCCGTAAGAGGAAACACTCTGGTTACCAAGTGCACCATATGAGCCCCTCAACTTGAACATATCAATCCATTGCAGACCATCCATGAATGCTTCCTGGTCGATCCTCCAGGCAACCGAGGCGGAAGGAAAGAATCCGAAACGATCATCCCTCGGGAACCTGGATGATCCGTCATAACGGCCGTTAAACTCAACGATATAACGATTATCATACATGTAGGTGAGCCTGGAGAAGGCGCCCCTTACTGACCAGTCCCTGTACCAGTCGTTTACGTTGGGGTCGCCTGTTGCAAGGGAAAGAGCCGGAAGCTCCGAAGATATTACATTCGCTACATTAGTGATAACCGCATATTCCTGATTATATTCCTGGTTAAACCCCAGAACCGAGGTAACAGAATGTCTGCCTAAAGGAAGATTCAGGCTCCCGTAAATGTTTGCTACATGGTAATCGTATGTGGTACGGTTGCGGTAAACAAGTGTAGAACCGTGCTCCCTTATATCTTCGGGACCGTGGCCGATTGAATACCTGCGGTAGTCATAATTGTAATTCCTTAGCTCCCTCCTTACCGTATAGTCGGCATTCATCGTAAGCCTGTTCTCTATTACCGGCGAAACCAGGTTGAATGTGGTACGGAAAGATTCTCTTGCATCGGTCAGGTCGCCGCCATCGGTCAGCTGGGCAGCCTGTCGTCCGACAGATGTATCGGCCCATGTACCGTCAGGGTTTTTGTCCATAGCCATAGGTTCATGACTGTAAAAGTCCCACATGGCCCAGCTTCCCCAGTTCCACCTCGAAGGCATCACCCTGTTTGTCATCGATATAAGGGTATTGTTACCGATGCTCAGCCAGTCAAACGGCTGGTAATCGACCCTGCTGCGGATACTCCACCTGTCGAACCTGTCGTCGGCAATCTGCAGTGCCCCGTCCTGCCGGTCAAAAGACCCGGAAAGGTAGTAATTGGTCCTCTCGGTCATGCCGTCAAGTGAAAGTGAATAATTTGTCGACATTCCGTAATCGGACAGGAAATAGGATATCCAGTCCTGGTTCCCCATATACTGCCATGTACCCGGATTATCAGGGTCTTTCCTTACGGCAGGTGCTGAAGCGGGGTTGTCGGAACGCTGCCTGGCCCATTCATACATATCGTCGCTGTAGTTGATATAGTCCCACGGCGTATTGCTGGAGGAAATATCCTGAAGCCGCATGTAGATATACGGGTCGCTCGTCTTGTTGGGAAGCAGTGTTGGTCTGTCCAACGAGGCACGTGAAGAAAAATTAACATTAATACCTTCCCTGGTGCCTCGTCTTGTCTCGATCAGGATCACCCCGAAAGCCGCTCGTGCACCGTAAATAGCGGCAGAGGCAGCATCCTTAAGTACCGATATGCTCGCGACATCCTGCGGATCGAGCCTGGAAAGCTCTCCTGCAGTTGACGGGACATTATCAATAAGGATTAGCGGGTCACCTTCATTTATTGAAGTAAATCCCCTGATATTAATTCTCGGGTCTGTCCCGGGTGATCCTTCCAGGTAGTCGATATTCAGGTTCGGAATAACTCCCTGCAAGCCTTGCGATACGCTTGAGATAGGCCGGCTTTCAAGTTCCCTGGTATCGATCTGGTCAACTGCACCAGACAGGTTTACCCGCTGCTGTGTGCCAAAACCGACAACAACTACCTCTTCAAGGGCCTCGAGTTCACGCCTCAATTCAACGTCGATCACGGTGCGGCCTTCAACCGGTACTTCGACTGTTGCCATGCCGATGAAGCTAAAAACGAGAATTCCGGAACCATCGGGCAGGGTTAAGGAATATTGGCCGTCGATATCAGTTACCGTACCTGTATCGGTCCCCCGCAACAAAACGGTTACTCCCGGCAGGGTCTGTCCGTCGGAAGCCTGGGTTACGGTTCCGGTGATTTCTATCTCCTGTGCATTGCTCAGGTTAAAACCAAACAACACAAATGCAATTAATAATTGTAAGGTTTTTTTCTTCATAAATGTAAATTTTAAAATGAAATAATTATTAATATCGATTTAACTGTAAAGTAGTTATCAAGGTAATCTGTCAATTAATGATCGTTTAATTTTTACAATCAATCCTAATTGATATTCTGCCCATAATATATGATGTGGGTTTTGTTTTTCCGGCAAAAATATTCCTGGAGAGTTTCGTAAAAGTTAACCATATGTTAAGATAAGATTAATTTATTTTTCCAGATTTTTGGTTTATAATAATGGCTGCATCCCGGCGGGTGATCAAACAGAACACCTGTGCCGTCATGCTGACGTATCCATTTATAATAATCCTTCTTCTGCTGTAATTCTCTCTAATTAATAATATGTACTGACTGCATCATATTATAAGACCGTATGGCTGAGAGACACAGGGGAATGTGCAGCCGCACATTTTGTTTACAGGGTTTTTAACCTCCGGTGAGCTACCGGCGTTAGTGAATATTGGCATAATCCCACCCTATGACAAGGACCAAAAAAATGTTATAAAACATTATTTAATGCATACAAAACTATAACATTTACCTATAACAAAAAAACATTCCCGCGTTTTATAAGATTATAAATATTTGACCATGCAATGATGACAACTCAATGTTATTGTTAGTTAAAAGGTTACAGAAGTTCAACAAACTATCCCATTTTTTCCTGACGGACAATTCCTTATAAATCCTTTGCGTCACCTCTTTTTTTTTATAATTTTCAGGCTTATTTAGAGCACAATTCTCTGCTGCAAACTCTGTCTCAGCATT
>SLGC01000314.1 GCA_007123885.1 Bacteroidales bacterium | reverse complement strand
TACCGGTATTATTGAAAAAAATGTGGGTAAACTGCCGGAAACAGGCATGCTTAATATTTTCCTGAAACACACTTCAGCCGGGCTTACAATTAACGAAAATGCCGATCCTGACGTAACAAGGGATCTTGATTATGCCCTTGACAAGCTGGCTCCCGAACGAGATCCCGGCTATGTGCATACAATAGAAGGTCCGGATGATATGCCTGCACATATTAAATCAAGTCTTCTTTCAGCATCCCTGACAGTTCCTGTAACAGGGGGAAGGCTGAATCTGGGTACCTGGCAGGGTATTTTTCTCTGCGAATTCAGAAATGCCGGGGGAACAAGGAAAATTATCGCTACAGTCTATCATTGATGCCGGAAATGACAATTGACATAATTATTGCTTGTTTTAAATTATATTTTTGATGTTTTAATCAAAAGAATTCTCCGGGACTATGCCCCGGGTAAAAATATTATATGAATTTATGTTCGCACGTAGAGTGAATTTTTCAGCGCTGTCCGGCAGGCTTGCCCCGGGGATAGTCGAAAATAGTAAATTCTTTAATTAAATTTTGAAATCCAACGTCTTTGACGGTGGAACTATATACTATTTTTATGGATAAATTGATGTTACTCGGTGATGAAGCTGTTGCACAGGCCGCACTTGATGCTGGTATTTCGGGCATTTATGCTTATCCCGGAACCCCCTCTACCGAGATCATGGAATATGTACAAAGATCCCGCAAAGCCGCTGATGAAAATGTTTTCTGTCAATGGTCGGCCAACGAGAAAACCGCCATGGAGGCGGCACTCGGAATGTCTTATACAGGAAAACGTTCCATGGTTTGCATGAAACACGTGGGACTGAATGTGGCTGCCGATGCCTTCATGAATTCAGCCATCACCGGGATAAACGGAGGGTTCATTGTTACAGTGGCCGACGACCCCTCGATGCATTCTTCCCAGAATGAGCAGGATTCAAGGTTTTATGGAAAATTTGCCATGATTCCCATCCTGGAACCTTCAAATCAGCAGGAAATTTACGATATGGTTTTTTACGGTTTTGAACTGTCTGAGCGATATAAAGTGCCTGTTATGATGCGTTTTACGACAAGACTTGCCCATTCAAGATCTGCCGTGAAAAGAGGCGGATCACTCAAACAAAAAAAATTAGCATTACCTTCCGATCCGAAACAGTTTATACTTTTACCTGCCATTGCCAGGCAACGCTATAAAAATTTACTGTCGCTCCAGGCCTCACTGGAAAAGGAATCTGAAAATTCCAGGTTTAATAAACTCTTTGACGGACCTGACAAATCTACAGGATTTATTGCCTGCGGTCTTGCATACAATTATCTCAGGGAAGTTGTAAGTGAAAATAGCCTTGACAACCCAATACTTAAAATAACACATTATCCGCTGCCGCTGGCTATGATAAAAAAAATCAGCAGTGAATGTGACCGTTTGATTATCCTTGAAGATGGATATCCCCTGGTTGAGGAAATGTTGCGCGGGTATCCGGAAAACGATAAACGTATCATGGGAAGGCTTGACGGAACCCTTCCCCGTGACGGGGAACTCAATCCCGATCATGTTGCCGGGGCGGCAGGTTTTGATGTAAAACAAGGACCCGTCCCTCCGCCTGTGGTGAAGAACCGTCCTCCTTCACTTTGCAAGGGATGCGGACATATCGATATGTTCAATGCACTTAAAGAGATAATTGACGAATATGGTCCCGGCCGTGTTTTTTCAGACATTGGGTGCTATACCCTCGGTGCCCTTCCGCCCTTCAATGCAATCAATTCATGTGTTGATATGGGCGCCTCGGTTACCATGGCCAAAGGAGCTGCCGATGCAGGACTGCATCCTTCGATCTGTGTGATAGGTGATTCCACCTTTACCCATTCCGGCATGACCGGCCTGCTTGATGCTGTAAACGATCAGTCATCAGTAACGATTATCATAGCGGATAATGTGACCACAGGGATGACAGGTGGACAAAAATCTTCTGCTGCAGGCAGGATAGAAAATATCTGCAATGGAATCGGAGTAAAGTCTTCTCATATAAGGGTGATCAACCCGCTCAAAAAATACCACAATGAAAATGTTGCCCTGATAAAAGAGGAAATTGATTACAGGGGAGTTTCTGTTATAATTGCCAGAAGAGAATGTATACAGGCCATGAAGAAAAAAAGAAAGTAGACAAAAATAAATATTTACTCATGAAGACCGATATCATAATTGCCGGTGTAGGTGGACAGGGAATTCTTTCGATTGCTGCCTGTATCGGAATGGCTGCCCTTGAAAACAGTATGCACATAAAACAGTCAGAAGTCCATGGCATGAGCCAAAGGGGAGGAGCAGTGCAATCCCACCTTCGCATTTCGGATAGAGAAATATTCTCAGATCTTATTCCCCTCGGTAAGGCCGACCTTATCATCTCCGTCGAACCTATGGAATCACTCCGGTACCTTCCCTGGATCGCAAAAGACGGATGGGTCGTATCAAATACCACACCTGTAAAAAATATAAAGGATTACCCCGATACAGAAGAAATTATTAAATCAATAAAATTGCTTGAAAACCATGTTATTGTCGATGCAGATAAAATTGCAAGGGAAATTGGCTCTCCGATTTATTCAAATATGGTGGTGCTTGGTGCAGCTGCACGGTTTATAAATTTAAAGCATGAAAATATTGAATCAGGAATTCGGGCGATTTTCGCCCGAAAGGGTAGTGAAATCACCGCCAGGAACCTTGAGGCATTTAATGCCGGATGGCAGTTATCAGCAAATATAAAATAATCTGGTATAATCATTCCAAATAATCCCCGGGGATTATTTAATTTTGCCGCTAAAACATAATCCGGATAAAAATTTCAGCATGTTTACACAAGATGATCACGGGGAACTGAAGGAAAGGGGTATATCTGTCGAGGAAGTCAAAAGGCAGCTTGAATATTTCAGAAGCGGTATTCCTTATCTGCCAATAGCAAAACCTGCTACCATCGGTGACGGGATCCTTAAACCACAGGAAGAGACTCTCAGGGATTTTATCCATCTGTATGAATCTGAATCATTGAAAGAAAAGGTGATTAAATTCGTTCCTGCCTCCGGCGCTGCCACCCGGATGTTCAGGGACCTTTACGCCTATATGGATGAAGGTTCCGGCAGCAAAGCTTTAGAGGATTTTATTTCCGGACTTAAGCGGTTTGCATTTTATGATGATCTTAAATCATGCATTGAAAAATCGGGGATGGATACTGAATCCCTTATACAAGCCGGAGATTATGATCCTATCTTTAAATTCCTTCTTGGCCGGGAAGGATTAAATTACGGGAACCTGCCCAAGGGCCTGGTGGCTTTCCATCAATATGACGGCCATTATCGTACAGCTTTCGAGGAGCATCTATTAGAAGGGATAAATTATTCCAGGGGAAAGGATGATAATGTGCGCATTCATCTTACAGTTTCACCCGAACACAAAGATGCTTTTGAGAATAAGACGCACGAGGTGGTGAAAAATCTTAGAATGCAATACCACCATGACTTTTCGGTAACTTTCTCAATCCAAAAACCATCGACCGATACAATTGCGGTTGACTGTGATAATAATCCTTTCAGGGACAGAAACGGAAAGCTTGTTTTCCGGCCCGGCGGACATGGCGCTTTACTGGAAAACCTGGACGATCTTGATGCCGGCATAATTTTTATAAAGAATATTGATAATGTTGCACCCGATCATCTAAAGGCCGAGACTTTAAAATATAAGAAAGCTCTTGGCGGAATGCTGCTTTCCTTCCGCGAAAGAATATTTCATTATCTGAACATTCTCACTGGTGACGGGGAAATAAATGGCGGATTTATGGAAGAAGTCATGACATTTCTCAGTGATGAGCTATGTTTAGTGCCTCCCTGGGGACATGACCAGTGGGATTATGAGCAAAAAAGAAGTTATCTTGTTTCCAGGCTCGACAGACCTCTCCGGATATGCGGAATGGTCAGGAACCAGGGAGAACCGGGAGGAGGCCCTTTCTGGGTTAAAAACAGCGATTGTTCTGTATCGTTGCAGATCGTGGAAAGCTCACAGGTTAAATTGTCAAATCCCCTGATGAAAAAATTATTCGATGCCTCAACCCATTTCAACCCGGTCGACCTTGTCTGTTCTGTAAAAGATTTCAGGGGCAATAAATATGACCTGCATAAATTCAGAGATCCGGATACGGGTTTTATTTCCCATAAATCATTTGAAGGCAGGGAGATCAAGGCGTTGGAATTGCCCGGATTATGGAATGGCGCGATGGCAAACTGGAATACTGTTTTTGTAGAAGTTCCACTAATCACCTTCACACCGGTAAAAACTGTAAATGATTTACTCAGGGCCGAACATTCTGCGGTATGAACCAATTGCAGAAGGGTTTATCGGTCAGGTATAACACGCATAAAGTATTGAAACAACTACCATATTTTTTTCTGTAAATGTCACAGTTAGCCGGTGAAAAAAAACCTTCCGGGACAAAACTAGTTTTTGTAATACAATATCATGATTTTCTTGAAGTAGTGCTTGCGCCATACATGGTAAATGAAATGGACTCAGGTGAATTCTCCATGTCCTTTAAAAGACTGAATTCAGAAACAATTACCGACTATTTCAGGAATTGTACAAAAGAACAAAAGCAGCTTGTTGATATTTTAAACAGATGCAGGGATGAGGAACTTATGAGGAGGTTCCTCAAAAAAACAACCACCCCGGCTGCTTTCTTTGATGAACTGCCTGAACAAAGGCTGAAATTGCTTGTTAAGCCTTTTGTCCAAAAGCAGTTTGACATGTGCCTGAGGATCCTTCAACAGACCGGTATCCCTCTTTACTACAAAGGTCGTAAAAATGATCCGGTGGGTTCACGGCCCTTCCCGGTTCAAAAAGGTGAGGCAAGGGCAATTTTTAATTTTACCAAACATGAAAAGGAAAGTCATTATCACCTTACTCTTGAAGATGGTGATTCAGTCATATCGCTTAATGACCCCCCGTCTTTGGTTATTGTAAATAATCCGGCCTGGATACTGACCGCCGGTAAAGTTTTCCTTGTTGAACCCGGAATAGAGGGATTGAAATTAAGACCTTTCTTTTCAAAAGATTACATAGTTGTTCCTGCTGCAGCAGAATTGAAGTATTTCAGAAGTTTCATGGCAAATGCCATAACAAATCACAAAGTCAGGGCATCCGGCATTGAGATAAAGGTTGAAAATACCATCTGTAAACCTTCTCTCCATCTTGAATCTGACCTGCAGGGCAATCCTGTTTTGACCCTTAATTTTATCTATGGCAAAAAACAGAGCAGGTTTAATGACACTAACAACTGTTGGGTGGAATTGATTGTTGAAGACGGAATTTACTCTTTTAGAAAAATTATCAGGGACAGGAACAAAGAAAATTATTTCATTGATCAGCTTCTTGAAAAAAACCTGCGGACTGATGATATGCATTTTTTCTATTCAGGGCACCGGGAAAAACCTGGTGACAATATGAGCAACCCGGTTATTTATAAGATGGTCAATTGGCTTGGTATAAATTCTGTCTGGCTTAAAAAGGAAGGTTATGATGTAAGGCAGGATTTTTTCAGGGATAATTTTTATACCGGTCCTGTCAGACTGGAATTTGGCATTAGCGAATCGAATGACTGGTTTGATATTCATGCATATGCAGTTTTCGGTCAGTTCAGGATACCATTTGTCGATTTGAAAAACCACCTGCTTGGAGGCAAAAGAGAATTAACGCTGCCTGATGGAAAGATAGCAATCCTGCCTGAAGAGTGGTTTGCCAGATATTCGGATATTCTGGTTTATTGCAAAACCGGTGAAGGTACACTGAAATTTCACAGGCATCATTTTACAATAGCAGCAAGGTTCGGCACAGAAAAAGAGAAAGCCGGCGGAATATTCAGGCTTAACGATAAGGACAGATTGTCATTACCCGATATCCCCCCGGAAATTTCCGGTATCCTTCGTCCATACCAGCGTGCCGGTTTCAGCTGGATGTATTTCCTGTACCGGCATAATCTCGGAGGCTGCCTCGCAGACGATATGGGACTTGGTAAAACCATACAAACACTGACTCTTTTATGGAAGCTTAAGAAAGAATGTCCGGTAACCCGTTCACCCGCGATCAGCAAAAATCCACTGCAACTGGATCTTTTCAGTGAAAATTCAGAAAAAGCGAATCATGCCATGCGCACTTCACTGATAGTAATGCCGCTTTCGCTGATCCATAACTGGGAAAATGAGATCCGCAAATTCACCCCCGGATTAGATTTTATGCGATACAGCGGAACAGGCAGGAATTCTTCCTGCGAAAATTTTGTAAATTATGATATCGTTCTCACCACATACGGTGTGGTAAGGAATGATCTTGAATTCCTGAAAAATTATGAATTTTTTTATCTCATTCTTGATGAAAGCCAGATCATAAAGAATCCCGATTCCAAAATTTCAAGGTCTGTCAGGCAGCTCAGGGCAAGGCACAGGCTGATACTTACCGGTACACCGATAGAAAACTCTCTTATAGATCTGTGGTCACAGATGTCTTTTCTTAATCAAGGTTTGCTTGGCGGAAAAAGGTTTTTCATCAACGAATTTGTTCATCCTGTAGAAAAGCTTCAGAACCAGGATAAAAAGAGATTACTGAAAAAAATGATAGAACCTTTTATCCTGCGGAGAACGAAAAACAATGTAGAAAAAGATCTTCCCGATCTGAACGAAAAGTTGCATTATTGTGAGATGAGTAATTTCCAGCAGAAGCTGTATGAATCGGTTAAATCTGAAATCCGCAACAGGATAATGGATAAGTTGGGTTCAGGAAACAGAAAAGATTTGAATGTCGATATTTTACGCGGCCTAACCCGGCTGAGACTGATTGCAAACCATCCGGGACTTGCGGGGCAGTCCGGGGAAGAATCCGGAAAATTCGGGGAGGTGCTGAGAAATATTGAAAATTTAATGGCTGAGGGTCACAAGGTGCTTATATTTTCGCAATTTGTGAGGCACCTGAACCTTTACAGGGATTATTTTGATTCACAGTCATGGAAACATTCGTATCTGACCGGCGAAATTAAGGAATCCCTTCGTAAGGGAGTGGTATCAGAATTTCAGGATAACAGTGATAACCTGCTTTTCCTTATATCCCTGAAAGCAGGTGGAGTGGGACTTAATCTTACTTCGGCCGATTATGTGTTTTTACTTGATCCCTGGTGGAACCCTGCAGTGGAACAACAGGCTGTAAGCCGGGCACACAGGATCGGACAAAGAAAAACCGTTTTTTCCTACAAGTATATTTCAACGGGAACAGTAGAAGAAAAAATTGTCGATTTGCAGCAAAGAAAATCCGATCTTGCAGGTAATTTTATCAGCACAGGTAATCCCCTGAAGCTGTTTACCGAAGAAGAAATCATCGGGTTGTTCGATTAAGCTATTTATCACATGTCTTTCCGGGGCATCATGAAGTGACAAAACCGATTCCAGGGTCCCTGGATAAAAAGTGCCTGGGCTAAAGAGTATAAGTTGTTGCACCTGCGATGAATGCAGGGAATATGATTATTGATAATAAGGCACTTCTGAAACATTTTTAAAATAATAAAGTATACATTTAATATGAATCGGAGAATTTTCATATTTTTAGCTGTTTATCGTACTCTTTTTCCCGGCAATAATGAAAATAGCAAAGTTCTCAGTTACAGTTATCATCTCATTAATACTGTTGAATATCGTATCATGTAAATCTGTTCCGGTTTCCGGCAGAAGACAAATGGCTTTCCTTCCCGAGTCAATGCTTGTCAACATGGGCCTTCAAAATTATAATGAATTCCTTTCTTCTCATAAACTTTCCACCAATCAGCAACAAACCGACATGCTTGTCAATACAGGCAATCGCATTGCCTATGCGGTTGAAGATTACCTGAGAAAAAATGGATTAGAGTCAAGGATCCAGGAATTTCACTGGGAGTTTAATCTTATTGAAGATGATATAGCAAATGCCTGGGCAATGCCCGGAGGAAAGATAGCCTTTTACACCGGAATACTTCCCGTAACAAGGAATGAAGCCGGTATTGCGGTGGTGATGGGCCATGAGATAGCTCATGTGGTTGCCAGACATGGAAACGAACGCATGAGCCAGCAATTGCTTGTACAAACAGGAGGCATGGCCCTTGCTGTCGCATTAAGTGAAAAGCCGGAAGAAACAAGAAACATGTTCCTGGCATCTTATGGGATAGGGTCTGCCATAGGGGTATTATTGCCTTATTCCCGCGCACATGAAAGGGAAGCAGACCTTCTGGGAATGATATTCATGGCAATGGCAGGTTATGATCCACATGAGGCTCTCGTATTCTGGCAGCGCATGGAACAAATGTCCGGAGGGCAGGGACCTCCTGAATTTCTAAGCACACATCCCAGTTCTGCAGCAAGGATAAGAGAGATCAGGGAATTTATTCCTGAAGCCACGAAGTATTACAGGCCGGAATAATAATAAGCAATATCACGGCTGTGGTAAGGCAAATGTTATTCCCTGTATCTGGAAGGAAAAAATTTATTATTAATTGAACCGGCAAAATTTCCGGGAATGGCAATAAATGACAACTATGCTAACTGCCCGCAGAATCATTAAGATACTTGTCTGTGAGGATGATATGATCACACTCAGGGCGCTGGAATGCAGTCTCAGGAAAGAAGGTTATGAAGTATATACGGCTGCTGATGGTAAAGAAGGAGCAGAGCTTTTGAGAAACAACGAGATTGATATGATGATTACCGATCAGCATATGCCTTATTTCAGCGGACTCGAGCTGGTTCACCTTGTAAGGAATGAACTTAAAATGAATTTTCCGATTATAATGCTTACAAGGGTGAATTTGTCAGAAATCAAGAAACTGGCTTTGAATCTTGGTGTTAATGAATATATGACAAAACCTTTTTTCCCACAGCAGTTGCTGTTGAGAATCAAATGCATGTTAAACCACGACGGCAATTCAGGAATATGAATGAATATTTCCGGCATTTATTATTTATAACCCTTTTGTCATTTTGTGCTTCTGTAAATGCGCAGAAGTTTGAAGAGTTTTCTTCTATGCCTGATGATAGTTTGTTCATTCATGCCCGGGAACTTGCCTTCTCCGGCTATATTGATGATGCCCTTACTGCCGCCCTGGCATTACATAAAAGAAATCCATCCTATCATGATGCTTCTGTTCTGCTGGGCAGGATATATGCCTGGGATGGAAGATCCGGATTGTCGCTGGAATATATACACCGGGTAATTATTGAAGATCCCTGCCATTATGATGCATTGTCTGCACAGATTGATGCCCTTACCTGGAGTGAAAATTATGACAGGGCACTGGAAGCTGTTGAAAGTGCACTTGATTGTCATCCGGATGATGAACTATTCCTTTATAATAAAGCATACGCATTTTACCTGCTGGAAACGGAAGAAGAAGCAGAACAAATTCTTGTCCGTCTGCTTGACATCAATCCTGAAAACAGAGATGCACTTGAACTGCGGCAATTGATCAAGACCCCGGATGTTTATTATTACCGTGAGAACAATTACCTGCTGGGGGGGTATCACGGTGAATTTTTCGAAGAGCCCTACTCAAGGCGAATGCATATAGGAACTGCAGGTTATTCATATTATACAGGAATGGGACCCGTTACAGGGAAGATCAATTTCGGGAATATCTATTTTGATGGAACCGGTATGTCCGGATATCCTGCTTTGCAATATGAGATAGAGACCTATCCGTCTTTACCGGACGAGGGTTACCTGTTTTTAAATTATGCATTCTCAATGGGATCTGTTTTTCCCCGGCATCGTGGTGCTTTTGAAATATTCAGGCAACTTCCGGGGGGTTTTAAGGCATCGCTGGGAATAAGAATGTTGTACTGGAATGATGTATTTCTGTTCTATACCGGATCTTTGGCTAAATACTACAGTGATTTCTGGTTCTCATTACGGCCATATATTTTCACAGAAGAAAACGGATTATCCGCTTCATGGTATCTGAATGCCAGGAAATATTTTTCTACCGCTGATGACTTTGCAGGCATAATTCTGGGATATGGCATATCCCCTGATGAAACACTGGCAGATCTGACTGACAGGATTCATTTCAGATCAGCAAGTACAGGAGCCGAATTCAGCAAAGGGATAGGAACAGAATATCTTGTACGTGGAAGCCTTCTTTATAAACATGAAGAGATTGCAGGAAGATTCAGGGGAAACTGGATATTCAGTATCGGTCTCAGATATTATTTGTAGGGTTTATTATTAATACCAGTACTATTGTCTAGGCAATAAATGGTTTAACAGCATTAAATGAATTCGCGCCTTATATTTGTTTTGATTTTACTTGTTGTTCAAAATTCTTATGTTTTCTCCGCAAAACATAATAGCGTTGAATTGAACCCTACATCAAAAGCCGTAAGGATACTTGATGAGATCAGGGTGAAAACCGGGAATGGTATTTTCATAGATGTTTTTGATTTTGAAAATTTCTCAATATTTATGAAGGTATTGATCATTGTAATCGTATATTCCCTGATTTCAATGATCTTATTGCTCGGATTCATTCTTTTTCACAGGAACCAAAGGGAAACAGAAGCAAAAGTATGGCAGATATTAAAAGAGAAATACCAGCTCCTGCTGATGGATTACCTATTCAATGAGGAAGGGCTGAATCATGTGCCGGAAAAAATCAATAAAGTTGCTGCAAACACCTATAAGAGGCGAATACTCGTTGAGGAAATGAAAGATCTTATTATAAATCTTTCCGGTAATTATGCAGATAACCTGCGGGATCTTTTTTATAAGCTCGATCTTGACAAAGATTCAATGCAAAAAGCTTTAAGCAAAAAGTGGCATATCAAGATCAAGGGGTTCCGTGAACTTGCTTTTATGAACCTGAAAAGTGCCAATGATGAAATCATTCGCTGCCTGGATAGCAATAACAGCATCCTTCGTATGGAAGCTCAGCTTGCCCTCGTCCGTCTCAATGATACTGACAGGTTTGCTTTTTTGGATCACCTGCAAAGACCCTTTACAAAATGGGAACAGATGAATGTTCACGAAATGATTGTAAGTCATAATCTTGAAGTACCCGAATTTCAGAAATGGCTTAATTCCGGAAACAATACCGTTGTCATTTTTTCCCTGAACATGATAAAAGTTTTCCGCCAGGTGCAGGCAGCCGACCATGTAATTGCATTGCTGGAAAATAATGATCCGGAAATAAGGAAAACAGCAATATCTGTATTGGGTGATCTGGAAATCAAAAAGGCAGTCTTCTATCTGAAACATCATTATAAATATGAGATTTATGAAAATCAATTGGCCATTCTTGTATCCCTGAACAAGATTTCGGATGAATCGGCACTAAAATTCCTGATAATGGTAATTGATAAAGAAGATGATGTTCAATTGCAGATTGAAGCGGCAAAGGCAATCAGGGATCTTGGTGATGCAGGCCAGAAGGCCCTGGAGAAGTTAATGCATTCCAATTACAAGAATTACCTGATCATTATTAAACATGTACTTGACAAAAGAATCTGAAAATGCAGCATATCTTTAATATTCTGGGCTGGTTTTTAAGTAATATAGTGTTGATCATTACAATAATGATTTTTTCAGCCTATGTGTTGCTTGCTATATTTTCGGCTATTACCCTGAGGATATACCTGAGGAAGAACAGTTATGTAGATTATAATTCCCTGATACTCGCACCTCTTACACCCTCAATATCAGTAGTTGCACCTGCTTATAATGAATCCAAAACCATAGTGGAAAACATCAGGGCATTATTATCCCTGTATTATAATAATTTTGAAGTTATTGTAATAAATGACGGCAGCACAGATGATTCACTCGAAAAGGTCATAAAGGCTTATGATCTTGAAAAAGTTAATTATTTTTTTGATTACAGGATACCATGCAAAAGGATCAGGGGAGTTTACAAGTCAAAAAACAGATCATTTCACAATCTGACATTTATTGACAAGCTAAATGGGGGTAAGGCCGATGCACTGAATGCAGGGATAAATGTTTCGGGAAAAGAGCTTATATGCAGCATTGATGTAGATTCAATTATGGAACCCGATGCCCTTCTCAAGATGGTGAAACCATTTCTTGAAGAAACTGATAGTAAGGTTATAGGAACAGGCGGGGTGCTGAGAATAGCAAATTCATGTGATATTCAGGGTGGAAGGATAAAGAGGATCCATTTGCCGAAAAGATTTCTGGCCCGGGTGCAGGTCCTTGAATATACACGTGCATTCCTTATGGGCAGGATGGCATGGTCCAGGCTGGACGGACTGCTTCTTATTTCCGGTGCTCTTGGAATGTTTGACAGGGAAACTGTCATCAAATGCGGTGGTTACAGTACTGCAACTGTTGGTGAGGATATGGAACTGGTGGTAAGAATGAGAAGATATATGGTGGAACAAGGTAAAAAATACAAGATTATCTATATACCTGATCCTCTATGCTGGACAGAAGTGCCCTCTACCCACCGGGTACTGGGCAGGCAGAGAAACAGGTGGACCAGGGGAACAGTTGAAACATTGTTTAAGCACAAGAAGATATTTTTGAACCCCCGTTATAAAAAATTCGGAATGCTTGGATACCCATACTGGTTCTTTTTTGAATGGCTCGCTCCGATCATTGAATTCTTTGCCCTGGTGTTTTTTATATTCTTAATCATTTTTGGTTCACCAAACTGGCCGTTTGCGATCCTTCTTTTTGCATTTGTGTATACCTTTGCCGTTTCACTTTCGGTCTGGGCAATACTTTTTGAAGAAATGACCTACCATAAATATGAAAAAAAGCGGGATGTGCTGAAATTGATCGGAACAGCTTTTCTTGAGCCCTTTTTATTTCATCCTCTCACGGTTGTATGGGCAATAAAGGGTAACTGGGATTATCTCAGGGGAAAAAGGGGATGGGGCAAAATGGATCGTGAAGGATTCAGTGATTCTTCATCCCCACCCGGTAAATAGTATTTTTGTCCGCCGGTTCCGTTTATTTCCTTAACAGGTTGATTATAGTAAACGATTGAAATAGAATCCTGATTTTCAATCGAAAACATTACAGACATATCCTGTAGCTGCAAAAATAGTACATCGTGATTCGCATAATAAGCAGATTAATATTAAGGATATTGGGCTGGAAAATGACTGGTACGATACCGGCAGCCCGAAAATATATTGTTGTGGCAGCACCTCACACGAGTAACTGGGATTATGTGATCGGTCAGTTGTTTTATTTATCATCGGGAATAAAAGCCAGTATCATGATCAAAAGGGAACTTTTTTATTTTCCCCTGGGCGTTCTTTTAAGGGTTTTGGGAGGCATACCGGTCTGCCGCCAGGGTAAAACAGATATTGTCGACCAGATGATCAGGGAATTCAAGATGCGTGATAATTTTATACTGACACTGACGCCGGAAGGAACCAGGAAAAGAGTAACCCAGTGGAAAACCGGTTTTCACAGGATTGCTACAGGTGCCAATGTGCCTGTATTGCTTGGTTTTTTTGATTACAAAAAGAAGGTTGTTGGCACTGGTGATTTTTTTTATCCTTCCGTAGATGCTGATGAAGATGTGCGCAAAATAAAAAGATTTTACAGGGATATTTCACCCAAATATCCTGAAAATTTTTCCGTTGGTGATATCTGACAGGCAGCATATGCGGTTCAGAGTGTTCCCATTGTTGTTCCAATCGGTACCTGATTGTTGCCACCAATCGGTATGAGAAAATTATAAGACAGTTGGGATTACCTTTGGATGCCAGAAATCAATGGGCTAATATCTTTCCATTTCCGAAAAAAAGAAGGCACATTCCCTGATTGCATTATCTACCCCATCTGAAGCATGAACAGCATTTTCTCTTATGGAATTACCAAAAAGCTTCCGGATTGTTCCCGGATCTGCCTTCAATGGATCGGTATTTCCCACCAGCTTCCGCAGATCTGTAATAGCATTCTCTTTTTCGAGAATAGCCACTACTATAGGGCCGGAAGTCATCATTTCAACCAAAGCTTCACAGAATTCCTTTCCCTTGTGTTCCAGATAAAATTTACCTGCATAATATGGCGATAATCTTATCATTTTCAAAGCAGTTATATTAAATCCGGATTCATAGAACATTTGGATAATGGCTGGGGTTTTTTTTGCCTTAACAGCATGTGGCTTGATAATCGTTAATGTACGTTCTTCAGACATAATGATAAATTTAAATATGTAAATATTGGTGACCAAATATCAGTAAATAGTATCTAATTGCATAATTTTCCCTGAGAAAAAACGTAATTTCGCAAACATGGTTCACTCATTATTTGGATAAAAGATTGTTTTATATTTAAAGATTGAAATATTATCTCATCTTTAGGGCAGATTATAACAGTAACGGAAAATAGTGAAGGTATTTAAAAATAAAATAAATGATATCATCAATCCGGAATTAAAGAAGCTGGTTAATGACCGGCTAGATAATACCGGCACAATTGTCATAATCAGCCATGTAAATCCTGACGGTGATGCCCTGGGTTCATCACTGGCACTCTGGCACTATCTGAAAAGTACAGGCAGGGACGCAGTGGTTATAATGCCCAACCAGTATCCTGATTTTCTCAAATGGCTTCCCGGAAGTGATGATATATTATTCTTCAGCAAATCAAAATCTGCTGCCAGGGCAATTCAAAATGCAGGAGTGATATTCCTATTGGATTTCAATTCTCCCGGAAGGGCTGATAAAGCCGGCGAGCTGATAACCGAATCAAATGCTTTTAAGATACTTATAGACCATCACCCCAATCCGGCTGATTTTGCCGACCTGGTAATTTCAGATACTCTTGCCAGCTCTACTGCCGAACTGATTTTCAGGTTCATTGAAACCACAGGAAACCCCGACCTTATTGACGATATTTCCGGCACCTGCCTTTATACCGGAATGATGTCGGATACCGGTTCCTTCAACTACAATTCATCCCGCCCCGAAACTTTCAGGGTGCTGTCAGAACTGCTTAAAAGGGGTATTGACAAGGATTTTATCTATTCTATGGTTTATGACAACTATTCTGTAAACAGGATGAGGCTGCTTGGTTATTGCCTGGATAAAAAAATGGTTGTCCTGCCGGAATACAAAACAGCCTATATCAGCCTCACCCTTGAAGAAAAGAAAAACTATAAATATATCAGGGGAGATGCAGAAGGATTTGTAAATTATCCCCTGTCCATAAAAGGAATTGTTTTCTCCGCATTTTTTATGGAGAACGATGACCATGTAAAATTATCATTCCGCTCGAAGGGCAATTTTGATACCAATATTTTTGCAGAAAATAATTTTGACGGGGGTGGCCATGTTAACGCTTCGGGAGGAGAATCAAAACTCGGCCTGCAGGAAACGATTGATAATTTTGTTTCTTTGCTGCCAAAATATATAAGAAAAAAACGTTTCGGCTAAAATGATATATTTTTATAAATCTGCAGGGAGGTCGCTTCTGAATGAATTCCATCAGTCTGACGATCTCATCGCGAAAAGAGCGGATGCAGTTCCAGGACCAGCCCGGAACCGGTGGCTCCTTTTAATATGGCTTCCCCTTGCGGTTTTCACCGGAATTGCAATTTCCTGTGCAGGCAATGGTAAAAAGGAAACCGATAACGCCCGGCCCGCGGTACAGAAAGATGACCTGGTAAGAGCAAACCAGTTCCTGGTAGGCAGGGATATGGACCTTGTCAATGCATATGCAAAAAGAAGGGGCTGGAATCTGGAATTCAGCGAAACAGGACTCGGATACGAGATATACGAAAAAGGTAACGGACCCGCTATAAAAAAAGGCAGTCTGATTACCCTTGAATATACCCTGAGTCTGCTGGATGGAAGAGTATGCTATAGCTCAGGGGAAGACGGACCAAAAACCTTCAGGGCAGGACAGGGAGGTGTTGAAGCAGGACTTGAAGAAGGTATACTATTATTAAGAGAAGGAGACAGGGCAAGATTCATTCTTCCTCCATTCCTGGGTCATGGCCTTATCGGCGACCAGAACAGAATCCCGCCAAGGGCGGTGCTGATTTACGAAGTAAATGTTGTCAATGTTTCCGGAAACGGCAGTTAGCATAAAAATCATCTATTGAGACACATGAATATACGCCGGACAGGTACTTTAATTATAGTTCGTCAATCGGCTGCGGCAATACTTTGCTTATGGATTTTTTTATTCACTTCCTGCAATGTGGATACGGAATACCCTGGATTCAGCAGGACAACATCGGGAATTCATTACAGGTTGAATGTTATAGGCAACGGCGGACCGTCTCCTTCATCCGGCGATTATATTACCGTAGATTTGAAGTACAGCACCGTGAACGATTCAGTTTTTTTTTCAGAAAGAAGGAAATTCAGGCTTGATGATCCATCATACAGAGGATCTGTTGAAGAATGCTTCATGATGATGAATGCCGGCGATCAGGCCGATTTTATAATTAAAGCATATGATTTTTTTCTAGTAACCCTTGGGATAAATCCCCCCGGCTTTTTCAGCGACACTGATGATATTCTTATCTCTGTCAATATGATAGAGATTCAGTCAGAAAAGGAATATCAAAATGAAAAGGAGGCTTTCCTTGCCTGGATAGAAGATCTGGGCCGGTATGAAAAAACCAGGCTTCACCAATTTATGCAGGAAGAAAAACCAGATGCAGAACCGGATATCAAAGGATTTTACAGGGTTATTATTGAAGATGGAACCGGTAAAAAGGTTGAAGCCGGAGATACCGTTGATGTTCACTATGAAGGAAGGTTTTTATACGGCAGATATTTTGACTCTACCCGGAATCGTGATGAGCCATTCCAATTTATATACGGGGAAGAGATGCAATTAATTGCCGGCCTTGAAATAGCAATAGGAAATATGCGTGAAGGTGAGAAATCACTGATACTTTTGCCTTCTGAGCTGGCATTCGGGCGGCAGGGATCATCGGGTGGTATCATACCCCCTTATACATCATTGATTTTTGAAGTGGAGGTTTTAAGGGTCAGGTAACAATAAATATATAGTATTTGTTGTTTAAATATTTTAGCACCTGGTTGCAACGTTCCACGCTAATCAGTGATCATGATAAAAGGTAACCGTCCTTCAAAACGGTCAACACCAAAATATCTTAATCCAACTATCTATGAATAAAACAAAAATTGTATCATCTCTTTTCCTTGTTTTCTTTTTCATGATTACCCTTCTAAATGGCTGCAGTTATGAAGATGAAGGAGCTGAAGAGGAGCGGATCAAGCTCCAGAAGTATCTTGAGAAAATGGGATATTCAAACCTCGAGCCAACAAATAGCGGATTATATCATATAGTTCTGGAAGAATCCGATGGCGAAACTCCTGAGCTATCCGATTATGTAAATATAAAGTTTACCGGGAAACTGGTAGATGGAAAGGTATTTGACACCAGTGACAGGGATTCTGCTGTGGTTCATGGAATCCTTAGAGATGACAAGATTTACGGCCCCACCAGGTTTTTGCTGGTAACCCTTGGTTTCCCCGGTCTTAGGGAAGGTCTCACATTGGTGAAGGAGGGTGGAAAATCCAGGATCATTATACCTTCCTATCTTGCTTACGGGGCCACAGATTATGGAATTATCCCGCCTTATTCAACATTGATCTATGATGTTGAGCTTCTCGATGTAATATCCGATCCGGTCTCTCACGAACAGGAGCTGCTGGATGCTTTCATCGAACAAAATCAGATAACAGCAGAGCCAACAGGATCAGGGTTGTACTTTATCGAGGAAGTTCAGGGCACTGGTGATATTCCGGCAGATAATCAATCCGTTACATTGCATTATAAAGGATTGTTTCTGGATGGAAGAGTTTTTGACGAGAGTGAAAGCGATAAACCGCTGGTAATACAAATGAATACATCGTCTATTATACCGGGGTTTATTGAAGGTGTGAAAATGATGCGTCAGGGCGGAAAGGCCAGATTGATCATTCCATGGGATAAAGGTTATGGTTCATCGGGTTCTTCCAATGGAGTCATACCACCATATTCTACCGTGATTTTTGACATTGAAATAGTTAGTATTCAGTAATATACATTTAATTTATCAACAACCAAACAGATTTGTGATGGAGAGTTTTGATGTGAGGATTATATTGTTAACTGCATTAACATTATTCATGGCCTCCTGTGATGACGATAGCGATATTCTGAAGGAGAAGGAGATGCGCCTGCTTAAGCAATATATTGAAGCAAACAATATTGAGGTAGAGCCGCAAAGCAGTGGCTTGTATTTTATTTCTGAAGGAGGAGGCACCGGTACACATCCGGAAGCGAGTGACTGGACAACTATCCGTTACACTGCAAAATTGATCAATAACCGGATTTTTGATTCTACAGATGAAGATATTGCACGCACTAACGGACTGTTTTCTTCTTCCGTTCTTTATGGCGACCGTCGCATCGAACTTAGCACCCTTGGACTGGCAGGGGTAAGGGATGGTCTGAAGTTGATGAAGGAGGGCGAAAAGGCTACTTTGATAATTCCATCTCACCTGGCTTATGGTAGACATGGCACAAATCTGATTCCTCCATATTCAACTCTCATCTACGATATTGAACTGGTCCGTGTAATAAAGGACCCGGTTATTTACGAAAAACAGATGATCGATGAATATTTGGCCCAGTATACTGATTCAACTCATTTGTCAGTGGAAACAAAGGAATTCGATATTTTTGAATTTTATTATATTGAACTCGAAGCCGGGTCAGGAGAAGATTACCCTGATGAAGCCAAAAGTGTAGACATTTATTATACGGGAAGATTGACTGATGGACGGATATTCGATACCAAAACAAGTGGAACACCTTTTAATTTTGTTCTGGGCGAGGCGAGTACCATCGTTGGTTTTGAAGAGGCTGTAAAACTGATGAAGACCGGAGGGAAATCACGTGTTTTAATTCCGTCATCCCTGGCATACGGTATTCTGGGACAGAGCAATATACCCGGTTATACACCCCTTGTTTTTGATCTTGAGCTTTTGGAGATCAGAGACGGACCTTTCTGAGACTTTAGCTTTGCAGAATAAATATAGCCGGACGTTTGTGCAAGTCCGGCTTGTTTTTTTTCCATTGATCTATGGTTTTTGTTGAAATAAATTCTGATTCAAGAGTCAGGTCACAGGCAATACAAAGTAACGTCGACTGACGGCAGGCTATCATCAATGTATCAAACATCCGACAGTTCCGGTAGGGAGTTTCCATGAATATCTGCGACTGCCCTTTCAGGGAAGATTCCAGTTCAAGGTTTTTCAGAGCCTTGATCCTTTCATTTTCTTTTACGGGCAAATAACCATGGAACGCAAAAACCTGACCATTCAATCCGGATGCCATCAGGGCAAGCATAATTGAAGAAGGTCCGCTCAGAGGAATAACCCTGATCCCCCGCCTGTGGGCCATGATAGTGATTTTTGCACCCGGATCTGCTACACATGGAAGTCCTGCTTCCGAAAGTAATCCAATATCATGGCCTGATATCGCAGGATCCAGAAAGCCTGCTAATTCATCCTCCCCGGTATATTTGTCAAGCTGAAAAAATGTGATATCATCAATTTTCATTGGTGATCCGGCTTTCTTCAAAAATCTCCTTGCCGATCTCACCTCCTCTGCAATATAATAATCCAGCCGGTTAATTATTCTGAAAACTGAACCTGGCAAAACATCTTGTGGCAATGAGTCGCCCAGCAGGGTTGGGATCAGATATAGGTTCCCATACATCATCTGGAAAATTACTTGTATTTAAATTTATTATATCCGGTAAAATTAATCAAAATGATCATTTATAAGGAACAAACCGGAATAAGGGTGAAATAAGGGTGATAAAAGAGATCCGGATTAAATATGTTATAAATAAATCCGGCCGGTTTTAAAGGATATTTTAATTAATTTTGAAGATTAAAAGAATAAAGTTGAAAATTACATTTTTGGGAACAGGCACATCACAAGGAGTTCCGGTTATTGCATGTCCCTGCCCTGTTTGCATATCTCAGGACAAGAAGGATAAAAGATTGCGGACGTCTGTAATGATTGAAACCAATGGCAGGGTGTTGGTTATAGATACCGGACCGGATTTCAGGCAGCAGATGCTGAGAGAAGAAGTGACAAAACTGGATGCGATACTGTACACACATGATCATAAAGACCATATAGCCGGACTGGATGATGTCAGGGCTTTCAATTTTGTTAACCAGCGTGAGGTTGACCTGTACCTGGAAGAACGTGTTATACCTTCCATCAAACGCGAATTCAGCTATATCTTTGCGGAAAACAAGTATCCGGGTGTACCCCGGATAAAGTTGAACACCATAGAAAATACAACCTTCACTGTCTGCGGAATAAAAGTCCTTCCCATAAGGGCATTTCATTACAGGTTGCCTGTACTGGGCTTCAGGATCGAAGATTTCACCTATATCACTGATGAAAATTATATTCAAGAGGAGGAAAAAGAAAAGATAATCGGCAGCAGGTATCTGGTTGTAAATGCCCTGAGAAAACAAAAACATATTTCTCATTTTTCCTTATCGGAGGCTGTCAGGCTCATAAACGAATTCAGTCCCCGAAGAGGATATATTACCCATATAAGTCACCAGATGGGGCTGCATAAGGAAGTACAGGATGAATTACCTCCGAATATCAGGATGGCATATGATGGACTTACAATTGAAATCTGATGCCGGCTTTGATGCCGTAATTTGCCTGCACAGAACGGATATTTAAAAGAGTGACGAATATCATTAAAACTTTCATCAAAAAAAGTCAAATTTACCTAATTTTACAAAGGACCCTGAATATTTTTCTAAACCTTTATCTGGATGGATCTGTTAAGTCACATAAAATCAAACGCAAAACATCATAATAAGCGCGTTGTTCTGCCGGAGGCAGCAGAAGAGAGAACCCTGCGGGCAGCAGACCTGCTGATAAAAGAAGGAATTGCAAGCATTATTCTGCTGGGCAATAAGCAAAAATTACTGGCTGAGGCACAAACACTCGGCCTGGCCAATATTGAAAAAGCAATTATAATAGATCCGGTTGATAACCCTGACGAAAGCAGGTATGTTGATCTGATGGTGAAGATCAGGGAGAATAAAGGACTGACCAGGGAAGAGGCTGAAAAGCTCATTAAAGACCCTCTTTATCTGGCTGCACTGATGGTTAAAGCCGGTGATGCCGACGGCGAAGTTGCAGGTGCCATGAATTCTACTGGCGATGTACTTCGTCCTGCATTTCAATATGTGAAAACCAGACCTGGAATTAGTGTGGTATCAGGTGCTTTTATTATGATACTAAAAGATGAGCAATTTGGTCAGGATGGGATTCTGGTATTTGCTGATTGTGCCGTACACCCGGATCCTACAGAAAAGGAGCTTGCTGAAATTGCTGTGGCAACTGCAGGGACAACCATGTCGATTGCCGGAATTGAGCCAAGGATAGCCATGCTTAGTTTCAGTACCAAAGGAAGTGCGAAACATCCGAAAGTTGATAAAGTTGTAAATGCAACACGCATTGCCAGGGAAATGGCTCCGGATCTGCAAATTGACGGGGAACTTCAGGCTGATGCCGCATTAATCGAAAAAATCGGGCAAAGCAAGGCTCCCGGGAGCCCAATAGCAGGCAATGCAAATGTTCTGATTTTCCCCGATCTTGAAAGCGGCAATATTGCATATAAACTCGTACAGCGGCTTGCACATGCAGAGGCTGTCGGACCTATACTGCAGGGAATGGCCGCTCCTGTAAACGATCTTTCCCGGGGATGTTCCGTAAGCGATATTGTAAATCTGGTTGCTATTACTGCCAGTCAGGCTTCTGAAGAATCACAATAAAATTTTAAATACTTATAAAATGGCCGATAAAAAAACTGAACCTATCGAACAATATGGTTTAAGCAAAAAAGACAGACCAAAGACCCTGTTTTCCAAAGTTGGTATGGTAGGCTGTGGAAGCGTTGGTCAGGCAATAGCCCGGATAATCAGTTGCCGCGGAATAGAGATTGTTTTTATCGAATTATCTGAGAGACTGATCAAGCAGGCTATGGAATTGATTGAATGTCACCTTGATCTTATGATCCAGCGGTGGGGCATGACCCCTGCTGAAAAAAGAGGCATCCTGTCAAGAATAAGGGGCACTCTTGATTATGAAGATCTGGCTGATTGCGACCTTGTTATCGAAGCTATTCTCTCAAAGTCAAGGGAGCATAGTGTAGGTATCAGAAAAGAAGTTTTTAAGTTAATCGAGCAGCATGTCCGTCCGGAAACAATAATAGCTACAAATTCAACTACCCTTGCCATTACAGAGCTGTCATCAGAGCTGGAACACAACGAACGGTGCGTAAGTCTGCACTTTTCTCCCATATCTCCCGATTCAGGCATTCTGGAGGTAGCCCGGGGACTTAATACTTCTGATGAAGCCTATAACAGGGTTCTTACCTTCGGAAAACTGCTCAGCAAAGTGGTCATACCTGTTGACGAGTCGCCCGGATTAATAAGCGTAAGGCTGCTGACCGTGATAATAAACGAAGCATGCCAGATATATGTTGAAAATGTAGCAACACTGACAGATATTGACCTTACCCTCAGCAGCAGTCTGCAAAGCAAACAGGGTCCTTTTGAAATGGCCGACAAGATAGGGCTCGACCGTGTTCTTCGTTATATGAACAACCTTTATGGAGAATTCGGAGATATACGCTATAAGGCCAATCCCATCATAAAAAAGCTTGTAAGAGCAAACCAGCTTGGCAGGAAGACCGGCAAGGGATTCTATGAATATGATGCCAACGGCAACAGGATTAAGCCCAATACTTTGTTAAGCAAAACACTTACTGAACGTGTGTATTAATTACTTTTTATAAACAAAATTTAAAGATACCCCAAATGAAGATAATGGTTTTGAACTGCGGAAGCTCATCAATCAAGTACCAGCTTTTTAATATGGAAAGCAAAGAAGTGCTGGCCAAGGGAGTAGTTGAAAAAATAGGGCTTAAAGGTTCATTCATGAAACTTGAAAAGCAGTCGGGCGAAAAAAGAAGATTTGAAGGGGAGATCCTGGATCATCAGATCGGCATTGAATATATACTGGGAGTCATGACCAGCCAGAAACACGGATGCATCAGGAGCCTTGATGAGATTGAAGCTGTTGGACACAGAGTTGTTCAGGGAGGGGAAAAATTTACCGACAGCGTATTCATAGATAAAACGGTATTCAGTGAAATTGAAAAATATTGTGATCTTGCCCCATTGCATAATCCTGCCAATATCAAAGGAATAGTTGCTATGAGTTCTCTTATTCCCGGTATAAAACAGGTTGCTGTTTTTGATACATCTTTCCATCAGTCCATGCCTGATTATGCATACATGTACGGGATACCCTATTCCCTGTATACCAAATACGGCATAAGACGTTATGGTTACCACGGAACAAGCCATCGTTTTGTGGCAAAAAAGGCATGTGATTTTCTTGGTGTGGATATCAAAAAGCAAAAGATAATTTCCTGCCATTTGGGTAATGGAGCTTCTGTTGCTGCTATCAAGAACGGAAAGTCGGTCGATACATCCATGGGATTTACTCCTGTGGAAGGTTTGATTATGGGGACGCGGACCGGTGATCTCGACCTTGGTGTGCTGACCTATATACTGGATAAGGAAGATATAGGGCTGAACTCGGTCAACATCATAATAAACAGGCAAAGCGGAATGTTGGGTATAACCGGAATTTCCTCCGATATGAGAGAAATAGAGCTGGAAGCGGAAAAAGGAAATGAAAGGGCAATACTCGGGTTGAAAATGTACGATTACAGGGTTAAGAAGTATATTGGTGCCTATGCGGCCGTTCTTGGAGGTGTCGATATACTGATTTTTACCGGAGGAATAGGAGAAAATGCCGATACCACCCGCAGGGGAGTGTCACAGGGACTTGAATTCCTTGGCCTGGAGCTGGATGATAACATAAATACAGGTTTACGGGAGGCGACAAAAGTAATTAGCACAAAATCATCGAAAGGCATAATAATGACTGTTACAACTGATGAAGAACTTGTTATTGCCGAGGATACCCAAAGAATTATCCAGGAAATGGGCTCGGAGGTACTAATGCGCGAAAACCAGGTTAACCGGTAGAATTTATCAACGTGTATAATGGATCCCATGCTTTCCACAAAATGAAAAGACAATTATACCTGAAATCGGAAATTGATAACGGCTTTGCATGTCAGGGTCGCTTAAATGCAAAATTCCCTGATAGCCTGTTACTTTTTAATATATTGCTGTCCTCTGAACACTAATCCTGCAGATGTCAAAATTTTTTTATTTTGGCATCTGTTTTTAATACGGTATAATAATCAAAATAGATGTACCTTACAAAAATTGACCAGATTTTCGATCTTGTAAAACAAAGACCGAAACAGCACCTGGTTGCATCATGGGCCGTTGATGAACATACGGTTGAAGCTGTTTCAAAGGCGGTGGACATGAACCTTGTTGAAGCTACACTGGTAGGCGATGAGAATGTTATTACAGGTATTTGCAGGACCCTGTCAATCAATCCCCGAAAATTTGTCATTGTTAATGTGAACGACGATTACACTGCAGCATTTAAATCAGTTGAACTGATAAATGATCGTCCGGGCGGCATTATTATGAAGGGAACTATCAGCACCGACAAGTTCATAAAAGCTATGATTGACAAGGAGCGGGGACTGATTAGTCCGGGTTCGGTACTGAGTCACGTTACTGTAATGGAAATCCCGGTTTATAATAAACTTATCATACTGGGTGATGTGGCAATAATTCCGCAGCCTGACATCCGCCAAAAGGCTGCAATTGTAAATTATCTCATAAGAACTGCACATTCTCTGGGTATTGACCTGCCAAAGGTGGCAATAATTGCAGCAACGGATCAGGTATTGCCTGCCATTCCCGCCTGTACTGATGCAGCCATAATATGCAAAATGGCTGAAAGAAATCAACTGGAAAAGGCTGTGGTTGACGGACCCTTATCATTAGATCTCTGCTTTAATAAGGATGCTGCGGAAATAAAAGGGATAAAAAGCGAAGTGACGGGAGACCCTGACTGCCTTCTTTTCCCGAATATTGAATCAGGGAATATTTTTTACAAAACCAATGTTATGTATGCCGGTGTGAAGCGGGCTGCCATAATTGCGGGAGCAAAAGTGCCGGCAGTGTTATCATCAAGAAGCGATAATGCACAAACAAAACTTAATTCCATTGCACTTGCAATTTGCTTGCATAAGGAAGGCTGAAAAGGCCTGGAAAATATAATCTGATGGAAGATATTAGGATACTGGCAATCAATCCCGGGTCGACCTCGACCAAAATAGCCATCTATAATAATACCAAATCAGCATTTCTTAAAAATATAAAACATTCTGTTTCCGATCTTCAGACATTTAACAGCATTACTGATCAATATGAGTTCAGGAAGAAATTCATTATCGATGAACTCAAGGAAGCAGGAATAAATATTAACAGGCTGAATGCCGTCATCGGCCGGGGAGGACTTGTAAAACCTATACCTTCAGGGGTATATGAAGTTAATAAGGCAATGCTGGGTGACCTTCGTAAGGGTATCCTGGGCGAGCATGCCAGTAACCTTGGCGGCCTTATTGCTCATGATATTGCCTCATCAATTCCCGGGGTGCGTGCTTTTATTGCCGATCCTGTGGTAGTTGACGAACTTCAGGATGTAGCAAGAGTAACAGGGCATCCGTTGTTTGAACGGCGATCAATCTTCCATGCCCTGAACCATAAGGCTATTGGCAGAATACATGCCGATTCGATAAACCGGAAATATAATGAACTGAATTTGATAATTGCTCACCTGGGAGGGGGAATTTCAGTAGGAGCTCATTGCAAGGGAAGGGTGATCGATGTAAACAATGCCCTTGACGGTGAAGGCCCTTTTGCACCGGAACGCAGTGGTACTTTACCAGCCGGATGCCTAGTAAAAATATGTTACAACAACCTGTACAGCCTTGAGGATGTAAAAAAAATGATAACCGGGGGCGGGGGATACATGGCCTATTTCAATACCAACGATGCCTACGAAATCGAATTACGTGCGAGAGACGGAGATCCGAAAGCGATATTGATACAGAATGCTATGTCTTATCAGATCGGTAAGGAGATAGGGGCAATGGCTGCTGTTCTGAAAGGAAAAGTGGATGCCATATTACTTACCGGGGGGATAGCTCACAACCCGATGCTTGTTAACTTCGTAAAAGATATGATTTCCTTCATTGCCCCTGTAGTTGTTTATCCCGGTGAAGATGAAATGAAAGCACTGGCGATGAATGCTCTGGTGGTACTTACCGGTAAAATAAAGCCTAAAATATATAAGTGAACTACCCGGAGCTAAAGACTAATGGGCTTCGGACTACATCCCACAAGCTAAAAAGACTTGTGGGTTTTATGGCACTTATATAAAAAATTGTTGATCAGGGTGTGGAAGATGATACGGGAATGATCTTGCCATTGAAGTATTTATGTCCCTCGGTCATGAAATTGCAAATGAAGGAGGCCATTTCGGAAGCTGAAAGAGGGGCTCTGTGTTCCGGAAAAGCTTCCTTAAACATTTCCGTTTGTGCAGAACCCAGTGCCAGACAATTGACCCTGATATTTCTCCCGCTCAATTCTTCTGCTAAACATTCGCTCAAAGTCGCCAGGGCTGCTTTGCTTGCACTATAATAGGATAATCCGGGGAATTTTACACTTCCCTGAACACCTCCCATACTGCCAATTGTTACTATATGTGACATCTTTTCCCCTCCCATGAGCGAAAGTAAATGCTGAATAACAGCTCCGGCTGCCAGGAAATTAATTTTAAAAATTTCCATCACTTCATCGGGATCAAATCCTGCAAAATC
>SLGC01000272.1 GCA_007123885.1 Bacteroidales bacterium | reverse complement strand
TGACCGTCGTAGATGTTCAGCCCGTAATAGGATTCCTGGTCATACAGGGTTCCCACTCCCATAAAACCGATGCTTGAACTCACGGTATTCGGAAGATTAAAACCTGCTTTAATGAAGCCTTGAAGTCTTGTGGAATTAATTCCTGTCCCATAAGCGTTCGTCGTTCCCCTGTCGGCATTACGGTCAAAAAAAGTTTGTCCCCCGTACCTGCTGTCATTCAGAACATTTAATCCAAACTGCACATGCCTTTTGTGTTCCACCTCGTGGTTCCAGCGGTTCATCAGGTTTATCTGGGTTCCAAGGGGAACGTCAAGAAAGGAATTGCCGTTATGATCTATCTTCATCTGCTGGGTGGAAGCATGACCAAGGATCATGGTTGTCCATGATTCACCAACATCGAAGGCGGAATTCATATTTGCCTCCAGCCGCCCTTCGGAACTGGCAAAAAGATTCATAAATAAAGCTTCTGATCTTTGGGGTTTTTTGTATTCAATATTGATCTGTCCGGTGGTGGATTCATATCCGTTCAATACCGATGAACTTCCCTTGGATATTTGTATCGATTCCATCCATGTACCCGGAATGTAGGTGAGTCCGTAGCCGGATGACAATCCCCTTATACCGGGCAAATTTTCGAACATCAACTGTGAATAGGCTCCTGCAAGACCAAGCATCTGTATCCGTTTGGCACCTGTTACGGCATCTGAAAAACCAACATCAACCGTTGCACTGTTTTCAAAGCTTTCTGACAGGTTGCAACAGGCCAGGGCCTGAAGACCATGAGTTGTTATAACCTCTGTCTTGGCCGGTTCCCTTAATGAGATAAAGCTTCCACCCATCCTGCGCCGAACGGTTACCTCTTCCAGCTGGAGGGTTTGGGAAAGGACTATATCCATATGGGTCTCCCCGGGAGCAACAGGAATAGTATCGGCCTGGTACCCTGTGTAGCTTACAACAAGGTGGAGGATCTCAGTTGTATTGGGCTTATGGAGGTCAAAATGGCCGTTTTCGTCGCTTGTTCCCCCATGGGTCGTGCCGGCCCAGTGAAGGGAGGCGTATGGAAGTGACAGCACTTCCTTTTTCCCGTCGGATTCAACCATGGCACTTATAGTACCTTTAAGATGCTCATGTGCATGCAGGCAGGGAACAACCAGAAGGGCAACTACTAAAAATGATAATATATTTTTAAACATAATTGTTCAGTTAACGGGATTTAAGAATATGGAAATGTGCTGCATTTAATCAAATGCAGGGCAGGGAGGAGCGGGAAATGTTCATAAAAGAAGTTGCCTGTTCAGATAAACAAGATGTTTGCCGTAGAGTTGTCCGGGTGGATGTTTTTTAATTGAAGATGCCAGAAGGGTATTCGTGTTAACTGCCTCTTCCGGCAGGTTTTTATAAGAAACAAAAAGAACAAGGGTGCCAGGGAGATCAATTTCAAAAGGCTCTGCCTTAACGTAGTCTTCCTCCAGGGTGATAAATAAAACAGTATCAGAACAACATTCAGGATAGTCTGTTGCCTTTAGCGGACCTGGATCTTCGGGATCATCTTCATTTTGGCTAGTGCAAAGGGCATGCCCGCAATTATTGCCAGGATAATGATCCTGTTTGTTATATGGGGAAGGGTGACATCCGGAATGATCTTTATGATGATGTTCACAGGGCTCTTCAGAAAGGGGAACAAAGAAGAATACACCTGTTATATCCTCCTGACTGCAGTAGTGGATAGTCATATATATCCCTGCCGAAAAGCTTATGAAAAGTGCAGAGAGCAGTACAAGCACAATATGAGAGAAAACCTGTCTCACCTGAAGCTTTTTATTGTCACTGATTATGCGGCTAAGTTAAAAAATATTATTCTTAACATCAACTTCTCACATATCAACATGAATCATCGATTATCGCGAAAAACCCGGACATCCCGATCGGTTCAAAGCCGGAAAATCAGATTCTGCTGAAAACCTGTAAGGGAGTTGAGGGAGCTGCGATGCTTTTTGGGGAAACTATGGGATGATTTGGGAGAAGCCTGCTGTATGATTTGGGAAACCGGCGCTTAAATTATTTAAAAACTATTGATGTTTTCCAGAATAGCCGATGCAAAATACATATCTACCATAGTTGTGATCTTAATATTTTCCTGTTGTCCGCTTACCAGATGTATAGCATGCCCGGCTGCTTCAACCAGGTTTGCTTCATCAGTGAACAGACTTTTATAGGGCTGCCTGAAAGCTTCAATGAGCACTTCTGATGTGAATACCTGCGGGGTTTGCACCAGCACGAACCTGGAACGGTCAGCAGTGGTGCTGGTTTTGCCTTTTACCTTCCGTATTGATTCAGAAAGTTCGACGGCCGGAATGGCATTTCCAAGAATTGCGGCTGTGTCGAAACAAGTCTGTATAAGCGCATTACTGATCAGTGGTCTTACACCGTCATGAACTGCCACAAGGCAACCCGAGGATACCTGATCCATCGCGTTTTTTACGGAATGGTATCTTGTTTCACCACCTTCTGTAACAATATGAGGAACTGAAAAATTATGAGTCTTACACAAGGTTTTCCAGTATCTCATCTGCTCTGCGGGAAGAGCGACAATTAACTTCATTTCCGGATTATACCGGTTAAATGCATTAATAGTTCTCATTAAAACAGGAATCCCGTTAAGCAAAAGAAACTGCTTGGGTATTCCGGTATTCATCCTTTTGCCCGATCCTCCGGCCACTATGATTGATGTTTGTTCCATTCTTCCTCGAATTTTTGCTGTTTCAAGACGAAATTACAAATGTTTGGCCAAAAAATACACCATTGATCGCGAAGGGAGCATATACTTTTTTCCAGGGCAATATTTTTTCGATTTTTGTAACAAAACCAAAATCCGGTCGTCTTATATTCAGGAAAACAAAATAACATAATTTTAAATTGATAAGTTCCCGTTAAAACCATAAATGATCCTGGCAACATGGAAACACTGGATAAGCTGATTATTGACGAAGAGAATAAGATAGATTACCTGCTGCAAAGACGTACACGCCCGGCTGCAAATATTCCCGGCGAAAGGCATTATAAAGGGATCTCATTAAATGTTGAGTACGATATTGAAAAAGCATACGAACAGCTGGCCATTTTCAAGATCAGAAAGATGATGGGATTCGGTTGATCATTCAGTTAATTCCGGATACCGGTTTAGCTAAATTTATACCATAAATCCCCAAAGCCAAAATTCTTAAACCGGGCTTCCCGGTTTTTTTTATTTACAATGAGTAAATTGCTTTAGCGTAAAGCCCGGCAAAGGTGTAATTGATGTTTAAAAACCATTGGTTTTCAGGTAATTTTTTTATCTTTCCGGCATCAATAAAAAAATAATTAAATATGGAATCCGGAAAGGTTAACAGATTAATTGGCAATTTACCAAAAGTTGGCATACGACCGGCTATTGACGGACGACGAAAGGGTGTCAGGGAATCTCTTGAAAAACAAACCATGGATATGGCCAGAAGGGCGGCCAGTCTCATAGAAAACAACCTGCGGCATTCAAGTGGCGAAAAAGTGGAATGTGTGATTGCAGATACATGTATAGGAGGTGTTGCCGAGGCTGCATTATGTGCGGATAAATTCTCCCGCAGCGGAGTCGAGGTTTCATTGACCGTAACACCCTGCTGGTGCTATGGCAGCGAAACTATGGATATGGATCCCCTTATTCCAAAAGCAGTATGGGGCTTCAATGGAACAGAAAGACCCGGTGCGGTATATCTGGCTGCCGTACTGGCGGCTCATAACCAGAAAGGTCTGCCGGCATTCGGCATTTACGGGCGGGATGTGCAGGACAGTGATGACAGTACGATTCCTGAAGATGTCAGCGGGAAGATCCTGCGGTTTGTCAGGGGAGGTCTGGCTGTTGCTACCATGAAGGGCACTTCTTACCTTTCCATGGGTTCCGTGTCCATGGGGATAGCCGGCTCAATAGTTGATGCAGGATTTTTCCAGCAATATCTGGGTATGCGTACAGAATACGTCGATATGTCTGAATTTATCCGACGGATCAACGAAAATATTTTTGATAAAGCAGAATTTGATAAAGCCCTTGACTGGGTACGGAAAAATTGCAGTGAAGGAACAGATATGAATCCCCCGGACAAGAAGAGGTCAGCAGAACAAAAACATAAGGATTGGGAATTCGTGGTAAAAATGACCCTTATTGCACGTGATCTGATGGTCGGGAACAAACGTCTTGAGCAAGCCGGGTTTGATGAAGAGTCTCTCGGGCATAATGCACTTGCCGCCGGTTTCCAGGGACAGCGTCAATGGACTGATCATTTTCCAAACGGCGACTTCATGGAGGCTATACTTTGTTCTTCTTTCGACTGGAACGGTATCAGGCAGCCATACATGGTGGCAACAGAAAATGACAGCCTCAATGGTGTTGCCATGCTGTTCGGACATCTGCTCACAGGTAGTGCCCAGATATTCTCAGATGTAAGGACTTACTGGAGTCCTGATGCTGTTAAACGGGTTACTGGTATTTCCCCGGAAGGGATTGCATCAAACGGTTTTATTCATCTGATAAATTCCGGGCCATCGGCACTTGACGGGACCGGCATTCAGAGTATTGACGGTAAACCTGCAATAAAGCCATGGTGGGAAGTAACAGAAGAGGAGGCTGACCTTTGCCTTAAGAATACCACCTGGGGGCCGGCAACAACGGAATATTTCAGAGGCGGTGGTTTTTCATCAACATTCCTTACCAGGGGCGGTATGCCTGTAACTCTTTCCAGGATTAATATTATCGGGGGACTTGGACCGGTACTGCAGCTGGCAGAAGGATATACCGCCGAACTGCCCGGGAAGGTCCATGAAATTCTGAATAAGCGTACCGATCCTACATGGCCTACAACCTGGTTTGTTCCCAATCTTACAGGCACAGGTCCTTTTACCGACGTCTATTCTGTAATGGCAAGCTGGGGAGCCAATCATGGATCATTTTCATACGGTCATACAGGTGCCGATCTTATTAGTCTGGCATCTATGCTCCGTATTCCTGTTTGCATGCATAATGTTCCTGCCGGCAGGATTTTTCGCCCTTCTGCATGGACAGCATTTGGCATGGATCAGGAAGGCGCTGATTACAGGGCCTGCAATAACTTCGGCCCTTTATACAAGTAAAAAAAGGGCAAAATTTATCCTTTTAATGGTATTTTTCCCGGACACACTGATAATTATCTGTAAATAAAATAACGAGATAATTCGTATGAGAAAATCAACACCGCTGTTACCGTTTATTCTTGTTACCTCGCTTTTTTTTATGTGGGGCTTTGCAAATAATATGACAGATACTCTGCTTGCAGCTTTCAGAAGAATAATGAGCATGTCCGATTTCCAGACATCCTGGATACAGCTGGCATTTTACGGATCCTATTTTTGTCTTGCACTGCCGGCAGCTATATTCATAAAAAGATTTACCTATAAGGCCGGCATCCTTCTTGGTCTGGGAATGTTCATAACCGGTGGACTGCTTTTCTATCCGGCCAGTAACACAATGGTCTACGGACATTTTCTGGGTGCCCTGTTTATTCTTGCCGGCGGACTTTCTGTTCTTGAAACAACTGCCAATCCTTATATCATCGCAATGGGTGATGAGGAAACCGGAACACGCAGGCTTAATCTGGCACAATCCTTCAATCCGATAGGCTCTATTTCAGGTGTTGTAATAAGTAAATTTTTTATCCTTTCACATCTTAACCACGCTGGGGCAGATGAAAGGGCTATGATGACCGATCAGGAGCTGACTCTTATCCGGTCACAGGAGCTGAATGCAATGATGGGGCCATATGTGGGGGTTGCATTGTTTTTGTTGCTTGTGTGGCTGATTATTGCCTTTACCAGGATGCCAAAAGCATCGGATCCGGGGTCGGGTGTTAACGTGAAAGGGAGCATTGGCAGGCTATTAAGGAATTCCAGGTATACCAGCGGGGTTATAGCCCAGTTTTTCTATGTCGGAGCACAGATCGGCGTATGGTCTTTCACAATAAGATATGTTATGCTGGAGCTGGGTACGAATGAGCAACAATCCTCTTCATATTATATTGCTGCTCTGATTGTATTTACCCTTTTGCGATTCGTTTTTACCGGATTGATGAAGTATTTCAGTCCCCGTAATCTTCTCAGTATTGCAGCACTACTGGCCATCATCCTTACCGCAGGTGTAATAACGCTCAGTGGTTATCCTGCAGTCATTGCGCTTGTTGCTATCTCGGCATGCATGTCATTAATGTTCCCGACTATTTATGGAGTATCTGTCCGCGGTTTGGGTGAGGATACAAAGATCGGCGCCAGCGGACTTATCATGGCCATACTGGGTGGAGCTGTGCTTACTGCTGTTCAGGGCCAGGTTTCCGATCTCACCGGCAGCATCAAGTTGGCATTTATAGTACCCTTGATTTGCTTTGTTATGATCTTTTTATACGGCTTTTTCGGATCTTTCAATATTTTTCGACGGCAGGCAGTTGAATAAGTTTTTTTACAGGGCACTCTGCCTGTCAATCATGTTGCATATAATGCTTTTAATATTACCCTTTCGGGGAAAGATCCGCCAGAACATAATCTGGCGTCAGCGGGGGGATCTGCAAACATGAGCCTGCCTTAGGTATCAGTTCTGAAATGACTTCCGGTTAAATCGAGGAATTTGCTATATGCCTGTTCCCAGTATTTTGTATCCCGGGGGATATAATGCCCGGCAGGGAAGGAATTCCTGATTATTTTGCGTGCTTCATCAAGCGATCCTGTCTTTCCCAGGGCTATTGCCTGCATCATTATATTTCCTGCAGCTGTTCCTTCTGCCGGGCCTGCAATAATTTTCTTACCTGTTGCATTGGCAGTAAACTGACATAAAAGCTTATTACGGGAGCCACCCCCGATGATATGAATGGTACTTACTTTCCTTCCGGTTATTTCAATAAGCTCATCAAGAACATGGCGATACTTCAATGCCAGGCTTTCCATGATTGTGCGGGCATATTCCCCGGGTGATACTGGTTTTTTCTGTGACGTTTGAATGCAGAATTCATCAATTGCAGATAGCATATCAGGAGGATTATAAAAAGATTGATGGTCAGGATCAATCAGTACCTTAAATGATCCGGAGGCTTCAGCTTTTTCTATAAGTTCCGTATAGCTGTATTCCCTGCCCGAATCTGACCAGTTTTTCCGGCATTGTTGCAAGAGCCATAATCCCATTATATTTTTCAGGAAACGGTATCTGCCTCCTGCTCCTCCTTCATTGGAAAAATTTCCTTTTCTCGCCTGAGCATTTACAAGCGGGCTATCAAGTTCCATTCCCATCAATGACCAAGTGCCCGAACTGATATATGCCCAGTCTTCTCCCTCTGCAGGCACTGCCACAATAGCCGAGCCGGTATCGTGCGAACATACTGCAGTCAGATTGGCCTTCCTGATCCCGGCCTGTTGACATATATCCTGTTTGAGACCTGACAGAACAGTACCGGGAGGAATGATTTCATTCATGAAGGAGAGATCAAGGCCGACCTCTTCAAGCAGTTTCTCTTCCCATCGGTATTTAAAAGGGTTAAAAAGTTGAGATGTGGTTGCAAAACTGAATTCGGTCTTCTTTACTCCTCCAAGAAGGAAATTCAGCAGATCAGGCAGAAACATAAGCCTTCTGGCCGATTTAAGCACAAGGTCCTGATTTTTTCTTAAAGCATGCAGATGATAAAGACTGTTAAATGGCTGCATAGATATACCCGTTAATGCATATATATCTTCAGGATCAATAATTTGATGAAAATCAGGCATTGCTTCAATAACCTGCGGATCCCTGTAAGCATAGGGAATCCTCAGAATTGTATCATCCTCTGCAAGAAATCCGAAATCAACGCCCCATGTATCAACAGCAATTGAGGAAGGTTGGAGGTTTTCCTTCCTGGTACATATAGTCAGGGCATTTATAATTTCTTCGTAGAATCTGTATATGTTCCAGTAATAATGTCCATTGAGAAAGAGCATACCGGTTTTGAACCTGTATAATTCGTGCAGTATCAGTTTATCCTTATCAAGGGATCCGCACACGGACTTACTGCTTTCTGCTCCAAAGTCAAAAGCAAGGAAGAGGTTATTGTTTTCCATAATGAATGTTCGTTTTGAGATTTTCCCCATTCAATACATAAAAGTGAAAAATACAAAAAAAGAAGTCATTTGCAATATTACATATGACTTCGTGGCGTTACAATGGGTTCAGGCTGGTATTTTAACCGCTTTCTGTATAAAGAAAGCGCTTAATGCTTTTTTTGGGTGTTTTTTCAAATTCTTCAGGACAGATGCGGATCTTTGCAAGATTCATGTAAACCGGCAATTCGTCATTTAGATTTTTCCGGTGATTTTCCATTATAGCTTCAAGCTGTACACCATCAATGCCATCATTTGCGGCCGCTTCATGATCAGGATAAACAAGTGCTACTAGACGGCCCTTGCTTTCTACTACTACCGATTCAAGTATGTAATTCAGGTTATTCAATTTTGCCTCAATCTCTTCCGGATATATATTCTGACCGGAAGGTCCGAGCAGCATGCTTTTACCCCGGCCTTTAATATAGACGAAACCATCCCTGTCCAGTACTCCCAGATCTCCGGTATGAAGCCACCCTTCCTTATCAAGTATATCACCGGTGGCTTTTTCATTTTTGTAATACCCCAGCATCACATTTTCTCCCCTTACCATGATTTCGCCGGTATCGTTATATGGATCATCCGAATCAATCTTTATTTCAAGTGTATCTACCAGTTTACCGGCAGAGCCGGTCCTGGTTTTATCCCAGTTGGCATAGCTGATAAGAGGACCGCATTCTGTCATGCCGTATCCAATTGAAAATGGGAAATTAATTTTTTTCAGGAACAATTCGACATCTTTGTTTAATGCTGCTCCTCCAATAACAACCTCATGAAAATTACCGCCAAAAACATCAATAAGTTTCTGCCTGATCTTATTATAGATTATTTTATTGATCCCGGGGATTTTCAGAAGGAATTTCATAGATGGTTTTTCGAGAACAGGGAGAAGCTGTTTCTTATAAATTTTTTCTATTATTAGTGGTACGGCAAGAACCAGTCTTGGCCTTATTTCCTTGAAAGCTCCAAGTATGACTTGCGGTGAGGGGGTTTTTGTCAGAAATGTAATATGGCAGCCCAAAGTAAAGGGCCAGAGAAACTCAAAGGCACAACCATAGGCATGGGCGAGGGGCAGGAAGGAGACTATACTATCACCGGGAACCAGTGGCATATTGTTGTTAGCATAAACCACATTTGCAATAAGGCTGTTGTGGG
>SLGC01000176.1 GCA_007123885.1 Bacteroidales bacterium | reverse complement strand
GGTGCAAATGTAAACCTTGGCAATATTGCCCCGAATGAGGTTATGGCAATGGAGGCACTCCGGCTGGGACTCAGGGGCGATACTATTATGGATTTTATTCCTGCCCAACTGGTATAACAGAGATCTTACATGCTTTTAAGGAATTTTGCAAAGTGCTTTATCTTCCGGATATGAAACAGAGAGCGGCCGGGAGCTTAATTTTCATTATCAAAATGCAGAAATATTTTCAAAAATACCTCACCCTTACAGCCAAAGGTTTCACAATGGGTGCGGCAAATGTTATTCCGGGTGTTTCCGGGGGGACTATAGCTCTTTTAACCGGAGTTTTTGAAAAACTCATACATTCAGTAAAATCTGTAGATCATATTGCTATAACCTTTTTTTTAAAGGGAAAGTTTAATTCATTTTCATCCCGTATAAATCTGCCTTTCCTGCTGGCCATTTTCGGTGGTGCAGTGTTAAGCATCTTCACTCTTGCAAGGATACTGGCCTGGCTTTTCCATAATTATCCCGTATATATATGGGCATACTTTTTTGGACTGATCATCGCCTCGGTTTATTTCGTAGGCAAAACCGTAGAAAGATGGTCAATTTCAGCGTATTCCATATTTATAGCCGGAGCCTTACTGGCTGTGTGGATATCATATATGAGTCCGGCACCCGGAAATGAAAATTTCTTTTACCTTATACTGAACGGGATGGTCGCAGTCTGCAGCATGATTCTTCCCGGGCTTTCGGGTTCTTTTATACTGATTTTGATGGGTAATTATGAACTGGTTGCAATTGAAGCAATTAATGAATTGAGGCTGGATATACTTTTTCCCGTATTTATTGGTATTGTTGGAGGTCTTCTCATCTTTTCGCGATTTCTTTCATGGGTCTTTAAAAAGTTCAGGAATATTACCCTGGCTGTTCTTACCGGATTTATTGCAGGATCATTGGCTATTTTATGGCCCTGGAAAGTTCCTGTCTACAAAACCGATGGCATGGAAATAGTAACAAAACCCGACGGAACTCCGGTAATTCAGGGCTATGACAGGTATATACCCGAGGCATTGACCACCGAAGTGATCCTTGCTGTTCTGCTTATGGCAGCAGGTTTTTTAACATTATGGCTGATTGAAAAGGCAGCAGAAAAAAAAACCGGGATGAAAGGCGCCGGCTCACAATTCAACTCCTTCCATGGATTTTTCAAGTTTCCTTGCACTGGCAAGAAATTCATCAACATTCATTTCCTTGAATAAAAGCATTCCGTGTGTTGAGCGGATACGGGGACTTCGACTTTGATAGAAATAGTTCTTACCCAGCAATAACTGGATTGTCTTTAACTGTTCAACCCAGGTTTTTTGTGTGAGTTCACTGAATTTGCCGTCATGCTGATAACTCGGGAAGGATGCATCAACCTGACTGAGATAACAGTTTGTGAATGAGTCTTCCAGCACTGCCATAGCATTCAGGGAGACAGGCACGATCACATTTGCCTCTGCAGGATGGAATTTATACCAAACATTTCTGTAGCCCCAAATACGCAATCCGGAAAGATCTGCTTCTGTTTTCCATAATCTTACTGCATCGGCAATTGTCTGCAGCACCTTGTAGTGGGTATCGGGACCACTTCCTTCAGGATCAAAGGCCAGGCTTATCACAGATGGATTTATCTGCCTGAGCTTTTTCAGCACTGGCTTAACATCCCTGTCACGTTCGGGCTGTGCGGTGAATACATCGCCGGTATAAAATCCAAGTCGCAGATGATGCACATTTTTTACCTGGATGCCAAAATGCGCCCACACCAGTTCTTCTTCAAATTCGCGTATCATACCCTTGAGAGTTTGGATATCCGGTGGATTCTTTTCACCGTCATAGCTCTCTTCCAGAACAGCAAGAATATCGTCTATTTGCCTGGCAAGATGTTCCCCGTCACCTATATTGTAGATAACAACAAGGGCTCTGATTATTCTGTGTGACAAACCCCTTCTCCGTTCAAACGGTTCACCGGAGGCAACCTTGTTCAGAAAATGGTAAACATCCTTATCCCATTTAAGACTATATCCCACATCGAAAAAATCAGGATAGTTTATCATCTGAATCAACCCATCTTTCAGAAAGCTTTTAGTATCTTCAAGAGCATCTTTAAGAAACCTGTTGGTAACTGCTGTAAATCCGGATGTTAGCACAGAAAAAAAAGCTTTATTGCTTTCATTGCGAAGGATCCGGTGTATATGGGGCAGTATCCCCAGCATAACGTCATCATGATGCGGACCGGTATGATAGTAAACCTGCCTGTTTTCATCTTTCATACCCTTTTTCATCTTCTCAATGATGGAATCAATAACAGTTTTAACTGTATTTTCATCAATTCCGGGTATCATACTGCAATATTTATCATTTTTGAGATCCTCTATTGTCAGGTGATGGCCATACCTGTCAAGTTTTTTACAAAGGTCAATTACCGCCCTTTCGGATTTATCATGAGTCCAGTTACCAGATCTGTAATACAACTCCACACTGTCTTCCAGCATTGTTGCTGCGCCGGCGGTGAGATAAAATCTTGCATTCTTTAGCACATGCAGGGAAGATGCCGGATAAATATTGGATCTATCCTTTTCCAGTGCATCTTTTACCACAGGAGCTTTTGCCTCACCTGCTGCGAAAATTATGGCCACTGATTCAGGATTGTGTGTTATGGTTTCGAGTCCGATCGTGATTACGAGCCTGTTTCTTGAAATTTCAATTCCCCCAAGATCTCCGGCTGCAACTGCCTGTGTTTCAAAATTGGTTGCAGTAAGCCGGGTGGTTGAATAATGGTCAGAACCTCTTGTATTAAATGCAATATGTCCGTCAGGTCCTATACCTCCAAGGAAAAAACCGATGCCACCTTTTTTCCTGATCGCATTTTCATATTGTCTGCACCAATCATCAATTGCAAAAACTGCATTTTGCTGTAGCTGCTCAAATGAGGTTTTTGCTTCCCTGTATCGCAAAGAGAGATCTACCCGGTTGTCGGGGAAAATTTCGGAAAAGTGCTTATCCTCAGGAAGGGGGATCAGGTCGGAATTAATAAGTAGCGCATTTTCCGGATCAAGTCCGAATCCATCTATATAATATTCCTTGACATAATGGTAAAAACTATTGTGCTGCGACGAACTGATAGGGTAGAACTCGTCTATCTGGACAAACTGAAGCTGGCTGAAATCCGGCTTTTCCTGTACATTAAGACCGTATTTGGCACGTAATTCCTTTATCTGGCTGTCATTCCAGTTATTAATTATTCTCTTTGTCCATTTGATGAAAAATTCAGGTGTTTTCCCTGTAGGAAGGCTTATAACCCCCCGGGGGTTTTCTGCTACCCATTCAATAAACCGCAGTGCTGCAAATAATCCCAGTTTTGGAAAATTATCAACGGTTATGTAGGGAATTTTTGTTGTAATACTTTTAATCCTGCTTTTTTCAAAAAATGTCTTTTCAACAGGCGAGAGTCTTGATTTTTCCATATTAATTTTTTAATAGATTATTCATGATCCGGACACTGGCAGAAAGGCATACGAAAATAAGAATTTTTAAGCAAACTCATATACTGCAAATAGCTTTATAAATTTTTTTCTATAGTTTCAGGAATACATATACATTTTGGGAAAAATCCTGGTATTTTCCATCCGACAGGCTTTTCAGGGATATTGACTTTTTTCAGCAAATATTCTGAAAATATGTATCATACCGGTTATATTTATAAACCGGAATATGTATTTTTATGCCAAAATCTCTTCATTTAGCAAAATAACAAAAAAAAATGAAACTTCCATCAGCCCGTAATAACGGAATGAACATGATCGATATATCAGGTTACGCTTTGCTGAACCTGCTATTGCTGTCATTGTCGATCTATTCCTGCAGATCAACGGTACAAGCTGAACAGGATGATGAAAGAACATATGTTTCTGTTGCCATTGCAGAGAATGTCCTTTTCAATCACACTGTAACTACAAGCGGAAGATTGAGTCCGGGTTCAGAATTAAGGCTGGGGTTTAAAACAGGAGGTATAATTGACAGTATATCAGTCAGAGAGGGACAATATGTAAGTAAAGGTGATAACCTGGCTTCCCTTAACCTTTCAGAAATAAGATCACAGCTGCGTCAGGCAGAACTGATGTATGAAAAGTCCAGGCGTGATTATGAAAGAACCGGCCTGTTGTATGCAGATACGGTCACAACACTTGAACAGCTTGAAAATACGAGGACAGCGCTGGAAATGGCGGAGTCATCGCTGATTGTAGCCAGGTTCAACCTTGATCATTCACATATCTCAGCCCCTTCCGATGGTCATGTACTGAGGATACTCGCGGAGGAGAATGAGATCATCGCTCCGGGTTATCCTGTTTTGTTGTTTGCCACGACTGTAGATGAATGGCTTCTCAAAGTTACCGTAACTGACAGGGATATAGTTCATATCAACCACGGCAACAGGGCCGGGGTAAGATTCGATGCCTATCCGGATATAGCGTTTAAGGGCCATGTTACTGAAATTGCGGGTATGGCCGATCCGTATACCGGGGCCTTCGAAGTCAGCATTTCTTTATCATCATCAGGTTACAGGCTGATATCGGGCTTTATTGGAAGGGCCGTCATATTCACTTCAAAAAATGACAATTATCTGAAAATTCCTGCAGATGCCATTGTCGGAGCTAACGGCAGGAACGGTAAAATATTCAAATATGAGAATGGCCATGCAAAAAGAAAAAGCATAATTATAAGGGAAATTACAGACTCGGGAATGCTGGTTACCGGAAACCTGAAGGAAGGCGATACTATTATAGTAGACGGGTCCAGGTATGTGAAAGATGGTCAGCACCTGATTATAACTGATATCTGGTAAACATTTGGGGAAACCCGAAGGAAGGCGATACTATTATAGTAGACGGGTCCAGGTATGTGAAAGATGGTCAGTACCTGATTATAACTGATATCTGGTAAACATTTGGGGAAACCTGAAGGAAGGCGACACCTATTATAACAAAAATCCGGGGAAACCCGAAACCGGGACTGATTTAAATAAAAATGTTAAGTAAATGCGGATAACGCGCTTTTTTATCGATAATTATCAATTCACCTTAATTATATTTCTGGTGATGATTACAGGCGGGTTGATATCTTTTTTTACAATGACCCGCATGGAAAACCCGGCCATGTATATATCCGGTGGCTCGGTAGTGGTAATTTATCCGGGTGCCAGTCCCGCCGATATGGAAAACCTGGTTGCAATTCCGATCGAACAGGGGGTCAATGAACTGGATGATATCCGGAAGATAAACACCACCATCAGGGAAGGAATAGCCACCATCAGCGTAGAATTCGAGCATGGGACCGATGCAAAGGAAAAATACAATGAACTGGTATCTGCTATAAATGCGGTTACTCTGCCCGGTGATATTTATAGTGTCGAATTCATACAGTGGACAAGCACTGATGTTGCCATTATGCAGCTGGCGCTGGTTTCTGATGAACTTGAATTCAGCGAGCTGGAGAGAGTTGCCGAAGGACTGAAAAGGCGTATCGAAACAGTCAGGGGAGTAAAAAAAGTTGAGCTTCATGCCATTCCGGCCCAGCAGCTTAAAGTATTTATTGACATGGAGAAAATGGCCGCCATGAATATCTCTGCTCATGATGTTACCGGTGCAATTCAAAGCAATAATGCAAATATCCCCGGGGGCATTTTAGCTATGAACGGGCGCTCTTTCGGGGTCAGGACCAGCGGCTCGTTCAGCAATATTGATGAACTGAAGCGAACGGTGGCAGGATCATACATGGGGCAGCTTGTATATCTTGAGAATATTGCCGAAGTTGCTTTTGGTTACGAAAAAAATAATTACCTGGCCAGGTTCAATGGGGAAACAGCAGTGTATCTTTCAGTTCAGCAGAAAGAAGATATCGATATTTTTGATGTTGTAAAGGGGATTGATAGACAGATGCAGCTTTACAGAAATTCACTGGATGGCCGGGTGGAGCTTGTAAAAGTCTTTGACCAGTCGGAAACCGTTGACCGCCGGATAAACGGTTTTATGAATAATCTTTACCAGGGTATATTCCTGGTTGGTTTGATCACCTTTCTTGCAATAGGGATCAAGTCGTCGATAATCGTTATAATGGCCATTCCCCTCTCCGTGATCATTGGGCTGGGTATTGTTGATCTTTCGGGTTTTGCGCTTGAGCAGATATCAATCGCAGCCCTGGTGGTAGCCCTGGGACTTCTTGTAGACAACTCGATAGTAATGGTGGAAAACCTGAACCGTTACCTTAAAATGGGATATCCGGCCAGGGATTCAGCATTACGGTCTGTTTCAGAGATCGGATGGCCTGTAATTACAGCCACAACTACAACTCTGCTGGCATTTATTCCCATAATACTTCTTCCCGACAAGGCAGGCGATTTTATTCGCAGCTTACCGGTGACCATAATTGCCACACTTACTGTTTCACTTTTTATAACCCTCACATTATCACCTTTTGTTGCCAGCCTTATTTTCAGGAAAGGAATAACCAGGCAGCGGCAAACCCGGTGGAGGATATTCGAGCGGTTGAGTGACAGGATTATTTCAGGACCCTATGACCGGTTCCTGAGGCTCGCCCTGAAATGGGAAATAATGTCCCTCCTGACGGTTATTGTACTTCTTGCTGTTTCGGCCTATGCTTTCAGATATGTAGGCATAAGTTTCTTCCCAAAAGCAGAAACCCCCCAAATGATGATCCAGATAGAGTTTCCTGAAGGAACAGATATTGAGAGGACAAACCAGGCAGCATTATGGGTTGAATCAATACTTGATACCATTCCACTTATAAAGCTATACAGCAGCAATATAGGGAAAGGAAACCCAAGGATCTATTACAATCATTTCGCCCGGCAGTTTGCACGGAATTTTGCGGAGATTTACGTTGAACTTCAGGAATATAACAGAAGGGAATTCGGCAACCTGGTTGAACAGTTAAGAACTGTGTTCAGGACATACCCGGGTGCGCGAATTACAGTCAGGGAATTCGAACAGGGAGTTCCTATTGAAGCTCCTGTGGCAATATATATCCTTGGTGACCAGGTTGATATACTGACAATCATTTCCCGTGATATTGAGGATATATTAAACTCACAACCAGGTTCTGTAAATGTTGAAAATATACTGGATAAATCACAAACAGATCTTTTTTTCAACATAAACCGTGAGAAGGCCGGAATACTGGGTGTTCCGGTACATGAAATTGACAGGACCATTCGTTTGGCCGTAAATGGATTAACCGTCTCGGAATTTCGGGATAATGAAGGCCGGGATTATGATATTGTCATGATACTACCAGGCAGTGAGCAAATATCGGTAAACGACCTGGATAAAATCTTTGTTACATCACTTGCAGGCAGGCACGTTCCACTGAGACAACTGGCTTCACTTGAATTCATTACTGAACCCAGCCTCATCTCAAGGTTTAACATGCAACGAAATGCTGCGGTTTTGTCTGACATCAGATCCGGATACAATCTGGACGATGTAATGAATCCATTGCTTCTGCAGCTTGATGAATATTCTTTCCCTGAAGGCTATAGCTATTATGTTGCCGGTGAACTTGAAAACCGCAGGGAAACTTTCGGGGGTATGCGCAGGGCTGTGCTGATTACAATTATATTGATTTTTGGTGTGCTGGTATTCCAGTTCAGATCCTTTACCCAGCCTCTTATAATATTCTCGGCTCTTCCCCTCGCAGTTATCGGTTCGGTCTGGATGCTCCTGATAACAGGCAACACTTTTTCATTTACTGCATTTATTGGTCTTATAAGCCTTATTGGTATTGTCGTAAACAATTCGATAATTCTGGTGGATTTCACTAACAAACTCAGGAACGACGGGGCTGCACTGGATGAGGCCCTGATCAAGGCCGGCAAAATAAGATTCCTTCCCATAGTTCTTACATCCCTGACCACTATCGGCGGACTACTGCCATTGACCCTGGCAGGAGGTACTCTTTGGGCGCCAATGGGCTGGACTATAATAGGAGGGTTGCTTGCTTCAACTTTTCTGACCCTGGTCCTGGTTCCGGTACTGTATAAATTATTGAGCAGGAATATTGTGGAAATTGCAACCGGCATTAAAATCCCCGGTCAGGGGACCTGAAAAATCTGCTATATTACTAAAGCCTGCCGGAACCATGTGACATGAGCTTAAGAGAATTAAGATCCCGGCTTCAGTGCTTCCGGACCGGAGGAGGCCGGCAGGGTCAATCATCACAGGCTTTGTCAGGGTAAATTTATGTTCTTACAGAGCGATTATTTTGAGCCTTCTTTATAATAGTGCGCAAATAGCTCCCTCCAGAGATCCGATAACAGAGAAATTTATGTTTTCACAGGTTGGTAGTTTTGAGGCCCCTGTATACGGTTCACAAATAGCTCACCCGGGGATCCCGGAAATATGATGCAGATGCAAACCACCTGACAATCGCCTGGAGCTGCTGAAGATCAAACAGAATTAGTCGATTTGCCGATAATTAATACATATTGCATCATCAGTAATTACATATGTATCCGTTTTACAATGGATGATATATATCGTTATTATACACACCAATTCAGTGAATTACATTAAATACACGAAGTAAAAGTTTAAATCACCCCGGCAAATAAATTACAGCTGTAAAAATCAATTCATTATCTACAGCTTAACATCAGAATAACCAGGTATTTACAAACTTTAAGTAAATGATTTAATTAATCAATATCCTATTAGAACAATGATTTGCCGGCAAAAGTTGATCAATACCGATTTACATATGTAATTACAATAAAATTACATATGTAACAGCAAATAAACTTACATTTGTAATGAATATATGTTTAACGTAACCAATAATTATCATGAAGGACCGGTTGCTTATATTTTTAAACAGGGAACAGCTGTCATACGCGAGATTTGCTGAAATAATCGGAGTACAGCCCTCTAGTATATCCCATATACTATCAGGACGGAACAAACCAGGTTTCGACTTTATCGAGAAATTTCTCCGTCATTATCCTATGGTTAATGCCGACTGGCTGATTATGGGCAAGGGAAACATGTTAAAACAATCCAATATCCAGGGGAGCCTGTTTCAAGGTACGGAAAATCCGTCTAAAAAGGATGACAGGGTACATGAACAGCCCGATGTACCACAGGATAATCCTGTCCAAACCGATGAAAGAACATCCGGGAATACAAATGTAAATTCTGCGGAACATGAAAGCGATCACATAAGTAAATTCACGAGTGATTCCGGGATTACAAATGTAAATTCAGGAAGGACTGTAGAAAAAATTGTTATT
>SLGC01000212.1 GCA_007123885.1 Bacteroidales bacterium | reverse complement strand
ATCTATGCATATTCATCTGGCACGGATGATCCATTTTTTTGGTGGTACCCACCCTGAATTGGCTGCCCTGGCCAAATGGATGCTTCCAAAAGTTGAAAAAAGAACGGAAGAAATTATTCCTTTCTCCCGGTTTCTGCTCACCGAGACACATGACGCCGTAACTCCAAAGGGTCCGCCAGAGAATATCCGCTATGCAAGGCATTTTGATAACATGGGACAAATATTCATAAGATCGGGTTCGGAAGATGATGATACATATGCTCTTTTCACTGCCGGTGGGATACTGTCTCAGCATAGGCATTACGATAACAACAATTTCGTGATCTATAAAAAAGGATTCCTGGCACTGGATGCCGGAACCCGTCCGGAACCCGGACTTCACCTGCCTTTCTACTTTGCCAGGACCGAAGCCCATAATTGTGTAACGATCAAAATGCCCGGCGAAAAGATGCCAAGGTACTGGGGACTCCCTTCACTAAATGAACAGCCGGAACCTCCGCATCCCAATGACGGGGGACAAAATAACAGGATGGGGTCGGAAATTGTTGCTTTTGATGAAAACGGCCACTATGTCTATATTGCAAGTGATGCCACCGAATCATACCATGAAGATAAAGCCGGTCTTGTTCTGCGACAGTTCGTATTCCTGCCGCCCGATCATTTTGTAATATTCGACAGGGTGACTTCCACAAAGCCGGAATATGAAAAAAGATGGCTCCTACATACTGCTGCAGAACCTTCGCTGAATGACAGGGAATTTTACTCCGACCACTGGCAGGGAAGGTTGTTTTGCAAGACTATTTTCCCGGAAGAGGCCGAAGTAACAAAAATCGGCGGACCAGGGAAACAATTCTGGTCAGACGGAAGAAACTGGCCGTTGCCACAGTTAACGCCGGATGACTGGGGCTATGAGAGACGTCACAGGTTACCTCCCGATACACTCGACCTGCTCGGACAATGGCGGATCGAGGTCAGTCCCCGAACACCTCGAACAGATGATATTTTTCTGCATCTCATACAGGTAGGGGACACTTCACTGAAGGCAATGTCCGGTTCAAAGCCCCTTAAAACAGAAGATATGGCCGGAGTAAGCTTTTCGCATGAAGGCAGGGAGTACGAAGTACTTTTTGCCACCGGTGATGATGCGGGAGGAAAGATTACCATCAGTGAAAACGGCCGGAAAATCCTGGAAGAAGAATTCACTGATCAGGTAAAACAACAAAAAGGATTGTTCTAGTTAAATCCTTGAGTTTGAGATATCGACCTATCCCTAAGGTATGGTCGCTAAGTTAAACAGACGTGATCGCGTATGGAAGACGCGGGTTTTGAGTTAAACTGAAATTTGATAAAGATTTGGATTTTAAAATACTGCCATCATGTATAAAAAAACAAAGTATAACAGCAGGCGTGAATTTATTGGCAATGCTGCTACCCTTGGTATAATGGGCATTGCCGGGGCCGGACTTCCCCTGTCTTCCCTCGGTTCCGGAAAATCAGGACATGAAACTCCTCTCTTTCCTGACAATACTAACGGCGACCGGCGCCTTACCCGGGAAACATTCGCAGGACTCTTGAAAACCTCCACCGATCACCCTGCGGTCAATGTGACCATACACAATACAGTCAGGGAGGAAGGACTGATCATTGAGGATATTTCATGGAGATCCGGTGACGACCAGACTGTGCAAGCTTTCGTTATCCGGAAGGATAATGTTGATGGCCGTCTTCCCGCAGTTATATGCCTTCATGGCAGTAGCGGGAGCCGGGACTCGATGATCACCAAAGAATTTGGCATCGGCGAATGGAAACGTTATGGGCAAAATCAACCCCATACGCGTATGCTGGGATGGGCAAGGGAACTTGCAAGGAGGGATTACATAATCCTTGCAATGACACAGAGGGGATTGGATAACCGTCAGCCCCCCATCAATACCGAGGCCAATGTGCTGATGGCTCACGGACGGACTGCCATGGGAATGACTCTCGACGAGATCCGCCAGGGTGTAACATATCTTCAGGGTAGAACTGATGTGGATCCGGACCGGGTTGGCACCACGGGGATGTCTTTTGGAGGAATTACTGCATTTTACATGCTCATCCTGGACGATAGGATAGCAGCAACAGCACCTGTTTGCGGGGGTATTGGCTCAATAGAGATCTTCGCCCGCACCGGCAGCATCGGCTATCATGGCACCTACTGGTGGATCCCCGATATCGTGGCAAATGGCGATCAGGCCCGGTTTGCTGTCGCTATGGCTCCCAAACCCCTGATGCTGTGGGCTCCTACCGAAGACGTTGGCATGACCAAAGAAGCAGTTGATCACTTTGTCAGCATCGTGCAGCCCGCTTACAAGCGTGCCGGCAAACCATCCAATTTTGTCGTACATCAACCACCAGGCGGCCATAGCTTTACCATGGAAGCCTTTGAAGCTATGTCAAAATTTTTCGATAATTACCTGTAGGAGAACAACCGATATCCCACTGATCATACCGGAAATCCTGCCTGCACAGTTCCCTGGCGACCTTACAGGAAGGGGATCGGCAATTCGACAAGGCAGGAAAATGACCTGGTCAGCGAGCGGTAAACCTTGTTTTTAAGATGATTATTCAATAACTACATCGACAAATACAGGCAGGTGATCCGAGGCTACCGGCTCATTGACAACAACCTGCTGCAACACCCGGTAATTGAAATCATCATGGATAAGCCCGAAAATGTAATCAATGCACCTGTCGGGCCTGTCACTGCGAAAGGTATAGTCATTCCCGCTAAGTTGCTGCCAGTTGGCGGTCAAAAGCTCCAGCGTATAGGTGCCGGGTGTATCGTTAATATCACCGGCAAGGAAAACAGGTTTTTCGGCATCACGGGCTTCATAGTCAATGATCTTGACTGAACCGTGCCTGTCGCCGGGATAACGGTTATTCAAATGCGTACAGTAAAGGACGTAATCCTCAAACTCAACCATCAACAGGCTTCTTCTCTCCTGCCTGCCTGGAAGCGGAATATAGGAAGAGGCAACAGGCTTCTCCACTGACAGCACTGCATTCCCGTATTTACCCCCCTGAAAGGAAATTGCGGGGCCATAGGCATAATACATGCCGGTTTTTTCGGCAAGGATCCTCAATACATCGGCCCCGTCCATACGCCGTGTAACACTATCCACCTCCTGCAGGGCAACAACATGTGGATTAATGGCTTTGATTACATCTGCAACCCTGTCAAAATCAGTCTTTCCATCCATTCCAATGCAGTTCCTGATGTTATAGGTCAGGATCCTGATCGCTCCCTCTTCCGGCTTTTCGTAATAGTAACCGCGTGCCTGAACAGCGCCGCTTTCTCTTTGCGGCTTCATATCATTAATACCGGAAAAACCTGTCAAAAAAAACAGGCAACTTAAAATGGTCAGAATCTGCGCGTTCATAATTATCCAAATGTCTGTTAGTACCCTATTTCAGAAGTAATACAAGAATAACAATTCCCCGAGTGAAAACAAAACCATCATATAAAAAATCCATTAAGCTTTCCTGATATTAACCCTTTCGGGGAAAGTTCCGCAAGGCACAACCGCACTATCAGGATGATAATAGAGCGGTTCATTGCCGTTAAAACATCAAATCCCTTTTTATTTTTATTTTTGCTTTATGCTTTTTGCTTGACCAACTTAAATCTTCTGATATGACAAAAATACTGATTGCATTTATTATGCTAATGAGCTTCACAAGGTTAAATGCCCAGGTTGACCTAAATTATTATCTTCCCGATATTGATTATGACGAAAAGATCCCTGCTCCCGGGGAGTTCCTGGGATACCAGATAGGTGAATGGCATATGAACCATACACAACTTGTCAGCTATATGCACCTCATCGCCAGCATATCAGACAAGGCAACAATTTATGAATATGCCCGCTCCTATGAGCAAAAGCCGCTTGTACATCTTGTTATAACATCGGAAGAGAATCAAAAAAACCTGGAAAATATCAGGCTTAACCACTTGGCCCTGACCAATCCGGATATTTCTGCCGGCATTGATATTCGGGATATGCCTGCGGTCATACACCTGGGCTATGGAGTTCATGGAAATGAACCCAGCGCGCACAATGCACCACCTCTGGTAGCCTATTATCTTACAGCAGGACAAAGTGATGAGGTGAATAATATACTTGACAGTCTCGTTATTATTATCGATCCTTCACTTAACCCTGACGGCCAGGACAGATTTGCCAGCTGGGTAAACAGATATCGAAGCCATACTCTTAATCCTGATCCCAATAATATTGAATTCAGTGAGGTATGGCCCGGCTCAAGGACCAATCGCTACTGGTTTGACCTTAACAGGGACTGGCTGCCGGTCCAGCATCCGGAAAGCTATGGCAGGGTGAAAGCATATCACAACTGGAAGCCTGTTATCAGTACGGACCACCATGAAATGGGAACCAACAGTACATTTTTTTTCTCACCGGGTCCTCCTGAAAGGTTGAATCCCCGCATCCCCCAGCGAGCCGATGATCTGACTCTCGAAATCGGAAAATATCATGCACAGGCGCTTGATGAAGCCGGTCAGCTTTATTTTACCCAGGAAATATTTGATGACTTCTATTTCGGAATGGGATATTCCTATCCAAATGTTAAAGGAGCAGTTGGCATTTTGTTTGAGCAGGCCTCTTCAAGAGGACATAAAGTTGAAACTATCCACGGCATCATGGATTTCTCTGAAACCATCAAAAACCAGGTGACAGTCTCACTCTCAACAATTAAGGCAGGATTGGATATGAGGGAAACACTTCTCAACCATCTTCGCTGGTTTTACATTTCCGCTGTTGAAGAAGCCGGACAGGAGCCTTTTGAAGCTTTTATCTTTGGAGATCCCCGGGACCATGGAAAAAATTATCACCTGCTTGATATACTGCGCACACATCAAATACAGGTTTATGAAATCACTCAGAATGTAGATCTAAACGGCAATGCATTCTCGCCGGGAAGCGCCTGGATTGTTCCTCTGAAGCAACCCCAGTACAGGCTTGTAATGTCGATGTTCGAAACGGTTCTTGAATTCAGGGACACCACCTTTTATGATATTTCCACATGGACCAAGCCTCTTGCATTCAATATTCCATATGAAACAATTACAACACCAGGTCAGCTTAATTCACTTCAGGGAGATATCCTGGATGAACCAGCCAGGCCGGAAGGTAACCTGATAGGGAAAATAACAAACAACTCCTATATTTTCCAATGGGATGAGTATTATTCCCCAAAGGCTTTATACTATCTCCAAAATAACGGCTTAAGGACAAAAGTGGCCACTCAACCGTTTTCAATAAGGGTTGCAAACGGAGAAGTGGTGGAATTTAATTATGGCTCTATTTTGATACCCGTAAGAACCCAGGATATAGATCCTGACAGGATATATGAATTGATGCAGGAAGCCTCTAAAATATCGGGAATCACGGCTTATTCAGTTGAAACAAGTTTTTCACAGGATGGCATTCATCCCGGAAGCAACAGCTTTGCATCTATAAACAAGCCAAGTATCCTGATGCTTATAGGACCGGGAACCAATGCCCGCGAAGCCGGAGAAATATGGCATCTTTTAGACCAGCGCTATAAAATCCCCGTTACCAAGGTTAACATCGAGAGGGTCAACAATATGAACCTGGATCGCTACAATATTATAGTTATGGTATCGGGAAATTACAACAGCATCAATGATTCAGGAATAGCATCCCTGGACAGCTGGGTTAGATCGGGAGGAACCATAGTTGCATTTGGCAATGCAAACCAGTGGCTGGCTGGACAGGATTTTGCGGATATTGAATTTATGTCACTACCTGAACGTGAAGAACCGGAATTCCTGCCTTATAGTATCCGTTCCAAATACAGGGGCGCAAGACGTTTGTTCGGTTCAATCTTTGAAGCACGGATCGATATCTCTCATCCAATAGCATACGGTTACAGGCGGGAATATCTGCCCTATTATATAACATCAACAACCATAGCCAAATCAGGCAACAGTCCATTTGCCAATCCACTGATGTTTACTGATAACCCGCTTATCAGCGGATATGCATGGGAACCCTATCAGGAGTCTTATGGAAATTCGGCAGGTATTCTCATTAATTCACTTGGAGGAGGAAATATAATCTCATTCACCAACAACCCGAACTTCAGGGCATTCAGCTTTGGGACAAATAAACTTTTTGCCAATTCACTCTTTTTCGGAGCAATAATTGAAAGATAACCGGCTGGTTACCTGAGGGATTCAATATAGACAAATCTGAGATCGTGCCAGCAGCTAACCAGCTCCTCCGGGCTGAGTCTGGCACGCTCACTGGTTTCCGGATCAGGCTTTCTCATGGATGTTTCAAAGAGGAATGGACCTTCGAATCCTGCATCAACCAGTTCGGAAATCACTTTGGTCCAGTTTATTATCCCCTCCCCTGGTAACCAGTGCCTTTCATCCAGTCTTCCATCGACATATCCGTAATCAGACATATGTACCGTTGTGATAAGGCTTCCGAGATTGGCGACAAACTCTTCCGGTGATTCCTGTAACATATGATTGGAATCGTAACAGACCTCCAATCCATTACCCACAGCCTTAACAATCCGAAGCAATTCAGACGATGTATTGCCAAGACAGGTACGTGGCAGATTCTCAAGGGCAAGACTGCTTCCTGGATATTTTTTCATCTCTTCGGTCAGAATCTTTAATGAGGCAATGCTGTTTGCTATCCGTTGTTCCCGTTCTTCATCAGCAATTGGTTCGGCACTGGGGTGTATAACAAATTTCCTGGGATTCATAGGCTGCCACAAGTCAAAAATTTCCTTGCATTCCCTGATCATATTTTCCCTGTCCTCATCATTCAGCGTAGAAATATCCTGTACTCTGCTGAAAGGCAAATGCACCGACCATAGCTCTACCCCTGCACGGTCGGCTTTTTCTTTTATATCAGCAACAAAAGCTATCCTTTCTTCAAGTGATTTATCCCTGAAAACTGCAGGTCCCATCTCTATGTAATCAATACCTGCAACCTTCAACTGAATGAATGATTCCTGAGAAAAATCTCCCATTATCCCGGTAGAAGCACCGACTTTCCAGCTTTCCACCAATTCTGCATCTTTATTTTCAGCACAACCGGTGCCGATCAGAATTACTCCCGTAATTAAAATTCTCAATAATTTCATAACCGATAATTTATTCAGATAACTATTATGCCTGGATTCCACTACCTGCCAAAGGGCAGTAGTTAGATTAGTAAAAATAATGAATAATGCATAATTCATAGTAATTTATAATCCCATTTATGATGCCCTATTTTCTTCCAGACAAGCCACATGGTTAAATCAATCTGATGGTACCGCCTCCTCTTATAAAATAACCCCGGCCAGTCGTTGTTTTCACCTTAATAGGATAAAAACCATGATTATTTTATTCACTCTCTATTCCTGACTCTTTCCAATATACCGGACAGCTCTTTTACCTTTTGGGAATTATCGCCGGCAACATTTATTTTTTCGCCAATATCCTTTTCAAGATTATATAGCTGGTGTCCCGGATAATTTCCCAGCTCAATGTTTGGTGTGGTATACGGGTTCAGCGCAGGACCATCACTGGGTTCAATATACTTCCAGTTGTCCTTGACGACAGAAAGAGTTCCACCCATGTTCTGCTGAATTACAAATTCTCTTCCTTCAGTATCTTCTCCAAGAAGCGCAGGCAGGTGATCGCTGCCGTCATAGGTAATACTGTCGGGGCTTTCATGACCCACAAGGGACGCAAATGTTGCCAGGATATCAATCTGGCTGAACAATGCTGCAGATATCCCCGGCTTAACCTTTGCGGGCCAATGAACAATAAAAGGAATTTTAGTCCCCCCTTCAAATGCGCTGTATTTTCCGCCCCGATATGGTCCCGCAGGTTGGTGACCCGTGGTTTCTTCAGGTGTCCCATCATGGTACCCGTCGTCGAGAACAGGGCCATTGTCACTCGTGAAGATTACCAGAGTATTTTCTGTTAAATTCAATTCGTCCAGCGTATTCATTATCTCACCCACACACCAGTCCATCTGCTTTATAACATCACCATATACACCAATTTGGCTTTGGCCGGCAAATCTTTCATGTGGCACCCGGGGAACATGAATATCATGAGTTGAGAAATAGAGGAAAAACTTGTTGTTCCGGTTTTCTCTGATGAAATTGACCGCCTTTTCTGTTATCATATCAGCCATATCTTCATCTCTCCATCGTGCTGCATAACCTCCTGTCATATAGCCTATCCTTGGTATTCCATTCACTATAGTCTGGTCATGTCCGAAACTCGGGTGCATTTTAATGCCTTCTCTTTCCTTTGAAATCCGGCTTTCACCGGGTTTAGGATAGCTGGTTATTATTGCTGGTGTGACATCTGGATTGTAAATGGTAGTATCATCTCCAATTGGTTGATTAAAACTAACCTCTATAGGGTCATTGGGATCCAGATTAACAACTTTGCGGTTTTCAACATAAACACAGGGAACCCGGTCACCGGTTGCAGGTATGAGAAAAACGTAGTCAAAACCAATATCCTCAGGACCGGGATTTATAATTCCATTCCAATCGGGTCCGCCTAATGGGCCAAGACCAAGATGCCATTTACCCACAACAGCATTTACATAACCGGCATCCCTCAACATGGAAGGGATCGTAGGAATACCTGTATCTATTATCATGCCGGCATCACCCGGAGCAATGCTTGTCCCTTCCAGATCGCCGACCCGCCATCCCGGCGGCTTTCGCCAGTAATATTCACCAGTTAACAGTGAGTATCTTGAAGGTGTACTGGTTGCAGAAGTTGCATAGGCATTTGTAAATTTCAAACCATTTGAAGCAAGATTATCGATACCGGGTGTACGAACAAGTGACGCACCATAAGAACTAATATCTCCGTAGCCGACGTCATCCGTATAGATAATTATTATATTAGGTTTTTTCTGGGTGCTGTCTTCAATGTTGCTGCAAGAGCTCAGTGCGACAGGGAGTGTAAGTAAAAGGGGACTAAAACGTGGAATAGTTTGAATTTTCATAATAGGTCATTTTTGAACGGAAACAATTGGATATGATAGCTATAGGTTATATTAAAAAAGCGCCTCTGTAGTTGGAATTATCACCTTAATCCAAAGGTTCTTTTACAGGGTTATTTTAATAACTATCGTCACCTCGATGCATCGATAGTAAATTGTTCGACCAAACTACCATCAATATATCGGAGACTTACATTCAACTGATCACCTGAGAAGTCCACCCGGGTATATGTAGAATGAGCCTGGGCAGGATTGCCTCCACCGACCACTACATGGAAATTAGT
>SLGC01000433.1 GCA_007123885.1 Bacteroidales bacterium | reverse complement strand
TCGAATGCAAATTCAATAGTGCACTCCTCTGCAGCCTTAAACGACATCCACTGATACTGGAAACTGTTTCCGGTCAGTCCCATATCTGCCAGGGGAACCTTTACTGTCATCCAGCCTGTCCTTGAAAGCTTTTTATCATCACCCCCATAGATTTCATAACCTTTCCAGTCATACATAGTCCACCCCGGCTCTACAATGATCTCAAACCAGTTCTTGTCCCATGTCTCACCTACCCACATTTCAAAAGCCAGTGCAAGTTTGGCCGGATCACCGCTTACCCAGAGGTCCTGGCAATAGGCAAGAACTGTCTCCTGGATCCACCATGTGCCTCCGGCATAATCTTTTTTGATATAATAGAAATTACCATTGATCGGTTCTACCGGAACATTTGCAGGAATATTACCGGCATCGACCACATAATCATTGCCTCCCCAGCAGAGCCAGTATTCACCAAAATCAATAAACATATTCCGGTTATCCCTGAACCAGGCCTTGCTTACACCCGATCCTGCAAGGGCATTGACGGTCACAGGGCCGCTTTCTGCTCCCGGCGGAACAAGAACATGCATCTCGTTAGGGGTTACATTGACTACTATACCTTCTGCACCACCTGTGAATGCTACGCTTTCAATATTATAGAAGTATTGACCCCTTATGGTAAGTATGCCTCCCTCGTTGACCCATTCAAGAGGGAAATCCCGGACCAATGGTACGGGGATGTTGATGGTGAAATCGTATATTGCTTCGCCTCCCATGGTAACAACCCTTATCTGGTTGCTTATTTCAGTCGGGAAATCATTGGGAATATTCACAATGATATTGTTATCGGTAACCAGGGTAGGGATGAAGAAGGCTTCGACATTATTAAAGTAGATCTCGAGCACCGACCCCAGGTTTATGCCCTGTATCACGATCATCTGGCCCATATTCCCTTCGGTAAGCGATACATCGGCCAGGTCGGGATTGGTTACCCTGATGTTGGTTATTTGTGGGATCCCGTAATCGGGATCTTTTTCACAGGAGTATACAAGGCAGAACATGGCCGTCATCAGGGAAAGAAACAGCAACCCGGTTCCTGTTTTTCTTATTTTATTTATGTTCAGATTCATATTTTAAGATTTTGAATTAATATCACCATAGTTTGTTTTATTTTCCCCCGAAATCATAAGGCACGGGATCTTCCAGCAGCAACGGGTTACTGTCGGCGTCGGACTGTGGTATTGGCAGGGTGAAGTTGGCAGAGGTTACAGGGTATTTCCTGCTGTTGACCACAACTTCCTGGTTTTCCTCATCCCATCCGTAAGTGCCTCTTTCCTGGTTGCTGACATGACTTATTGCTGCCTGGGGGTTCCAGTAATGCCACCTTACCAGATCATACCAGTATTCCGCTTCATACGCCAACTCAATCCTTCGCTCCCTCCTTATATCCTCCCATGTAAGTGAGGCGACAGGCGGAAGACCTGCCCTGGTCCGTATGGCATTGAATGCGGCCAGTGCACCGGGATCCGAAGTTGATTGGTTATTACCCAGCACTGCCTCGGCATAAATAAGATATACATCGGCCAGCCTCTGAACATAGGTGTTCATACCGGTAGACATAAAACATACAGTTCCGGGTCCGCCATTATCGTCGGCCGAACCGATCACATATTTTTTGACAAATGCGTGGACAGGTCCGCCTTCAGCCGGATCTACCACTACGGAATAACCTCCTGCGGCCCTGTTAAGCTCCGGATAGTGGTCGCCGTCCAGCATGAAGGTGGGCTTTCTTCTAAGGTCGCCGGGCTCATATTCACGCTGCAGGTCGATCGTCGGACCCTTGTATCCTCCCCAGCCGTCACCTGCACCGGTAATTGCCCCGCTGCGTGCCCAATATGCCTGGTTAGTGTTCTGGGTTCCCCAGGCCATGCATGAAAGCCACTGGAATGCAAACAACGATTCCTGGTTGTTGTTGTTCTCGTACCTGAAAAGGTCGGCATAATTTGGCAGCAGTGCCCGTCCGCTGTTCAGTATAACATCAGCCGCAAGCTGTGCCGCTTTGTCCAGGTCCGCCTGCTTTCTTGAACCGCTCTGGCCCCATCCGGAGTAAGCCAGATGAACCTTGGCAAGCATGCCTTTGGCTGCCCAGGTTGACAATCTGCCGGGTGATGCCGGTGACTCAGGAAGATCTTCGATCGCCTTTTCAAGGTCCCTTATTATCAAGGTGTACACATCATCCACCCTGTTCCGCGGAATCCTGGAGTCAAAAACGATCTCAGTATTGTTCTCTATGATCGGCACGCCTCCCCAGAGGCGGACCAGGTAGAAATATGCCAGTGCCCGCATATACCGCCCCTCTGCAATTGCTCTTCTTACCACCCGATCGGGTACATCCGGTCCGGCTCTGAGCGGTATCTCATTGATGGCAGCGTTGGCATGTGCAACTACCATCCATAATGATACCCATGCTTCATTAAGATGCGCATTGTTGGTTGTAACACTGAATGTAAAGAACTGGGCCATCTGTCCGTCACTTGTCCAGTCATTCCCGCTACCCGAGTCGCCTATAGTCCAGTGTGCCTTATCATTCAGGGTGAACCAGGGCCATCCGTAGAGAAGGGCGGTAGCAGCATCTACCTGCCCGGCTGTTTCATAGAAGTTGTCGATGGTAATGGAATCAAGTGGAGGCCTGTTCAGAAAATCCTCGCTGCAGCTGAACAGAAGGAACAGTGCCAGTATTGTTATTGTTGCTATCTTGTTCTTCATGTTTATTGTTTTAAATTGATTAATTCAATTTTTGCGTATCTCAGAAACCTATATTGATTCCCATGGTGAATGTCCTCGGGAGAGGGTACCTTCCATTGTCCACTCCCATCAGCATCGGGTTCTGGTTGTATGCTCCGATTTCCGGATCATACCCGGAATAATTGGTAAAGGTGTAAAGGTTCTGAACACTTCCGTAAATCCGCACGTTGTCAATTCCTATTCTCGACACCATTCCCGGTGAAAACCTGTATCCAAGGGACAGGTTCTGGATCCTCAGGTATGATCCATCCTCAATATATCTGTCCGATATCCTTGTATTATTGTTGGGGTTGGTGCTTGTTGCCCTGGGCATTCCGGCGGACGACAGCTCAACCGTGTAGTTGTCGGGATCGGAAGTATCACCATCCGGATCGATCAGCCTGACCCTGGTCCTGTCATTAACTGTTGCAAGTTGATTTGTATAACCGGAGGTCATGCCTTCGGTCTGCCGGCGTGTAAAGTTGAATATTTTATTTCCGTAAGAACCTTGCATATAAATACTCATATCGAAATTCCGCCAGGCAAAACTGTTATTGAACCCAAAGGTGAAAAGCGGGTTGGGGTCGCCTATGAACTGCCTGTCGGCATCATCAATAACATCGTCGGCATTGATGTCCCTGAATCTGAGGTCGCCCATCCATACACCTGTAATGGGGTCAATATTGTCATGCTGTTTCGGACTGTTTACTATCTGCTCATATGAGCCGAACACTCCGTCAACAACATATCCGTAAAACTGACCTATCGGATAGCCGGCAGTTGTCCGCGTAACAGTATTGAACCACTGTACAGTCTGGTATATTGAGGCACCCTCCTCGCCAAGGCTTAACACCTTGTTTTGATTGTGTGAAAAGACAACATCGGTATTCCAGCTGAAATCTGATCTGATTATATTCCTTGTATTCAATGTAACCTCAATTCCCCTGTTTTCCAGCTCGCCTATGTTTACCCACGGAGAACCTATACCCATCCAGTGTCCGCTTCCGAGGTAATTGGGCAGTGGCAGTTCCAGCAGCATATCGTCGGTTTTCTGCTCGTATACATCTACCATAAGCTCTATCCGGTGGTTGAACAGTGCCAGCTCAAAGGCCAGGTTGGTCGATCTTGTTGCCTCCCATTTTACCTGGGGATTGGGTATACTATTAAGTCTGAAGGTTTGTCCAAGCCCGGATGGCGAAGCACTGAGCGATGACCCGTAGCGATAGCCGCCGATATTCTGGTTGCCGATCATCCCGTAGCTTGCCCTGAGTCTCATATTGCTTATAAAGTCAAGGCCCTGCATGAATGATTCGTTCGATATTCTCCAGGCAAGGGCATAGGAGGGGAAATAACCCCACCTGTTTTCCGGACCGAAGTTAGAGGATCCGTCAGCCCTCAAGGTTGCTGTTAAATAGTACCTGTCGTCGAAGTTGTAGTTGAAGCGACCGAAATATGAACTGAGAGCCGAACTACCCCTCCATCCAGAATTGGTGGCTGTTGTGGCATCTCCTGCATTTAGTTCCTGTACGGTGTTTGAAAGGAATGACGTGCGTTGCCCGAGGATCCCCTCCCAGTTGCTTTCCGAGGCCTCCTGGCCGATCATCGCGGTCACGTTATGCCTGTTCTGGAACGTCTGGTTGTAGGTAAGGTAGTTCTTGATCTCCCAGTAGAGGTTCTGGGTATACCTCCTGCGGGACTGGTTGATGTCGTTTATTATCAATCCGTAACGGTAAGTGGGATTGAAACCGTAGCTGTTATTTGCCTGGAAATCGCCACCCGCCTCCGAGCGGAAGGTGAAGTTTTCAAGGAAGACGGCTTCGGCAAAAATATTACCCATTACCCTTGACCTGGTAAGATCGTTGTCCCTGTCCATTGCCATTGCTACAGGATTGGATACACCGAACTGACTCTCAAGAGGTCCACCCCATGAACCGTCTGCATATCTTACGGGAACATCTGGCGATTGCGTCAGGGTGCGGGCAATTATACCGTCATCCGAATCGTTAATGGTTATCCTTTCATTGGTGCGGGTGACGGAGAGGGTGTTGCCTATCCTTAACCATGAGTTTGCATGGTTGTCGAGGTTCACTCTCAGTGAATAACGGTCAAAGTTTGATCCTACCACTACCCCGTCCTGGTTGAAATAACCGGCCGATACCGCATAGGTTGTATTCTCGGTGCCGCCGGTTACCGAAAGCTGATGATTCATTATACCCGCATTCCTGAAAACCTCTCTCTGCCAGTCAGTGCCGGGCCCCAGCAGACTGGGATCCAGGTATTGTTCCCTTTGTGCAAACCAGCCGGCCTCGGCCATTTCATTGTAATAATCGGCATACTGCCTGAGGTCCATTACATCCATCCATTTGCCGGGCTGCTGCACACCGTAGTAGGTCTCATAACTTATACGTGCATCTTCTCTCTGGCCCCGGCGTGTGGTAATCAGCACCACACCGTTGGCGCCCCTTGCCCCGTAAATAGCTGCAGCCGATGCGTCCTTCAATATTTCAACCGAAACTATGTCAGCCGGATTGATAGTTGCAAGCGCACTTACGGCCGTCTGGCCATTTCCGCCTCCTGCCCAGTCAAAACCCAGGGCAAGACCGCTGGCATCCCCCGACACGGCAACGCCATCTATTATATAAAGAGGCTCGCTGGTGGCGTGGATGGAATTTGCTCCCCTGATGCGTAGCGATACACCTCCGCCCGGCTGCCCTGAATTCTGGAATACCTGCACACCGGCTGCCCTTCCCTGAAGGGCCTGGTCTATTGACGTGGATATGGTCGCCCTGAGGCGGTCTTCCGATACGGAGACAACAGATCCCGTCAGATCACTGCGACGCTGGGTACCGTACCCGATCACCACGATCTCATCGATCGCCCTGATATCTTCACTCATAGTGACGTTAATTACCGGTCTGTTGTCAACAGCAACCACCTCGGTGGTAAATCCAACGAATGAAAACATGAGAGTAACGCCCGGCCCTGTAACTGAAAGGGAGTAAAACCCCTCAAAATCGGTTACTGTGCCGGAAGTGGTGCCCTGTTGAACTATGTTGACCCCCGGTAATGGTTCACCGGTGCGGGAATCGGTAACCGTTCCTGTCACCCTGAAATCCTGTGTGTGAAGAACCGGCAGGTTCAGGATCATTAGAAGGCAAGCCCAGGTAAGGGTTTGCCCCAGTTTAAAATTTTGAAGTACTTTCATAGATTCAGAAGTTTGTTTGGGATTTATATTAACGTAAAATAGTTGCCGTAAAAGCACAAGTTAAATACTGGCATTTTCATAGCGTTGTTGATTCATATCATAATTTTGCATTTCTGTCTCAGGGGGGCACTTTGGGAATTTTTATCCAATTTTGAGATATTAATACAAATTGCCTGCAAGGCGATTCTTACCTTGCTATTATTAAAAACAGGATCAAAAGGATTATAATAATTTGTATGCTGAATTCAAGAAAGGACACCCCCGGGAATATATCCTTTTTGATCAGTAACTCCATTATTTTACGGTATATCTTCATCGCACCAGCAGATTAAATTACAGGAATGGTATGCCGGATATAGCCGGCAGCATCAACAAATTTAACCGGAAACGGACTGTTGCGATAGGATGAAATTCTCAAAATATTGACTTAAGGTATCCCCGGATGAAATAAATGTACAATTCGCGATTGCTGCGAACCCAATAAATCAAAAGGGATGGATGAAAGGAGTACTATGTAATTTTTCGGGAGGGAAACTCCCTCTTGCCGTTTGCATATCTGGATGGAGTGATCCCGAACTGAGCTTTGAAGGTCCTTGTAAAATATGGCAGGTCGCCAAAACCGACAGCCCAGGCAGCTTCGGAAACATTGTATTTGCCGGAATCAAGCATTACTGCTGCCTTTTTGAGCCTGACAGTCCTCACAAACTCCTTGACAGTCTGATTTGTCAGGGCGTGGAATTTTCTGTAAAGCTGTGCCCGGCTCATTCCTATTTCGGAAACAAAGAAGTCCACGTCAAGATCCGGCCTGGATATATTTTCGTTCACTATCCTGAGGGCTTTGGAAATGAACCTGTCGTCTGCATTAAAATTATCAGTAGTACCGGGAGTGTGGAAATCTTTCAGGAACTTCTGTCTAAGCTTGATCCTTGCCGTTATGCAGTTTTTTATCCTTAGCTTAAGCTCCTCCAAAACAAAAGGTTTTGTAATAAAATCATCGGCACCGGCCTCAAGTCCCCTGAGCATATCCTTATCCTCTGAACATGCAGTTACCAGTATTACGGGAATATGTTCGGTCTTTATGTCCGATTTTATGGAAGAGCAAAATTCATATCCATCCATGCCGGGAAGCAATATGTCCGAGATAATAAGGTCCGGTATTTCGGATCCTGCAATTTCGAATCCCGCTTCCCCGGCAGGGGAAGTGAAAACGTTGTAGGCGGGTTGCAGTTCATTCTCAAGCCATTTCCTTGTTTCCTCATCATCTTCTACTATCAATATTGTATGCTGCTGTTCGGGCCGTTGGGATGCTGCCGGTTCTGTCACTGTACCGTAGTTAGCGAGCGCCATGGTTTTCTTCAGCAGCTCTGACTTGTCAGGACCCTGGTATACCTCATCGGCGATAGATCCCGGGTAATATTCTTCCCCGAATGGCAGCTTGACTACAAAAGTTGTACCAGCGTGAAACATGGGAGATTGTGATGGTTTGATCTCAACCTGGCCCTTATGAAGGTTTACTAGTTCTTTAACAAGAGCAAGGCCAATGCCCGATCCCTCTGTTTTAACCTTGTTGCTGTCTGACTGGAAATAACGCTCAAACACCTTCTGTATCAATTCATCCGGGATGCCCGGACCGGTATCGCTAATTTCTATCCTTATATATTCCCGGGCATAGAAATCGCTTATAATTTCGTCCGACTGCCGGTTTATCTTCATTTCGACCTGTATGCAGCCGCCTGACGGAGTAAATTTAAAGGCATTGGACAGAAGGTTGAACATGACTTTCTCCATTATTTTCGGATCAAACCATGTTTCGAGAACCGGATCGGAAAGTTTCAGCCGGAAATCTATATTTTTTTCATCTGCAAGATAGTCAAAGGCATTAGCAATATCCTTAAGCAAAAGAGACAGGTCGCACTTCATGATTTTCAGCTGTCTGCGTCCTTCCGTTAGTTTCCTGAATTCCATAAGCTCGGTTATCAGCAGTTTGAGCCGCTGCACATTCCGGTGCATAAGATTTACCTGGTAAAAATCCCTTTGCCAGTCAAACTGTTCCTTTTCCTTCAGCAGTTTTTCCGCCGGTCCCTCGATAAGTGTCAGGGGAGTCCTGAATTCATGGGAAACATCGGTGAAAAAGGCCGTTTTTATGTCATCTATTTCCCTGGCTTTAGAAACTTCAAGCCTGGCGTGAGCCCTGATAAGCATAACCTGTCTCAGCATGAAAACCAGCATGGCGATCAGCACTGCATACAGTGCATATGCCACATTAGTGCGCCATAGTGGCGGCCGTATCAGTATATCCAGGCTTGATCCTTCTTCATTCCAGATGCCGTTATTGTTGGAAGCCTTTACCCTGAACTTGTATTGCCCCGGATTCAGGTTTGTATAGGTAGCCTCGCGCCTGCTTCCGGTATATATCCAGTCCTCGTCAAATCCTTCCATTTTATAGGCATACATATTCCTCTCCGGGAAGATGTAATTAAGGGCATGGAACTCAAGGGTGATCATCCTCTGGTTGTATTTCAACTTAATCCTCTCCTGGTGATGGGGCACCCGGTTGAGTATGCCTGTTTCGTCGCCTATCTGTACATCGATATTGAAGAGGCTGAGCCCTGAGATTATAACCGGGGGAACATGAGGGTTTATCCTGATGGAATCGGGATGGAACCAGATCACCCCGGCAGAATTCCCAAAAAACAGATGACCGTTACCGGAGGAGGCGGCTGCACGGGGACTGAAAACATCACCAGGCATTCCATCAGAAAAGTCGAACGTATTTATCAATTCATTTATTTCGGAAGCGTTTGCACTTTGCAGGTAAACGACCGGATCCTCTCCCATAAGGGATCTCTTAAGCAAATTCAGCCCTCTTTTGGTGCTGATCCACAGGTCCCCGTTTTTATCTCCAATGACAGCAGTGACCATGCTGTTAGACAATCCCTCATCCATGGTGATCCTTTGCCAGGATGCGCTGGATGGTTCGAAGGCAATAACCCCGTAATCCGTTCCAAGCCACAATGTCCCACCAAGCTCCCTGTACAGGCATCTAATATTCATATGGCTGCGGGATGCCCTTTCAAATTGCCAGTTCATGACATTTTTCCCTTCCGGGGAATAGCGGGAAAGTCCGTCCACACTGCCTGTCCAGATATAACCGTCATTTTCGGCAAGCACTGCCTGGGTCCAGTTGGAAAGAATGGAGCCTGCGGGATCATCCGGATCGTGGCTTATTGTTGTTACAAAGCCGGTACCCGCATCTACCCTTGCAATACCACTTCCATGAACGGCCAGGAAGATGTTGCCCTTCCCGTCTGCTGAAATATCCCTTATATCATTCCCGGGCAGGCCTCCCGCCCGGTCCGGATCGTAAATTAAGGATCTTTTCAGGTTGCCACCGGTGTCGTATACCTCTGCGCCCCCGGAGTATGACCCGACCCATATTTCATTGTCGCGGGAGTATATCTTGAAAACATCCGTTGCCGGTGTGTCGGGAAATCCCGGCCTTCGTAGAATGGATCCGGATATCATGTCTCCCTCAAAAAACTCTACGTCCCCCTTGACATAACCTACCCATACATTATCATTGTGATCTACGGCAACAGAGGAAACAGCATTCTGAGGATTACCTGCCGGAGGAGCCATGTCTGTCCTGAGTGTTCTGAAATTTCTATGGGGTGTGGACATCAATACCCCTGTGTAGTGTGTTCCTACCCAGATGTTGTCCTGGTTATCCCGGAAAGTGAATTTGCCGATAAAACTGGTAATGATACCCTGGCCGGGTATCAATATGCCGGCCCTGCTGAATTCTCCCGAATCAGTTTTATATATAACAAGACCCTGGTTATCGGAGATCCACAATTCATTGCTTTCCAGCCGCAGATGCTGTATGTATTTTTCGCCATCCAGCTCAATGTTTGCAACTGATCCGTCCGATAGATCAAGTAGTTTCAACCCTGCATTTGAGGTGGCTATCCAAATACTCTTTCCATCGATGACGATATCGTTGATCTGGTCAATAGCGCCTGTTTTTTTCACTATTCCGGTGAAATGTCTTTTTTCCATGGATGAGGGATCAATCCTGCTTAGTCCCCCGTGTCCGTAGACAACCCATATATAGCCTCCCGGATCCCTTGCAAGTGTCACAATATGATTGCTCAGCAGTGATCCGGGATCGGGTTTCCTGGTCGATTGGTCAACTATTTTCCGGTAATAACGGATATCACCGGAGTTGTTGCCTTCCCCGAGTAGTTCATTTAACAGGATCTCATGGGAAGGGAAGGAACGTTCAAGCAGGGCAGCTGCCCTCGAGATTACCCGCCCCGGTGCGCCTTCCCTGAGAAGCGTTTCTATCAAGGCAGGCTCAATTCCTATCTCTTCCCTGTATTCAAGTTTTTGAACATCACCGGTACCGGGATCAAATATCATGACACCATTATAGGAAGCTATCCAGAGTCTTCCATTATCATCATTTATTATGGAATTAACAGAATTATGGTCAGGACCGGGCAAATGAAACAAATGGCTAAAACTTCCGGATCCGGGATCATAAAGCGACAAACTTTCAGTACCTGCCCACAATCTTCCCGAATCATCGAGAAAGAGTGCGGTGATGTTGCTGCCGGGCAGATTGTTCTTCCCGGGGGCATCCATCCTGAAGATATCAAAGTAATAGCCGTTGAAACGGTTAAGCCCGTTCTGGGTACCTATCCAGATATATCCGGTATTGTCCTGGATGATCCCGGTTATTTCGTTATTGGAAAGTCCCTCGAGTGTTGAGTACTGGCGCGCCTGAAGGATTGATGATTCCCCGGCGGCGGACTGATGGCCGGGCCAGGACAATATTATTGCCGGAAGCAGGAAAATCAGCTTGAGGTAATATTTGTAGTCCGTTATCATAATTACCGCCTGATTGACTAACCTTATGATAAAAACTATGACAAGTATCCCAATACAATATTAAGATATTATAATGTAACTTCAAAAAACTCAGAAGCCTTGACTGTCCCTTATATTCACAACGGCATTATGCCTGATTTTCCTGCCCGGCTTTATAATTGGGTCAGCTCAGATGTTGATACAGAATTGCCGGATTATTCCGCTCTGGTATTTATCATATTAAAATCCTATATTTGAATTTCAAATGAACATGAATTTCCCATCAATTGAAAATCCATCAGAGAGCAGGACATTGCATGGGCAATCGACCTTCAGGTCAAATTTTTTATCCGAAATTACACACAGACGGATGAAAAAAATTGACTTCGTCGATTACACATGTTATACCTAAACGTTGAGTAATGCCAGTCTGATGTGTAATTCATGGGAAATCCTCATCAATTATATATAGGTCAGAGTGAAGAGTATGGCATGAGGATTCAACGGATTGAAATGCATTGGTTCCGTATGGCTGATTAATAAATTCCATGATAATAAATTTGCTTTCCCTGGTAATGATAAGTTAAAGCGAAGCGGAAATTTTGACTCTTGCTTTTACAGGAGAAATATTGATTATGAATGAGAAATGGTTAACTTAATCTTCTGCAAAATGAATTATCTCTTCAAAAGAGTGCTGATCTTCATGATCCCCCTTTTCCTGTCGGGGTGCAGAACCACACCCGGTGTTGCGGACACCGCCGGATATATCGATATAGACAGCAGATCACCCTGGTACTGGAACTACAAGGGGGAGACTGTCCTTCTACTTGGTGGAAGCTGGCAGGATAATATGTTCAACCATCCTGTGAAACTGGAAGAGCACCTGGATGTTCTGGTTTCGGCAGGGGGAAACTACCTGCGGAATACCATGAGCCACCGTAATACCGGAAATGTCTTCGCCTATGTCAGGAATGATGATGGCCTGTTCGATCTCGACAGGTTCAATGAGGAATACTGGGACCGGTTCAGCCGGTTTCTGGACCTTGCATACGGGCGTGATATTATCGTGCAGATCGAGATATGGGATCCGTGGGACAGGTATGAGGATCATCAGTCATTCGGGGGCTGGTCGCATTACCCCTTCAATCCTGCAAACAATATAAACTATACTGCTGAAGAATCAGGATTACCAACTGCCGTCGATTATCCTCCACAGACCAATCCTACCGAACATCCCTATTTTCGCACTGTTCCCGCTCTGGATAACAACCAGATGATTTTAGGATATCAACAGGCCTATATTGACAGGCTGCTTTCCATATCCCTGCAATATCCCAACATACTTTACTGCATACATAACGAAACCGGTGAAAAAGTCGAATTCGGCGATTATTGGGCTGATTATATCCGGAAGAACGCAGATGAACGGGGAATTCCGGTCCACATTACCGATATGCGACGCAATGAGGATGTCAGAAGTCATGACCATGCCCATATTTTTGACAACCACGAGCGGTACACTTTCGTGGATATTTCCCAGAACAATGCATGGTCAGGACTGGGCCAGGGCCACTATGACAATATTTTATATGTAAGGGAGCGGTTGGCAGCAAATCCGCGCCCTATCAATAACAACAAGAATTATGGGGCGGCCAGGCACGGGGAGGAGGAATCTGTTGCACGCATGGGCCGGATCGTTTTTGCCGGTGCTGCAAGTGCCCGCTTTCATCGTCCCCATCCCAGTGAGGATCCTTCGGATATGTTTGAAAAAACCGATTTCGGAATGGGACTTAGTGCACGTTCACAAAAGATCATACAATCCCTTCGTATGGCAACCGATCAGCTTGATATTGCCCTCACATCACCGCGTAATGACCTGCTTGGTGACCGCCGGGAAAATGAAGCATACCTTTTGGCTGAACCCGGCCGCCAGTATGCGGTTTATTTTCCGGATGGCGGCTTTGTATACCTTGATATGTCACCCTCTGAGGGAGGCTGGAGTGTCCGATGGATTAATTTAGACAAGGCGGAATGGACCGAGCAGGACCGTGTGCAGGCCGGTGGCGCTGTCAGACTGGAAACACCGGACAAGGGACACTGGATTGCTGTGATCTTACCCGGACAGCAAAATTAGAGCATCCGGTCATCAAGACTGTTATGGTAATTATGGACCCTCTGGAATATTTTCCTGAACCACACGGTAAATTTTTCCGGTTTACGCTTTATTTCATCAAAAAGCATTGAAAAAGGTATAAATCTGTAATCTGAAACCTCTGAGGGATTAATTACAGGCAGATTGTCAGAAATTCCCAGATATACATGGTCGAGTTCATATTCGGTCAGACCGTTTTCAAGGGGTTCTTTATAAATAAAGAAAAAAGCATTCTTCAGCGGAATTCCCTCTAATCCCATTTCCTCCATCAGTCTCCTGTGACACGCATTTTCATTAGTCTCTCCGGGCAGGGGATGGGTGCAGCAGGCATTGGACCATAAGCCTGCTGAATGATATTTGGAAAATGCCCTTTGCTGAAGGAGCCATTCTCCTCCGGTATTAAAAATAAAAACCGAAACAGCCCTGTGCAGCAGCGCCTTCCTGTGTGCTTCGGTTTTCCCGGCAAGGCCTGTAAAATTATCATTCTCATCAACAAGAACTACACGTGGTTCTTCCATACTTCTATTATAATTAACCTGGTTTTATGCCATCCCGGCAATACTGTCTGAAGCAGCCATACCGATAGTAAACGTATTATGTAAATATATATCATATCCGGGATTTTATCCATTGCCGCCGGATGAATTATGAAACTCCAAGGTTTATTACCGAAACGGTCAATGAAGCGATTGGAAATCTCATAATTATTGGTTAAATTAGATTAGGACTGATCATGTATATATGATCTTGCGAAACAGGAAGCATAGGCCGAATGGATTCCTGACTTAATGAGATATTTATAAAATAAAAGAAAATGGAAAGAGAAAATTTAAGCAAGCAAAAAGCTGTTGAAGTATTGAAAATTCTGGAAACGGGGTCGAAAGAGCCAGTTGGCTATCTTAATCCCGACAAGTTCATTCAGCATGACCTGAATGCTGCCGATGGAGTTGAGGGTTTTGAGGCTCTGCTTGCCGAGCTTCCTGACAGCGAGATCAGGGTAAATATTATCAGGCTCTTTCAGGACGGTGAATATGTATTTGCACACTGTGAATATAATTTGCCCGGTCCTATGGTGGGATTCGAAATATTGCGATTTGAGGACGGCCTTATTGTCGAGCACTGGGATAATCTTCAGGAAACTGCCGGCCCCAACCAGGATGGCCATACAATGACTGACGGACCCGTGGAAATTACAGATATTGATAAAGCAAGTGAGAACAAGGAACTTGTAAGAAATTTCGCAGAAGAGATACTGGTAAGGGGAAATATAGATAAGCTTGAGGATTATTTCCATGGCGACAATTACATTCAGCATAATCCCCTGATGGGCGATGGATTGTCAGGATTCATAAAAGCATTTGAAGAAATGGCAAAAGAGGGCATAACTTTTAAATATGATAAAATTCATTTTATTCTGGGTGAGGGTAATTTTGTGCTGTTAGTAAGCGAAGGGTTATTTACGGGATCCCGAACTGCCTTTTACGATCTGTTCAGGATTGAAAATGGCAAAATTGCCGAGCACTGGGATGTGATCCAGGCTATTCCCCCAAGGGAGGAATGGAAGAACAGTAATGGTAAATTCTGATCGGTGTTCCACTCATCCTTTAATCTTTCTGAAAACTATAATAAATTCCATTTATGATCATATACAACCCATAACAGATTGTGCCGGCTGCTATGGCAATAAAAGCTATATTTCCAAGGGTACCCATACTCCCCAGAAAGTCAAAGGCAGAATCGGTATCGCCAACCTCCTCAGGATCTGCGGTTATCGCTGCACTTATGAGGAAATAACCGATAACCGCCAAAATCACCCCCCTTGCCAGGTAACCTGCCCAGGCAAATATATGAGTAGTGGTTACCATCCAGCGGGGCATTTTATTGTAATTAATTCTTTTATTGTAATCACCGCCTGCCACATACTTGAATTGTACGAGTCCCGCAAAACCTGTTACAGCGCCAACAATGCCGATCAACCAGGCACCCCCGGGGAAATCAAGAACCTGTGCCACCAGGAATTGCCTTTCTTCCTCGCCGTTATTCCCGCCGCCTTCTATAAGTATCTGCATAGCTGCGAAACCGACTATGCCGTATCCCACTGCACTTGAAGCTATACCTGCTCTTCTTGCCAGTCCCTTTTTATCGCTTCCGAATTCATACGGGTCCGTGTAAGCTTCGAAAACCCGCCAGATAATATATCCCGCAAGACCCAGAACAAGAAGAATAATTAATACCTCTCCAAGCGGCAAGCCAAGGATGACATCCATAATACGTTCCTCATCGGCGGCATCCTCTGAAAGGCCCATAAACGAAAGTATGGCCATTGTACCGATCAGGATATAAACTGCGGCTACTGAGTAACATCCCAGTCTGGCGAGTTTTTCAACAATAGGTTTGTATCTTTCCATATTAAAAATAAGTGATCACATGATATCCATATAAATTTTTTCCACCCATCTGACCTGCATAAAAAAGATAAATAGAAAATGAAAAGGATACTCCGATAATCCCTGATAGCTGTTGATACTTGTTCCATGGGGGAAAGAGAACCTGGTAAAGCTGATCTGCCGTTTCTGAAAGCTGTCCGCCTGGTTGCATAAAATCAACAATCTATCATTGATTTTGTTCGTGTATTTCTAAAACAAAAATTTAATAAAAAGTAATTTCCTTTATCCTGTTTCCTTCGTTGAACCTTATCTGTAAAATGCTTAAATTGCATCCATTTAATTTTTCAATGTTTCGTAAAACAGGGCATCATGCTGACGAAATTATAAATGTCTGTGTAGTTTCGATTGCCGCAGATCCGGACTTTTTTTAAAATTAAATCTAAATAATGCTAGCTATGAACAAGGATTATTTAAAACTATCCAAAATTTTGACGATAAAAGGTTTTATAACCATTTGCCTGTTGATCATTCCGGGTTGTGCAAATTCCGGTAGTAACGAAGGAGAATGGGTACAATTGTTCAATGGTCAGAATTTTGAGGGGTGGGTTGTACCTGAGGGTGAAAGCGGCTGGACCATTATTGACGGTGTTATAGATTGCGATCCGAAATACCGTGCCGAAGGTGCTCAAAGCTGGAGGGAAACCTATGTATGGTCTGAAAAAGAATATGGCGATTTTGTTTTACGGCTCGACTGGCGAATCAAGGACACTCCCTCAATGGGTAATGTCCCCCTGATCCGGCCTGACGGCACTCATCAACTAAATGCACAGGGTGAGGAAATCCGGATACAGATGCCTGTAAGTGATTCGGGAATAATTTTACGGGGGCTCGGGAAGGCTCAGGTGAATATTTGGACCTGGCCCATTGGATCTGGCGAGGTATATGGATACCGGATGGATCGTGAATTGCCGGCCGAAGTCATTGCAAATGTCACTCCAGCTATGATGGCTGATAATCATATTGGTGAATGGAATACATTTGAGATTACCATGATCGGAGACCGTATCACGGTTTTACTGAACGGGCATACAGTGATCGAGGACGCCTGGTTGCCGGATGTTCCTGAAAAAGGTCCTTTTGGTCTTCAGCACCATGGAAGCTACAGGGATGGGGAATACCGGAGCGGGCCATCACTTGTTCAGTTCAGGGAGATCTATATTAAGGAAATTTAAGGGGTTATGGGAAATGAGGTACCGGCATTTTGTTACGCGAATATAAAATAGCCGGTAACCAGATCCCTTTCCGCCTGTATCTGCCTGCTCAATTCGGTTCCCGGCTATTATTCCATATCGTTAGAAGTTAACCAGGTTTGAAAAAGGTTCTTGTTTGTATTGATCCTTAAACTGGTAAAGCTGATCCAGGGTGAGCATTGAATGGAAATCATACCTCGAGGGTATTTTTTCCTTGAACTCTGTGTTGTATTTGATCATAGAACCCAGGTCCCTGGGATAGTTGTCAAGGTCCACTCCAATAAAATCATGTTTTTCCCTGGCCTTCTCAAGTACTTTTTGCCAGCGCTCAATTCCGGCAAGTCCGACGGCATCCACTCCATGGGAGAAGAGCATCATGAATATCTCATCATAGGGATCTGTGGAATTCAGATACTCTTCAAGCCAGTCGGCCGAAGGATCCATATTGAATTTCAGCCAGAAGGGCACAGACCCGGTCCTTAGTATCCAGTATGGTTCGTGCATGAAAAAACTTTCACCCACCAGCCTGTTTGACAGGACACCTTTTTGCCTGTACCACCAACGGTATAGCTCCGCTACAAATGGTGAGGGATGCTCCGGTTCCTGGAAGGAAATATTCACTATCTTATAACCCTTCTCATGAGCTATCCTTTCAATATCATTCATCAGTGTCCGGTCAAATCCCCATTCCGCTTCAGGCTGTTCACCATCAGGCTCGGGGGCATCCCATCGTCTTACATGAGAATCATAATGTTCCAGGAACCTTGCAACCCGCTCGCTGCCATGCAGGAATTCATCTTCGGTGGCTCCACCCAGTGCACCAAACTGGAAAATGAATCTGTCGCTGATATTTGTTACGGGCCATTTCCTGGTACAATCCGATATTATTATTGTGCCCCCTTCCTGAAGATTTTTTATTAAGAATCTTTCATATTCCAGGGCCATATGAAGCATCTTGACACGGAAATATGATATTTTTTCAAGCGTCAGCCTGTCCTGGCTTGGATCAAACATGTGATGAAGCTTAAAGTAAGGGTTGTTTTTCAAAAATACCTCACCGGGTTGCAATCCCCAATCCATCGTTTTTTTAGGTTCGTCTATCGGCAGGTATTCGGGACGTTGAACTGGTATCATAAAGGTTTGCGGCAAAAGAGGAATGCCCATGACTGCAGCCAGATGTACCATTGCCCCGCTGATCGATCCCAAAACTATGGCAGGGTATTTTCTTGAGGGATACATGTTGGTTACAGCCTTCATGAATTCCTCGGCCTGCACCTTTTCCATATCCTCTGCCGGTATTCCTTCGGCACCCGTGTTCATCACATATGTTGTTTCACGTAATTCACGTGAAAGCATATTGACCAGATTTGCCAGAGGCTCTATTGGCGGGGCAACGCCCAGTCCTTTATACTCCTGACCCTTCAGCGCATTGCTCAGGGCCTTCACAAACCCGGCACCCGAATCAAAACCGGCCGTAAACCGCGGAGGTAATACTCCGACTGACTTATACAGTGGCGCTTTCATATTCTTTAACCTTTACATGATTATCAATAAATTCATCTGCAACACCTGCCAGCTCCTGAGGCATGGCCATATTTATGGTATGTGCCACTCCCTCTATTATCCTCAGGCTTCCCAGAGGCAGCAGCCGGGCAGCTTCTTCGGCCCATTCCCGGGTAACCAGTTCATCCTTATCTCCTCTTACCACCAGTGCGGGTACTTCCACTTTCGGCAGGAACTTTTCAGTTTCATAGATAAGGGCGAATCCAAAGGTTTTTCTTACCCTTCGAATCCCGCACAGCCTGTAATCTTTCATCATTATCAGCATCTGGGCAGAGGGCTCGTCGGGAGTATTGGTCACGAACCTAAGCAGCTGATCACCAACGGTCCTGTGATAAGGATCAATTGCCGGTCCCTGAAGGATCACGCCGTTTACCATATCGCTGTTGTGAATGGCAAAATCAACTATCACCTGGCATCCGGTAGAGTTCCCCAGGTACCACGCTTTTTTCAGGTCAATGGCCCTGGCCCAGTCACGCAGGGCATCTGCCAGTTCCTGGATGTTCAGCACGTGCGGCGGTTTGCTGCTGTAACCAAATCCTGGAAGATCGGGTACATAAACAATGTACTTATTCGCCAGCTCCGAAGCAAGGAAATGCATGTATGTTCCTGAAATACCCAGTCCATGTACTAGGACAACGGCTTCCTGCGGCGAATCCACCGGCCTGGTATGATATATCCTGGTGAAATAGGATATCCTGCCGCTCTTTGTATATGTTTCTCTTTTCACACTCATATTCAATGGGTTTTTGCTTTATTACTAAAATACATCGCTGTTCCCGTTATAGCTCCGGCCAGGATAAGTCCCAGCCAGAATGTATTCCTGACTTGCGATTTTATTGCCCTCGATTCCCCGTTCCGGATCCATCCTCCGTCAATGGATGATATATTCCAGTTTGGTTCAAACAGGTTCCCATGTTGCGGGGCTGACAGGTCTTCCTTAAAATGCTGTGACTGAACCCGTTTGTTATACATTTTAGCAAACATATCGGGAGAAAGATGTTTCATCAGGCTGGTCTGTATTGCCATTCCGCCGACAAACACCTCGGGCCTGGGTTTATTTACAAGACTGACGATCTCCTCGGCAACTGACTGGGCATCCACGACCGGTTCCATGGCCTTGATCTCACGGCCCATAAAATTTGCAGCATTATTAAAAAGCGGAGTATCAACTGTAGCAGGCAGCACTGTGCATACGTGAATATTCTTTTCCTGTGCAAATTCCTGCTGAAGGCATAAACTCATGCCGCGGATCGCCGCCTTGCTTGTTGTATATGCAATTGAGAACGGCTGGCCGTTTACTCCTACAATAGAAGAAACATTTATCAGCATGCCGTGGCCCTGTTTCCTGAAGTAGGGGATCGCAGCCCGTGCGCCATAGAGGTAACCATTTAAGTTTACATCCAGCAGCCTTTTTATATCTTCCATTGGCGTTTCCTCAAAAGGTCCCATCATAGCTACAGCGGCATTATTAACCCATACATCTATTTTTCCGAATTTATGATTTGCCTGCCTGGCAAATTCGTATACCGCTTTTTCATCGGTGATATCCATGGCATATGTAAAGGTTTGACCCCCTATACGTTCACACGATTTAGCCACTTCATCCAATACTTCCTTTCTTCGTGCAGTCAGGGCAACTTTATGTCCGTTTCTAGCAAATTCCATTGCAGCAGCCCTGCCTATTCCACTGGAAGCTCCTGTTATTACTACTGAAAGCTTTTCATTTTCCATAAGTAAAGACATTAAGTTTTAAATGCTAAAAAAACTCTTTAGAATAATATGGACCGGAGAGGGAAAAAAGATCTGTTTGATAATATCACTTTAGTAACATACCAGAATCTTAAATGTTTAATAAAATCTTTATTTAAAACTGATAATTTAACATGGCACAGGTGCTTAATGAATGCAGCCTAATCAGGATCCATGAGATCATGAATCATCTGTCCTGTAAAGAAAATCTTTTGAAATCCTGCAAAAATCAGCGGCGGTTTTATCTGCCATTGACGAATATCTCATCCAGTCAAAAAAACCATGGATCATACCTTTGCTGCATTGATAGAACACAGGGACACCGGCTTTCCTCAAGGCTTCAGCATATGCCGCACCGTCGTCCCGTAAAGGGTCAAATTCGGCGGAATAGATAACCGCCGGTGCCAGGTTAGTCAGATCTTTGGCTTTCAGGGGTGAGATCCTGGGATCATTGCGGTCGGCGGTTTCCGGCACATACTGATTGAGATGCCAGATCATGTTTTCAATGGTGACCAGGTATCCCCTGGCATTTTCCTGCCTGGAAGGATATTTGTTGAATATTTCATCTTTATTGCTGAAATCGCCCGATACATCAACGATAGGATAGGCCAGCAGTTGTGCTGCAAGCTCAATGCCGAGGTCCCTTATTTCCTGTGCAACAGCCGCTGCCAGGTTGCCCCCCGCGCTATCTCCGGCTACTGCCAGTTTTTTGCTGTCATTTCCCAGACGATCAATATTTTTTACCGTCCATAAGGCTGCCGACAGGCAGTCATCATATGCTGCAGGAAATTTATGTTCCGGAGGCTGACGATAACCTGCGCTTACCAAAACAGATCCGGTTTCGACAGCCATCATCCTGCATATAAGATCATACTGGTCAAGGTCGCCGGTTACCCAGCCACCCCCGTGAAAGAAAACAATTGTGGGAACAGGCTTTTCCTTGTCCGGAAAATATGAACGGATATTAATTTTACCTCCGGGGCCGGGGATTGTTTCGTTGATAATTCGTGCAGTTTTGTAATTTCTTATTTTATGCCTGCTTCCTGTTATTATCCTGAGAACAGTATCTACGATCTTTCTTGCAACAGGATGAAGCTTATGAAGACCGGGGACCATTTTCCTGGCCTTTTCAGCAGTCATTACCTGCCAGTCGGTTTTCTGATCTGGCAAGACTTTCATCAGCCGTTTTATATGGGGATCCAGTTTTCTCTCCATTAGCTGTTATTTAATACAAACTTTAAAATCCTCGCGCAACGAGGATCATCATGTTTCGCCTCAATACCTGCGCAGAGCAGGCGGAGCATGATGAACCCCTGGAGTCATATCCTCTTTGACGCGGCAAGTCCGGCGGGATTTTCCACGGAAGGAGATGTCAGGATCCAACCCATGTACACCACGCTATTTAAAAACAATTTTAAACCTGATAAGTTTTAAAACTACATCAATGTAGAGGTGTTAAAGGCGGGCATCCGGTTTAATTAAACTTTGAAATCGATCGTCCAGCAAGTGGTGATTCACTAAATATTCTCTGATTATTTTATAACTTGTCCGCGTTGAAACGATTATTTCGGATTTGGCCTGATCTTTCCCTGACTTCTTAGTGATAATAAAAATAAAATCTATTATTTTAACCAGAATGAAAAATCCAATTATATTCTATTTGATCTTATTGCATTTTTTTGCTGCAGAAGCAAATGAAGGCCGGTTAGCAGATAACACGTTACCGGTCAGGGACGGATCCGGAATATCATCCGGTAATATTGTTAGTGAAATACATAAAAAGCAAGATATCATTATATCATCATTAAGGCCGCGTATTTTTGTTCGTGCTGACGAGGCAGAAACCGGCAGGGGGATTACACTTTCGGAATTGAGAGCCAGGGTGGGCGATCCTGCCTACAAAGATTGGATAAGTTATATCCAGGAGGAAAAAAGGTACGGAAATATGCCGGCACTTGCCATGCAGTATCTTCTGACCGGTGACAGGGAATATGCGGTTATGGTTGGGGATTTTCTATCCCGTGAGCCGTTCAACTTTGGTGAGCACACCTCTGCGGCAGCGGCAGTGTATCACAGCGCTATCGCTTTCGACTGGGTCAGGGATGCATTGCCTGATGAAACTGCCGGAATAATTTCAGACAAACTGGTAGCAGGAGCGGAACATCTTAAAAGCGGAGTTACCAGTCCGGCAATCAACCACAATTACACAATAGTATCCCTTTATGGTATGGCCATGTCGGCTATTGCCATTTTCGGGGAAAATGAAGAAATGAGCAGGAAATCCCTGGAGTATATGAACATGATAAGGGATCTTCTGGAAGATGAGCATATGCTGCTTGAAACATTCCGGAACAAGGAGGGGGTATGGGGTGAAGGCAATCATTATACGCCCTATGTGGTATACTATCCTTTTCTTATGACTTTAAGGGGGCTAACATCTGCCACCGGTACTGACTATTTCAGATTGATACGGGATGATCATGAAAACTTTATAGTGCCTATGGCAAAATTTGTCATAGCAAACTTCCGGCCTGATTTTACTCTTGAAAGGATAGGTGATGTTCTCGGCACGGTAGTTCCTGTACGTACTTTCATGCAGCCCCTTCTTGAGCTGATGGCCTCGGAAATCGATGATAAGGTGCTGCAGGGACAGGTTCGCTACTTTTCGGCAGCGATGGGAAATTTCTACGATCAGCCGCTGGTTCACAATGCTTTTAAATGGTTGATGATGGTAAACTATGATACGGGCCTTCCTGCTGAGCCATCCTATAAGTCTCTTCCGCTGGTAATGCGCCTGGGAAAGGATGCCTATGAACACATAATGTTCAGGAACAGTTGGGAAGAGGGCGGAACTCTGATTACATATATCAGTGGTGATCAGTATACTCATCATCAGCATCTTGACAAGGGACATTTCCTGATCTACAGTAACGGGGGACTTGCAGTTGACGGGGGCGGATACGGCATACCGATGTATGGTGATAACTGGGCAAATTATTCTACACGGAGTATAGCGCATAATAGTGTTCTTGTATATGATCCGGATGAGGAACCCTATTCGGGAACTATGGGAACTACCATATATCCTGACGGGGGTCAGGTGATACAAACAGGCAACCAGGGGCACAGGAACTGGCAGCACTGGTTGGAGATCAGGAATTCTGCCGGACTGAATACTGCAAGAGTTTTGGCCTTTGACTATGATCAGGGTGGGAATGAATACAATTATGTCAAATCTGATCTTACCACCGCGTATGGTAAAAGGACACTTCTGACTGACAGGCAGCTGATGTACCTGCCGGCAGTTGATTATCTTGTGGTGAAGGACAGGGTGATAACTTCCCGGCCAATGGAGAAATTCTGGCTTCTTCATTTTGAAGAGATACCTGTTATTGATGGCGGGATTCCGGATACCGGGATTACAGAATTCAGAGAGACAGCCGTTGTAAGATCAGAGAGGACCGGATCAATGGAAATTGGGGGCAGAAATATGGATTATTCAGGCGCATTATTCATAAAGGCTTTGCTGCCTGAAAAAAGCAACCTGACAATAGTCGGGGGCCAGGGTTTTGAATATTATAACCGGTTCGCCAATAAAAACTTTCCCAGTCAGAGACCTTTCGAGCCCGTAATCGAACCAGGTAACTGGCGCATGGAAACAGGAACAGCAGAACCGGAAACCCGTACCGTTTTTTTGCATGCTATGGAAATAGCAGATGCAGGCAAACAGGATATGGTTCCGGCAGAATACCTGGAAACTGATGATAAAGGCATGATTGGGGTGCACTTTCGCCCCCATGATATGAACTATGTGGTTCTTTTCAGCAGCAGCACCGATGAAAGAGGGCATTCCTTCCATTTGACCGGCGGGCCGGTTTCATATCAGCTTGATGTTGCGGAACCTGTCATCCATGTACTTGCCGAGATGGATCCTGACAGAAGGGTCAGGGTTATTATCAATGGAAACGACGAGGGGTGTTATACTGTCTCTGAAGCCGGCATTCTGCACTTCAGGGATGAGGGTACAGGGGTAAGGAAAATCCAGATAAAATTGGATTGACTAAATAACCTAACAAATGGGTCTTACTGTATTACGGATCATTCAAAGGTGAAGTTGTTGCAATAATTTTTCATATTCTTCAGATTCTGGTTTTTATCCAGACTGAATAATGCTAAAGGGATACGTTTTGAACCCTGTATAAAATGGCCCGAATAACCAAGAGATCCAAGGAATTCAAATGTTTCGAATACACGTTCTATGCCGGCACAACGGGCTTCAATTTCTACCAGAATTTTGGGTTTGCAGTTAATAAGAGTGTTAGTCCCACCCCGGAGAATCCGAAGTTCGTTACCCTCGACGTCTATTTTTAGAAAATCAGGTTTTATTTTATTCCTGTTACAATACGAATCCAGCGTTTCAGTTTTTACTTTTTCTGTCGATCCTGTGGACCGGCTCACCTCATTTTCAACTATGGTGGCACCCGTAGATGATTTTTTACCAGGTTTGTGCGGTATATTAAGTATCGTAGTTTTTATTTCATCCGATAATGCAAGATTTTCAATCTTTAAATTATCCCACTTGTATAAATCTTTGATCCTGCTAATATAATTATACAGGTGCAACTGAGGTTCGAAGGCATATACCATGCCTGTATTTTTTACCTGATTTATCATCCAGTAGGTATAACCTGCTTTATGGGCGCCAATATCCATTGCTGTCTGTCCCTTCCTGATTGATGAAACAAGAAAATTAATTCCCCCTTTGTCATGTCTGTTCCTATACCTCTCTGCCCGGTGATAAAGTTTGATCTTTTCCAGGAAGTTCAGGAAAATATCCATTTTATATCGTGAATAATTATTATAAAATCAAATTGTTATTAAAGATAGAAAATTTGTTGATTACAGGTTTGAATTACCCTGATAAACATTCCCTGTTTTTTATGGTTTATTAACCGGGACTGTTTTTGATTAAAAGATAATCAGGAACCGGTATATTTTTGCATCCAAAAGGATAAAACTTTTTATATGGGCCTGGTTGATTTTACCCTTCCGTTGACCAATCCGGTACTGCAGTTTTTACTGATTCTGCTTATCATTCTGATCGTACCAATCATTCTGAACACGGTTAAGAAATTTAAGATCCCCGATCTTCTCGGGTTGATTCTGGCCGGAGCAATCATTGGCCCGAACGGAATATTCCTGATGGAACGCGATACCGCCATAATTCTATCCGGTACGGCGGGACTGCTGTATATAATGTTCCTGGCTGCCCTGGAGATAGATATCGTAGATTTCAAAAAGAACAGCCGAAGAAGCCTTGGCTTCGGGATGTATACATTCATTATTCCCATGGTACTGGGAACCATAGCGGGATATTATATCCTTGAATTCACCCTGCCTACCTCTGTATTGCTGGCCAGTATGTTTGCCTCGCATACTCTGATAACTTATCCTATTGTCAGGAAATACGGAGTTACCAGGAATAAGGCAGTCAATATCACCGTGGGCGGGACCATAATAACCGATACACTTGCCCTGCTTGTGCTTGCCGTTATTGTGGGCATGGTTACGGGAGAGGTGAGCGCCATGTTCTGGGTCAGGTTATCCGTTTCGGTCATCATCTTCGGACTGGTCATAATGCTGATGTTTCCGCTAATAGGCAGATGGTTTTTCAAACGTTATCACGACAGTGTGTCACAATATATTTTTGTCCTGGTAATGTTGTTTCTGGGCGGACTCCTTGCCCAGCTTGCCGGAGTCGAAGCGATCATCGGGGCATTTTTGGTGGGGCTTGCACTGAACAGGCTTATTCCATATACATCACCATTGATGAACAGGATTGAATTTGTTGGTAATGCCATTTTCATTCCGTTTTTCCTGATCGGTGTCGGAATGTTGATCGATTACAGGGCGTTTTTGGAAGATATCAATACAATAAGAGTGGCAACAGTAATGATATTTATTGCAACTGCGGCCAAATATCTGGCTGCCTGGATCACCCAGAAAACTTACCGTTTATCTTTAGATGAACGCCGGCTCATATTCGGGTTGAGCAATGCCCAGACAGCTGCTACCCTGGCAGTCGTGCTTGTCGGATACAATATCATCACAGGAGTTACTGACGCCGGCGAACCCATCCGGCTGCTGGATGAGAGTGTCCTGAATGGCACCATCCTTATGATATTTGTTACATGCACCATCGCTTCATTTGCCACTCAGAAGGGTGCGGAAAACCTGGCATCGGCAGAAGGGTTCGAAGCAGCTACCGATGAATCGGAGAACCAGGAGAAAATATTGATCCCGGTCAGTAGCCTGGAGACTACTGATGAGCTGGTTAACCTGGGAATAACGGTAAAATCAAAAAAAAACAGGGACCGGCTGTACGCATTGAACGTAATAGTCAATGATTCAATAGACGATGAAGCGGAAAACAGGGCAAAAAAAATACTTGACCGGGCTGCTGTTGTGGCTGCTTCTACCGACAATTATATCCACAGATTGCTCAGGTATGACCTGAATATTGTAAATGGAATTACCGGGGTGGTAAAGGAACATAAGATCAGCGACATGATACTTGGTCTTCATATAAAGAAGGGTATTACTGATTCATTTCTCGGAAACCTGACAGAAGGGATCCTCTCCAAATGTAATACCACCACCATGATCTACAAGCCCACCCAACCTTTTGCCACAATCAAGAGGCATATTATAATTGTTCCCCCCGGGGCAGAAAAGGAGATCGGCTTTCCCTTCTGGTTAATAAAGGTCTGGAATTTGGCCCGGAATTCCAATGCAAAAATCCTTTTTTATGCAACTGAAGAAACAATGGAGGTAATCAGGGAAGTGCAGTCAAATCATCCTGTTGATTGCGGATTTACAGAATTCAATGACTGGGATGATTTTTTGATATTGTCAAGGGATTTCACCAGGGATGATAACCTGGTTATTATTTTAAGCCGCAGATACAAACCTTCATACCACAGGAACATGAAAAGAATTCCCTATTATCTTGATAATTATTTTACCACTAACAGCTTTATATTGATCTATCCGATCCAGGTTGGTGTTACTGAGACTACCACGATAGACCTCAAGCCTCCTTCTATCCTTGATACCATTGGAAAGCTGGATGATATCGGAAAGACCATTGCCAGGATCTACAGAAGATCATAGGGTCCTGACTGATAATTAAAAATTGTCATGTATATTTCTTCTGTAAAAACAAAAGTCAAAATTTCGTGAAAAAGTTACAAAATTTTGACTGACAGAAGGAACCGCTTCGCTTTACCATAAAATTTTTTAATCCGTGTGTGTGTAATTTCGGATAAAAAAATTTCATGTACATTT
>SLGC01000256.1 GCA_007123885.1 Bacteroidales bacterium | reverse complement strand
TTATCAAGAAAGATCAGGCGGTAGGTTGTAGTATCAACCTGAAAAACACGGCTGTAATAAGTTCCGTGGCGGAAACAGGCTACATTCCGAATCCAGGAACTTCTTGCCCTGTTGGCATTGATTTGATCAGAGGCAATTCTATTGTCAATATTATCAACCCTGTAAGTGCAGATATCATGATTCCCCAGCGACATAAAAACCGGTAAATGGGCATTATTAATAAGATTGGAGAACTGTTCTACCTGGGTATCGAGAATCTTGCCATCTAATGTCTCACCCTCGTAAAAGTCTATCATATCGCCGGTAATTACTACAAAATCTGCACCTGCCTGTTTCGGTACCGAGTTTAAAAATTCCATAAGTGGTAATGAACCATCCCCGTAGTGCGCACGACTTTTGGCTATAACAGGATGATAACCGTTCAGATTGCAAATATGTGTATCTGCAATATGAATAAATGATACGGTGTCAGCCTCCTGGCCGGCAAGGGCAGTAGAGGTTAGGCATAGGAAAAACAGCGCTGAAAGACGCAATACCAAATCTCTCTTAAATAATCCTATAGTGTTAAATATGTGGTCCATTGTTTTTAGCTTAAAATGTTAAGTTTTGACCTCCATGGAAACGCTATTTCCCTGCGGGAATGGTCTCCGGATTGAAAAATATTAAAGTTAAATAAACGGTAAACAGGATCCTTGTCAGCATTTACAATCTGTTTTTAAGCTGATAATCTGTCAGTACCGGCTAATGAATTGAATGCCTTTCAAAAGTTAAAAGGTATAATAAATTAAACAAATAATCAAAAACCGGGTACTGCAGCGCATTATTAAAAGAGGAATTTTACATGCAGGATAATTTTTGTTTAAACTGGAAACCTGCGGTCATGTCCTGGCGTGGCATTGCCCGAAAATCATGTGTGGATGAGCGATCAGGTGGAAAATGAACTGAAATCGAGGAATTAAAAAAGCAGGCCAGGGCCTGCTTTTTTAATCAAATCTTCGGAGCAAAATTATGGTTAATAGAACAGGACTTTATCCAGTTTCGTATCTGGCGAACCCACTTTTGCCCCGCCAAGGATCATCACGTGGGCAACACCATCCGAATCGATGTAGCTAATGCCACTTTGATTAAAAAGGTTGCTTTTTCCGGTGTTGAAGATTGTTTGAGAACCGGTAGCTCCGGCGAAGGTCCCTATGGTACCGTCTGAATTGATGCTTGCGTAAGAATTTTCACTTGAGCCTCCTACATTTCCGCTTAACCCGGAATACAATCCCGATGAGACGAAAATATTCCCTCCCAGTACCAGTGTGCTGTGCTTACTTCTTTGCTTTCCAAGAGAATTGGGATTCACTGTCCATTCGCCAATTTCTCCGGTTCTGAGATTTATTCTCGAATAGAATATATCATCTGTGGCATTAACCTGGCTTCCCTGGTCAGGTGCGGCTTCCCCGGTTTCACCGCCAACGGTGTAAAGATAGCCGCCGAACGATACAAAGCCATGATATGCTATGCTTACTGGTAATTCAGGCAATGTTTCCCACTCCTCCAGTTGACCCTCTTCGGTTATCCTTGCTTTATACACTTTAGATACAGGGTTGTTTTCCGTGTCGGCTCCCCCTGCCACATAGATGGTACTTCTGAATATCACAGCTCCGGCAGAATGGAGTGGTTCCGGCAATGCCCTGGCGGCGCTCCAGCCCTGCAACGAACCGTCATTGTTAAGTGCAGCAACCGAAACCCCCGAAATTGCGCCCCCTTCATCATTTATCCCGCCTAAAACAAACAGATAACCTGATCCGCCAACCCTGGAATTAAAGGGAGTTGCAGCCACCAGTGCATGAAAGGAGCGTGGTGCCGGCAGACTGGTCTGGGAATTCCAGGAGCTTATAGAACCATCGATATTAATTACTCCTGATATAACCTGATCAGAGGCTGCGCCATCATTATCGCGGCCGCCTGTAACAAACACATACTGGCTGATAATTTCATCATCATCGGCTATCGGTAGTGATGAGGACTTATGGCCGCTTACAGCAAGGGGCAAAGCAGTAGTTTCCGTCCAGTTAATTACAGAAGGGCTGAAAGTAGCAGCGGTAGTTACTTTAAATTCAATCTCATTGCTGGTGCCGATCTCTGTTGTTATCACCACAGGTCCATCAGCCGCATTACTGGGCACTGTTGTAACTATGAATTCATCAGTCCAGTCATCATCATCTTCTATTACCGCGGCTATTGTTCCCCCGGTACCGTCGGAAAAAAGTACTTCACCTTCTCCCTGAAGGTCACCAAAAGCCCTGCCTTCCAGAATAACTGTGCTACCATGGTTACCTGAAGGTTTTGTGGCACTGTTCACAAACGAAAGTACCGGATCTATAGCTTTAAATGCATCTTTATGCACCGCATCACCTCCGCTGGGATTAACTACTTTTACCGGCAGCAAAGTATTTGCCGGGATTCCGGAAGGTACTTTTGCATAGATGACCGTGGAGGACGAAACCTCAACATGACTACATGGAAAATCACCTACATATACTGTTATGCCGCCCATAAAATTTGTTCCCTCGATAGTAAGTTCTGTACTTACCGTACCTTCAGCCGGTGTAACCGCAGATACTGTCGGGATCTCAGACAAAGGTATATCCTCATCCTTTTTACAACCTGTGAAGGAAATAATAATTCCCATAAGAGCGAAAAGAAAAATCCGGGTTTTGTTTTTGATTGATTTCATTTTTGTCAGGTTTAATATTATAATGCTGGCGAAATTTTAATACTGTTCACTCCAGTACTGTTTAAAAGACGGTGATGAGCTTAATAAGGTTGGAAATCCCTGATTTCGTACACCCATCACCTTTTTTTACGCAGAGCCGATCGGATTGTTCCATTTATTTTGCAGATAGAGTAGTTTTACTGCAATCTACAGATGTTCAGGAAGTGACAGGCAGAATTTGCCGTCAAATCCATGGGAGCAATTAATAAATTTCCGTTTCAGATCAGTGAGAAACGAGTAAAGGAATAATTACTTAACTTTATACACTTTGCCGGTATTTGACCATGATCTGCATGATCAAATAGGGCATATCCCTCCTTGATCATTTTGACAGGCATGGTTAAGCAGGTAATAGAAAATGGTTCATAATGAAAGCATGGGTTATTGACAGGATCTCCGATCTTTCAAGGGAGAGCCGGCCTCTGAGTCATGTCAGACTGCCTGAGCCGGAACCGGGTGAAGGCCAGTTACTGATAAAGGTCGCCGCCTGCGGAGTATGTCATACCGAAATCGACGAGATCGAGGGACGCACCCCTCCGCCATCCTTTCCTGTTGTGCCGGGCCACCAGGTAATAGGCCGCGTAGTAAAATCCAATGCCGGCAACGAGATAAAAGAAGGCGAAAGGGTTGGGGTGGCTTGGATATGGTCTTCTTGTGGAAATTGTGAATACTGTATATCCGGGCGTGAGAACCTTTGTGGAAATTTTCTGGCTACAGGCAGGGATGTTAACGGCGGATATGCTGAATATATGGTTGTACCTGTGAAGTTCGCATATCCGATACCTGAGCTGTTTACAGATGCCGAAGCAGCTCCCCTCTTATGTGCCGGTGCTATTGGTTACCGCTCGGTAGCATTATGTAACCTGCATAACGGCCAGAAGATCGGACTGACAGGATTTGGCGCTTCAGCCCACCTGGTTCTGAAACTTATAAAATACAGGTATCCCTGTTCAGATGTTTTTGTATTTGCCCGCAGTAATAGTGAACGTGAATTTGCGAAAGAACTGGGTGCCGCCTGGACCGGAGACACAACAGAACGGCCGCCTGAACTGCTTGATTGCATAATTGATACTACCCCTGTTTGGAAACCGGTTGTATGGGCGCTGGAATACCTTAAGCCGGGAGGCAGACTGGTTATCAATGCCATCAGGAAGGAATCTGCAGATAACCGGTATCTTGTCAATATTGATTATGCCAGGCACCTGTGGATGGAAAAGGAGATTAAAAGTGTAGCCAACGTAGCAGCCAGTGATGTGCGGGAATTTATCAGGATTGCTGCTGAAATGCCCTTTCATCCCGAAGTGGAATCATACAGTTTTGATGATGCCAACAAGGCCATAATGGAAATAAAACAACGAAAGATCAGGGGAGCAAAAGTTCTGGTAATCTGACCCATGAACCGTCATGGAAAAACCGCCTCCGGTTCGGCACGGTAGAAAAATGCAAATACCGCATTCCCGGATGAAGTGGATCTACGGGTAAAAATCGGGATTATACCATCTGCTCCGGCGGCAGATTGTCCGGTTAATTATTAATTATTTTAGATAGAAGATGGAAATCGCATTAAATGTTAAGGTTCATGCTTTCTCCCTTGATCCAAAGATACCACCTGTCATGTACATGCTCATGTTTCAGGATGTACTGCTTGTTGTCTGCTGTTCGCACCTTGAAGTAATCGGCTGCAGGGATCCCGGGATCCCTGTCAGCCTGATGCCACCGGTCAATTATCTCCTTTATTTCGAACTGCAGGTTGTTGAAGGAAAAGGATACCGGATATTCATCGGCTTTATAGCCCGAATAACACTTTACTTCTACAGGCATCAAGGTTATCATACCCTCTGATCGAAAAACGGACATTACGGCTCTTTCCGGATTCAGGCTTTCCGGAACTTTCCGTCAGCAGTTTCCTCAACAATAAATTTTTCTTTGCTTATCCTGTCCGGAACAGCCGTATCGATTACTGATCTCATGGCTTCCGGATTCCGGTCAGGGAACCTTTTTACCAGTCCAGCAAGTATCTCATCTTTATTAAGTCCGGTTTCCCCTGATTTTTCAATTACCATTGCAATACCGGCTACCAGATCTGACGACTTGCTGGTCTGCTCTCCTGCTGCTGCTGCTTTTTCCGGTCGTGGTTCACCTTTCTTCATCTCTGCTGGTTTTATAATTCATATCGTTCCTCCAGTCATAAATAGACAAAAAATAAAGGAAATTGTTGTGCGGCACCATGTTTTACTCCAGGCAGTTAAAACTTATTCTAAGCCTTATGAAAAAGGTATTGCACTATTTTATATATTTACTTTCTAACCCAATAAAAAATAGTGTGATGCAAAATTATCTGAAGATACTGGTATTCATCCTTTTGGCCGTTGCATACGGATGCAGTAACAGGTCCGGTAAGGCAGAAAACTGGACCCATTTCAGGGGAAGTGGCCTTGACGGGAAGGCAGCCACTGATAATGTACCTCTTGAATGGAATGAAGAGACTGGAATAGCATGGAAAACACCTGTCCACGGCAGGGGCTGGTCATCACCTGTAGTATATGGAGATCAGATCTGGGTTACCACCGCCTCAGTCGATGGTAAGGAGCTGTATGCAGTGTGTATTGATTTCAATACCGGTGATATACTGCATAATATCAAAGTTTTTTCATTTGATTCCGCCATCAGGAAGCATGATATAAACAGCTTTGCATCTCCCACTCCAGCCATCGAAGATGGATTTGTCTACGTTCATTACGGCAGTATGGGGACCGCTTGTATCAACACTGCCAATGGGAAAATCGAATGGACACGCACAGATCTTGAATGCAACCACGTTCAGGGGCCCGGTTCATCTGCTTTCTTGTACAATGATCTTCTGATCCTTCATTATGAAGGGGTGGATGTCAGGTTTATCACAGGCCTGGATAAGCAGACAGGAAAAACCGTATGGGAAACACACCGGCCGGATGAACCATATGAAAAGATCCCATGGATCGGCACAAAGGCTTATGTTACTCCTTTTATTGTCAGTGTGAACGGGAGGGATCTTATGATATCAAATGGTTCTGCAACTATTCATGCCTACGATCCCCTTTCGGGGGAAGAGGTATGGAGCATCGTCAGGGGGGCTGAATCCACCGTCTCTATGCCATTTGCGGAAAATGGAGTGGTTTATTTTGAAACCGGTTTTATGGTGGATGAGAACCGCAACAGGTTTTCCGAACTTATGGCTGTTAATCCTGATGGTACCGGCGATATTGCAGAAACAAACGTGTTATGGAGTATACGTGTAGCCCCGATGCCCCTGTCGACTCCCGTGATCCATAACGGACTGATCTATTCTGTTGACTCCGGCCGTATGATCAGATGCTATGATGCATCGGACGGACGGGAATTATGGTCACACCGGGTAAGGAATCAATATAACTCATCACCTGTTCTGGCCGGTGGGCACATTTACTTTAATTCGACAAGAGGCGAGACTTTTGTCCTGAAAGAGGGCAGGGAACTTGATATTGTTGCCGAGAACCAGCTGGATGGTGAAATCTGGGCAACGCCTGCTGTTTTGAGGAACAGCATTATAATGAGAACCGATTCCCATCTTTACAGGATAGTCAACTGATCAGTCAGCCGGGTTTAAAAACCGGAGCATCAAGAAAACCAGTTTTATTTTCAGAAGAGTCTTAAGCAGGATGACAATCGCCCGCCCGGTATAAAATCTGGCAGAGATATTGATATGATACTGTCTGAAAAAACAAGCATATGCAATTTAAAGGATTTTCCCCGGAAGGGTTAGAATTTCTGAAGGATCTTGCAGCAAACAACAACAAGGAATGGTTTGAAAAATTCAGATCCGTATACCAGGAGCACCTGTTAAAACCATTGAAGCAGCTTACTACAGAACTAGGCCCGGCAATAAGCAGCATTGATCCTGAAATCGATACAACACCCGCTATAAACAGGACAATATCAAAGATTTTCCGGGATGTGAGATTTTCAAATGACAAATCACCCTTTCGAACCCTGCAATGGATATCATTCCGGCGGCCAAACAAGATATGGGGAAATGTCCCGGAATTTTATTTTTATTTCACTCCCGAAGAATATCATACCGGCATGGGATTTTATTCCGCAACTCCGGCCAATATGGGGAAATTCAGGGAGCACATCGACCTTTATCCCGAAAGGTTCGCCCGGATAATTGATCTTTACAACACTCACGGTCAATATGCTGTGGAAGGCGAAGAGTATAAGAAGACTTTCCCGAATGAGCGGGGCCCGGAATATCAGCGGTGGTACCGGAAAAAAAACCTGTATGTAACAGATACCCGGAAAATTGATGATCTGTTCTTTTCATCGGAGTTGGAACAAAAAATTGAGGACGACTTCAACAACCATTCTCTGCTTTATCTCTTCCTGATAGAGAGTATTTTTGGATAAAGTTCCTTACGATTTTCTGTAATATCTTACCTGTTCCTGATAGGTAGCATTTTTGGATAAAACCCTTCCGTTTTCTGTGCTCTCTCACCTGTTCCATATTTAAGATCTGAACTCTTAGGGTAAATTGGAAATCATTTTGCTGGAAAATGCAGGGTCCAGAGGGGGCAACAAGCTGTTATCACTTCCGTCTTCCGGCCCCGGATCCCCAGGCTATGGTATGGAACTTGCAGCTTGTCCCTATGATATCAAAACCAGTAAAACACTTAATCATGTTGGGAAAATTGGGCAAAATAATACTTCCGGAAATTTGCCGGTCAAACCCATTTTTTTTCGCTGCCATACTGACCCTTTCCTTCCCGGGATGTAACCGGGTTGCCGACAGTGATATAAGGGATGACGAAGATTGCAATCTGGTTCAGGAATACGGACCGCAGGGTGTTATTGAAATTAAAACCGAAACAGTGGTTACCGGGCTTGAGGTTCCCTGGTCAATAGCCTTTCTGCCTAACGGGGATGCTCTCGTAACCGAACGGGAAGGGCGCCTGAGGCTGGTGACCGGTATCTATAATGATCCCCGTCTTGTTCCGCAGCCCGTAGCCACATTAGAAGTTGGTCCCAGCAGCGAAGGGGGACTCATGGGAATCGAGCTGCATCCTGATTTCATTAAAAACAGGTTATTTTACCTTGTTGTTACTGTTTTACGGGAAGAGGATATGATAAACAGGATTGAAAGATGGGAGCTTTCAGAGGATGGTACCACTGCCCGGCAGGAGAGCATTATTTATGATGAGATAAGGGCCGGAAATATTCATAACGGCGGCCGTATTAAGTTCGGGCCCGACGGGATGCTTTATGCCGGCACCGGTGAAGCAGGGGATCCCGACCTGAGTCAGGATCCTGAAAGCCCCAATGGCAAGCTGCTCCGGCTTACCCCAGAAGGAGAGATACCAAATGATAATCCCCGGTCCGGCAGTCCGGTACTTATCAGCGGCATACGCAATACCCAGGGCTGGGACTGGCCCGATGAAAATGATGCCGCTACTTTCTGGCTGGTTGATCATGGTCCAAGTGGTGAAATGGGCCGGTTCGGGCATGATCAGGTATATGTAGCCCGTGCCGGCGATAATCTTGGCTGGCCTGATGTATACGGATGTGAAGTTATGGAAGGCTTCAGGGCGCCGGTCCATGTCTGGGAACCGGCCGTTCCCCCGGGAGGTGCTGCGATTTACAGGGGCGATGCAATTCCGGAGTGGGAAGGCGATCTGATAATCGGAACCCTGCGTTCACGACACCTGCACAGGATAGTGATAGAGGATGGGCTTACCAGGGAGCACGAGGTGTATCTTGAGGAAGATTATGGAAGGCTCCGCGAGGTGATTATGGGCGGAGACGGTGAATTATATATAACGACAAGCAATTGTGACGGCAGGGGCACATGCCCTGATGAGCAGGATATGATCATCCGTGTTACACGATGAGAATCTTTTTAAGGAAATTCCGTATATTTATGGATTATGTTAAATACATTATTCTATAAATCAATATCAAAATCATGGATCAACTAAAATTTTATTTTATAGGTATTCTTGCATTTTTTATCCTTCTTCCGGTTAATGCGCAGAAAAATTATGACCATTCGGCAGCCGAAGAGATTGGCTGGAAACTTGCTGCCCAGGCATATACTTTCCGGCTTTTCACCTTTGAGGAGACTCTGGATAAACTTAATGAACTGGGACTAAAATATGTGGAAATGTATCCGGGTCAGACTATCGGGGCGGGAATTGAAGGCACAACCCACTATTCCATGGATACAGAGACACGGCAAAAATTAAAGGGACTGCTCGAATCCAAAGGTATCAGGCTTATAAATTACGGAGTTGCCGGCGCTAATTCCACCCAGGAGTGGAATCAGTTATTTGAATTCGCAAATGATATGGGCGTTGAAACAATAATGATTAATCCCCGGGCCATGTATTTTGATCTTATCGAAGAATTGTGCGAAAAATATCAAATCAACGTTGGCATACATAATCATCCCAAGCCCCGTTCCGATTTCTGGAATCCTGATTATGCCATGGCCCAGCTGGCCGGAAGGAGCCGGAAAATGGGTATCTGTGCCGATGTCGGACATTGGGGGCGTTCAGGGGTTGATCCTCTTGAGGCTATTAAAAATACAGAAGGTAGAATTATTTCCCTCCATTTCAAGGACCTGAACCATTATGGAGCCGGGTCCCATGATGTCCCCTGGGGTGCCGGAGTATGCAATATTGCAGGGATCATGC
>SLGC01000357.1 GCA_007123885.1 Bacteroidales bacterium | reverse complement strand
TTTTTTTCCGCGATCCGTTGGGAATGCATCCTCATGAACCCGATATCGCCATGCTGATGAGGCTTTGTGATGTACACAATATTCCTCTTGCCACAAACCCGGCAACAGCCCGGCTTCTTATAAGGGGTGCCCTGTAAGGATCGAGCGATTGCCGTATTCATCCTGTGAACATATGTGAATTAATCATGGCTGGTCTGCCGGGGACTGGTGGAAAATTCATTCCCTGATTGCCGGCCGGCAGGTTGTGACCGGCCTAGATCTGCCAGGAAATAACAGAGATCGTAAATCTTCCAAAACTGTTTTTTTCTTTTATTGAAAGTGAGCTCCCATTCCAGAAGGCTTTCTTTCTTATGGATGACCACCTGCAACTGAACCGCAGGATCGTCAACTACCCCGAATCCCATTCTTTCGAGGGCATTTCTGGTCCACCTGCTTTCTGTCTTCGGTCCCATCAGTGATATCTTTGCCGTGAACTTGCGGGTAATGCCGAATTCACCTTTTGTTCTGCTGAACTTCAGGCTTGTATTTTCAAACATTTTGCCGAATGATCCCTCCAGGATCAGATCTTCCGGTGATCCCGATATCATTTTCTCTCCAAGCATAAGCCAGATCTTGTCAGCCTCCTGTATGGCGATGTTCAGATCATGGGTGGAAAATATTATGGTCTTTCCGCTTTCCCTGGCCAGTTTGTGCAAAAGATGAACCACTTCATATTTATTTGGCAGATCAAGGAAGGCCGTAGGTTCATCAAGTATTATTATTCCCGTATCCTGGGCAAGGGTACGGGCTACCATTGTCCTTTGCCTCTCTCCGTCGCTGATCTGATGTATGTATTTATCTTTCAGGTGCCTTATAGAGACCATGTCAATAGCATTATCCACTTTCATGATGTCATTTTTACCCAGCCTTCCCATCCAGCCTGTATGAGGATACCTGCCGAAAGAGACAAGATCCTTTACCCTGAGGTTATTTACCGGGATAAATTCTGTTGAGACATATCCCAGTATTCTTGAAAGCCTGCTACGGCTGTAATTTTTAAGTTTTTCCCCGTACAGTAAGATCTCGCCGGAAAGGGGCGTTTGCAGTCCGGCAAGATTTCTTAAAAGGGTACTTTTACCTGCACCATTAGGTCCGAAAAGTGCGATCAGTTCGGCTTTTTCAGCAGAAACACAGATATTGTCAAAAACCTTTTTCCCGGTTTTATAACCAATGGCAAGATCTTCGGTTTGCAATATTTTCCCGTGTCCGGTCATCTTAAAAAATTCCGCTTAATTTCCGGTTATGGATAACTATCCAGATAACTACAGGTATACCAAGAAGGGCTGTCACTGAATTTATCGGCAGACTGCTGTCGAGACCCGGAAGCTGTGAAATAATATCACTTCCCACCATGACTATGCCACCTGCAAATATAGTGGCCGGCATCAGGATGGCATGGTCGGCATCACGGATCAGCATTCTTGCGAGATGAGGCACTGCAATCCCCACAAAAGCTATTGGTCCGCAAAAAGCGGTTATCGTCCCTGCAAGCAGGCTGGTACTGAAGAATGCAAGCATCCTTGCAAGGGATATATTTATTCCAAGGCTCCGGGCATAATTCTCCCCCAGCAACATGGCATTTAACAGCTTGACCGATAGCAGCGAGAGGATCAGACCCGCCAAAACCGCAGGGACCATAATTTTAAGCTGGGGGGTGGTTACTCCGCCCAGGCTTCCCATTGTCCAGATCATGAAGGATCTCAGCACTGTCTCGGTACTGAAATACTGCATCACGCTTACAATGGCACTTGCGGCACTTCCGAACATTATGCCCAGGATAAGGATTGTCATAATATCCCTTATCCTGAAACTTACAATAAGTATCAGGATAAGCACCAGCCCGGATCCTGCCCAGGCAGCCATCACCATGGTCCAGTTACCCGGCAGGGATAAGCCATATGAACCTGTTATAAAGGAAAAGCCCATGACAACTGCTGCAACTCCCAGGCTTGCTCCTGCACTTATACCAAGCACATAGGGTCCGGCAAGAGGATTCCGGAATACGGTCTGCATCAGCAACCCGCTGACCGACAGTCCCATTCCGGCAACAAGTGCAGTAATTACCCTTGGCAGGCGAAGGTCTATTATTATGACTTTCCACTCCGGTTTTGCAGGTTCTGCTCCCCCGAGTATTTTCAATATTTCATCTGCAGGAATAGTCACTGTCCCCGTAAAAAGTCCCGCCATCAGGAACAGGATCAGTATCAGGGGCAGGATAATGAACAACAGGGTCTTCTTTCCGTATTCCGGTCCTCGTTCCTTCATCTCTACTGTAGTTTCCTGAAATAGACCGGCTCATGATCCGGCACGATTTCCGGGTGAAGGATACGGATCAGATCCTTCAGGACGATATGGGGATTCACAATTCCCGACTCCCAGTAATCATTTCCTCCATGGGGACTGGTTCGCGCGTTATTGTTGTAGATATTGTCCAGCAGCCAGGGCCTGAGCAAGCCCAGCCTCCTGTCGGTTTCAAATATATCGCTCAAAGAGGAGGCAGATCCTGTATTGATCCAGTAATCGGCTCCTGATCCCTTTTCAATTACCCTCTCTATATCTACCGGGAAATTATCACGGCCCCTGTTTTCATTCCATAAATATCTTCCTCCCGCATCATCCACCAGTCTGGCGAAATGAGACCGCCCCCCCGGCACGAACCAGTTGTTCCTCCAGGGAAGTCCGCTCATCACTACCGGACGGCTTTCAGGGGAAGGGAGCTTCACCAGAAGATCGTTGTATTGTTTTTCTATTTCACTGAATTTCTCAATTGCCATATCCTGCTTGCCAAAAAGATATCCGATAAATTTGACCCATTCGGCCTGGGCAAGAGGCGAATCTTCCAGGTACTCTCCGACCAGGACCACATTCATGCCCAGCGATTTCAACCTGCTGATCCACGATCCTGATTCAGCACCCACACCATAGGCAAGGATCACATCAGGGTTAAGTTCCAGTATCCGTTCATAATTCAGGTTCGTATCATATCCTATCCCCGGCAGTTTACCCTGGTTCAAACGATCCCTGACGGAGGGATTGAAAATCATGTCACCACCCGAGACAGCTGTTATCGATCCGGTCTCTTCGATAAAATCCAGCATCGCTACATGAGTTGTAGAAAGGCAGATAACCGATTTAACCGGTGTCCGGATAAAGGTGGAATGACGAAGGTGTTCAGGAATTTCATCCGTATATTCCTGGCAACCGGATAGCACGTAGCTGAAAAGAACATCACGTGCCCCCTGCCATGGGTTATATACACGAAGAATTATCAGATCTCCCTGTTCTTCCACATCAAATCCCTTTGCATGCCCGATCCCTTCGCTTCCGGAAGCGAAACCGGCCCGATTTCCTGTTTCATTTATGCAGGAGAAAAATGGTATGCAGATCAGTATCAAAAACAGTGCAAATGCAGGTCTCATATCTCAAAATCTTATTCCTGGCCCTCTGACCATCATTTTATTACAGGTATTTTTAAGTTGAACTGCTCATTATCTGTTGCAATCTTCAATATATACATACCGGAAGGATACCTGCCGGTATCAATTTTCAGCTGTGACTGACCGGCTGGCAAGTTTTGCCGCACAAGCTGCCTGCCTTCAGAAGAGAGCAGTTCAATCAATGCCCCGGATGCGAATGGCGTGCCTGTTTCAACTATGATAAAATTTACTGCCGGAACGGGATAAACCATCAACTCACGGGAAGGATGGACTGATTCAGCAGAAGTGACGGTGACAAAGATCTCCTGTGAAGCGGTATCAGAGCAGGCTCTGTTTCTTACAAGCTGGCTTACCGTATATTCGCCTTCATTAGAATAGGTGTTGGCAGGATCGTTCAGGGTGCTGATCTCGCCATCGCCGAATTCCCAGTAATAATTGACGGCAAAATCGGACTGGTCAATAAATTGAACTGTCAAACCTTCTTCAATATATGAAAAACCCGCAACCAGCTCAACTGGCGAGATGACCAGATCAATTTCCTTTTCAGCCATATCCATTCCTTCTGCGTTTTCCACCCTTAGAGATACGGTACGTACCCCGTTTCCGGTATATTCGACAAGATGGGGACCGGGAGATGATGCAAATGGGGGATTGGCCCCGTTGCCAAAATCCCAGGACCAGCTTTCAATATCACCCGAAGAAAAATCGGTGAAAACAACCATGTCGCCGGCACATATTTCTCTTGTGCTGAAAGTAAAATCAGCCTCCAGCATATCTTCCCGGTAAGGGTTGAATCCCTCCATGGTCACCCTGCCTGTACCTGCGGCATCCAGCCAGGGCTGAAGCTGATGGGAATCTCCGGGGTAATTGCTCCATGCAAGGGAAAATTTGCAGAAAAAGTCATTTACGGCCGATCCGCAACGGGCACTACCCCCGGTAAGCAGGCCTTTAAGATGGCCGTTCTGATCAAAAAGGGGGCTGCCGGAGGATCCGCTCTCTGTAGTGCCATAGTCAAACTGCAAGATCCGCCAGTGGCCCTCAGGTGTATAACCGGGACCAAAGGTTCCTGTTTCAGGGGGATCAAGGTCTATAGCAATTTTTTTAACATCGCCCTGAGGATGGTGTATGGTAACGGTGCTTTGGGGTATTTGGCCCGTCCTGTTCCATCCGGCATACCATGGACGGTAGGAGCGGGGAGGAATTTCATTCAGCTCCAGAAGGCTGAAATCCAGATTCTCCTGGGTGGCCAGGAGTTCGGCCCCGGAAAGTGTCATGTTCACATTACCATTATTGCCATTACAGAAGGAGCTTTCAAAGCCGAAAAGAAATACCGAACCGGTGGCATCGTCATTGTCGGCAACACAATGATTGGCAGTCAGCAAATAAGGCTTGCCATCATTTGATGTATTGTTAACAAGCACTCCCGTGCAAAATGTGGTTCCGTTTATCGTCAACCGGACAATGCCGTGTTTATGTCTCTGCCAGTGATTACCCGGCGGACAGTTGATGTCGATGTTACACTCTTCCGATCGTCCAATTCTATTGGATTTTGTATCTAAAATGTTGATGAAATCATGATTCACCCTGCCAATGACAAGATCACCCCAGTGACCGGCTTCATGGTCGACATGCATCTCTACGATCATCTTGTCGCCCCGGACGGGAGAGAGGGCAAGCGCAGCAGATGGCCTGTTGTTCCGGTGGTCAAAGGAACCCAGTATCTGGGTACGGCTGGGATTATATACAAAAATCCTGACCCCGGGCTCGAGTCTGAATTTACTGAAAATGATATTCAGGGAAAAGGCTCCGCGGGATTGCAGGACCACCCTCCAGATCGCGGTACCACCCTGTTCTTTCCATATTCCGTCTTTTTCAGGAGTTATTTCCACTTCAAAGGGCCTGGCAAAAACAAGTGGTTTTACCCCGGGCAGCTTGTTTGCCCTTTGCAACGCCGCGTACGATTGTATATCAAATGCCGGCATTCTTATTACAGGGATTTCATTGAGAGTATTTCCATCAAATTTGTGTGGGCGTCCGCCATAGCTTATCTGGGACTCCGCATCGGAGAATGAAAATATGAATTGCACAGAAAACAGCAGGATTATTCCCGGGCCGAGTCGGTGGTAATATTTCCCCTTTTTGCTCATCCCTTTCTTTTAAATATTTGGCAATTTAAAGCTTTTTCCGGATTAATAAATATACCATATTTTTTCGGCAGACAAATCCTGTGATTATAAGGATATTACTTTTTTTGTACGAATACTATTCTTCCGGGTCCAATTCCTGTTTCCATTGTTGACAGAAGTTCATCGCCTTCATATATATTCAATGATCCGGGCGATGAAAAATCCGTTACTTTAACTGCCATGATCCTGCCTGATGCAGGATCTTTCCCGGCATATGAAAAATATTCAGTGATCAGGGGAGAATCCGGCGCTGTTCCCAAATCAGAATCCATGGCATACAGTCCGTCGGCCTCTCCGAAGTAAAGGGTGTTGCCTTCCGGGCATATATTCAGCCAGGAAGGATTGAAACCATCACCTTTTTCACCAGTAACGATGTCCCGGTCGACCGACATTGTTGCCGGGTTGATCCTTACCAGCCTGGAGTCGGTTTCATCAATTATTTCCGTCCAGCTTTCATTATACACGACTTTACCCCGGCAGAGAACCCATATATTCCCCTGACTGCAGGAAACCACCGACACCGGTATGTCGCCCACGGTGATCACTTTAATAACCTGATCAGTTGTAATATCGATAACAGAAACGGTATTGTCGAAAGACCATCCTCCGCTATTGGCAACAAACAGGTAATTACCCGAAATTACCATCTCCTCGGGCCCCATTCCCACCTCGATGGTGTCGGTAACCGATGCCGTGGTGAGATCAATTTTATAGACTTCCCCCTCGGCGCTGCCGTTTGACAGGTACCCTTTACCATTTCCCGCATAAACAAAATGGCGCGGATAGGAGAGTTCCGTAATTACTGCAACCGATTCAAAGGTTTCCATCTCAACAATTTCAATTTTCCCCGAATTATTGGCAACCAGCACTCCGTACTCATCTGCCAGGGTCAGTGATTGTACAACGTCTCCGGCGGGCCGCCCGTTGACCTTCAGAAAAAGGTTGTTGATTATTTCATCTGATTCAGGATTGTACCAGGATATTGATCCGTTATTTCCATTAAAGGCTCCTTCGCAACTTATAAACACTCCCTGGTTGTAGCCCTTTTCCATTGGTTCTGTATCATCTTTGCCGCAGGAGGCGGTGATCAGCAGAACAGCAAGGAAGACCAGGGTTTTGAATATTGATCTCTTCATAACTTTTTTTAAATTATTTAATGTTAATAGTGATTGAATTCGATTGTTAAACCAAGATGAAAACTGCGGCCCGGCATTGGATATGCCCTGACCACCTGGTATTGTGCATCCAGCAGGTTCATTACCCTCAGTTGAAGTCGGCCGCCGAGGTCCCGCAGCCTTAAATTGTAGCCGGCATGAGCGTTCACAATAAAAAAAGAGGGCATTGAAAGAAGCGGGTTATTATCTTCGCTGGTGAACCTCTTTCCGGTAAAAGTCCCTGTAAGGCCGGCAGAGGCTCTTTTATTATAAACATTTGCATAGGCTGATCCTGTATGGCCGGGAACATAAAGAAGCTGGTTACCGGCCGTCTGACGCTCACCGTAACGCCTTACCACGGAACTGGCATAATTATAGGCGGCTCCCATGGAGTAATCATATTTTCCGGAAGATGCGCGAAGTGATACCGATGATTCGATGCCCCTGACCGAAACTTCCCTGGTGTTCGACGGCTTCCACCAGGTGCCGTTTCCTGAAGGCAGCCATTGTATCATGTTCTTTAATGATGTCATATAGGTATTCACTTCCATCTTCAGCCTGAAGCGGTTCCCCTTTACCCTCCTGGCGAGTCCGAGATCAACTGTATATCCCGACTCGGGCAGGAGGTCGGGATTGCCGCCGGGCTGCCAGTATTTGTCATTGAATGTGGGCACCCGGTACTGACCGGAGTAGCTGAATAACAGGTCCAGTCCACCAATCAGCTCTTTCCTGGCACCAAAGGAAAAAAGCAGCGGCACACGGGTATTCTCATGAAATTCTTTCCTGATAGAAGATGTTGCTGTTAACCCGGGAAGAGCCAGCTTCAGGGCTGCTACCGCAGCAGCACGGTTTTCCCTGATTTTACCTCCATAGGAAGCCAGCTTCGCGTCAAGGGATGAAAGGAACATCCCGCCATCGAGCGAAAGATTGTCTGTCAGCCAGTACCGGTAGTTGATATCTGTCGTTTTTGTCCCCGAATTTATCAGCGATTCATGAGTACCGTTTCCCGGTCCTGCAAGATTATCGTTGCTGTATCTCATATGCTCGTCAAATAGTGCAGTGTTCACTGATAAAGTTGAACGGGTTCCTGACCTGGTCCATTTGGCATAGATCCTGAGGGTACTGTCAAGCTGCATTGCCTGTGAAGAAAGATATGAACCCATCAGCGCAGGGAGCTCCTTCTCCCTGGTCTGATACCACATGCCGGCTTCAAGCCTGTTGCCTCCGGGTAGCCGGATAAACAGGTTCTGAATAATTCCCCTGCTGTCAAGGGCATTGTTACTAATTGTTTCAACAGGATTCCCGCTTTTGTGTGAATCGGTATAGCGGAAATTATTTTCTGCCTGGTGGGAAAACATAAATATATGGTACTGAACAGTAGGATTACCTGTCTTCCCCGTGACGGAAAAGTACTGGTTATCAAACGTCCCGAGTTCGGATTGCAGGCTGAAATTTATTTTATTGTCCCAGTCAGCACTGTTTTCCAGGAGTATCGAGCCGCCCGCGTTGCCGCTGCCCGCGACTGTTCCCGAAGCTCCGTGGACCACTGAAACAGCCTGCATCCCGGCTGATGGAATGGTTGAGAGATCCATGGTTCCGAGTGTCAGTGAGTTTAGCGCAAAACCATTCCATCTCACCGTGGTCTGATGGGAATTTGTACCCCTGTAAAATACAGATGAGGATGACCCTGTTGCGCCTGATGTATTGATGCCGGCATGGGTAAACAGGGAAATGAGTTCTCCCAGGTTTGCGGTTGAAAAAACATCCTTTAAAACAGGATCCGGTGTGCTAATCTTTTTTTCTTCGCTGAAAAATGTGATCATGCTCCTCTCTATCTTTACTTCCGGTATGGTGTAAAGTAAAAGGCTGTCATGTCCATATTGCCGGGCCGGCCTGTTCCCGCTGCGGGAGACGGGGATATGGACGTATGACTGGCTGCCTGATCCGGAACCGGTGTCATACATGCCGGCAGCGGATAATCTGTATGCGGGCAAAGACAGCATCAGCCACAGGCAACAGTATAATAAAAAGGTTTTCAAGATGTTGAATTTTTGTTTAACCCGAACATAAATGACGGATCCGGCAGGTCTTCTGACTTACTCCTTTTTAACGCCTTCCCATTGCCCGGGCGGCAACAGTGGCAGAATGTTAAAAATAAACGGAGATCACAGCAGCGGGTACTGTCCGGGATTCTCACCCGGTTCCCTTTTCATCATGCCTGCAATGCAGGCAGAAACCAATCCTTCTGCAAATATACACATAATATCTTTATGGTTTTGCATTACTCAATGGAATTATCAGAACTTTATCAACAATCAAAGCCATGAAGGCTAAATTTTATAATTTTGCAATTGTATAATGCTGCAGAATACATAGCCATTCTTCTGCAAATCCCTGTGAGATCATAAATTCGTGAAGTGATCAAGGATGAGCCTCGCGGGTTGCATACCGCAATAATAAGCTGCAACCGAAGGTGGTATCCTGAAAGTTGAAAATCCAGTGAAGGAAGAGTAACAATGGCGATTTCAGAATCACAATAGTATCGGATAAAACAGTTTGACCTGCAAAAACCGGTGGGAAGGCGAAATCCTGCAGATAGTTATAGTGGAATGGATTTGACGATTAATTTTGTTCGTGTGAAATTGAAAATTAGTTTTATCTAAAAAAAATATGGAAAAAGAAGCCGCAGGAATGAGG
>SLGC01000416.1 GCA_007123885.1 Bacteroidales bacterium | reverse complement strand
TTTCTGATTGCGGTATAGGCCAGATATAATCCGATGAAGTAGGCGGCACGGCAGGAACCGGACCTTTGGGACCAATAGTTGCAACCTTGCGCATGATATCCATATTCCTTATGCCTTCACCCAGGAACTCTATATTCCTCTCTCTCATCAATCTTGCAACAAAAGCGTCTGCGTTGGCAAAGTCCCCCACCTCGTATGTAGTTGCTGGATTAGATCGTTGATGGACCGCGTTCAGCAGTGCCACTGCACGGGCATTTACCCCGGTAACTCTTGCCTCGGCTTCGGCTACGTTAAGCAGCACTTCGGCATAGCGGATAACCGGGGCATAATCAACATGAGGAAATAAGGGGTACTTATCCACAAAAACATAATCAGTAGCTGATACTGTACTTTCTACCGACAGCTGCCTGCGTGCATCATCTGCAGGAAATTCATCGAGGTTGGTCCAGACGGGACTGTTGGGATTTAACGGATATTCGTTGTTTCCTCCGGCACCGGCACTGAAATAATGTCCCAACTGGTTCTGGGTTCCGGGCAGCTCAGCATCTGTCATCGGAATTGAGAAAATAGATTCAGATGATGTATAGGGGGAAGCAAATATCTGGGCAAAAGTCTCTGCAAGACCATATTGTACACCGCCCTTGTCATTCACAAATGGAGCACTGGTTGAAACAATATTATTTCCGGCAGCCAGAGCAGCAGGGAAATCGTTCATATGCAGGTAAACCCGGGAAAGCAATGCATATACGGTATTACGCTGCATCCTGGAAACATTGGGAACATCGTTCCCGGCTCCGCTTCCATGTCGCAAGGGGAGTAAAGTTGCAGCAGTAGTCAGGTCACTGACTATCTGTGCATATGTTTCAGCTACGGTACTGCGTGCCATGTCATTGTCGGCAGAGGATCTCTGCGCGGTGATCCTCAAAACCAGTCCGGGACCATTGGAATCCTGGTTATAGGGGCGGGCATACAGTTGTGACAGATGGAAATACCCCATTCCCCTTAATGCAAGGGCTTCACCCTTGAACTGATCAAATTCAGCCTGGGAAAGAAGCCGGGGAACAATATCGGCTTTATTACTCTCCAGACCCTCCAGAAATACATTGATCCGGTTAATACCAGAATAAACCTGCTGCCACAAATTCTGTACTTCGGATGTTGTGGGGGCAACGTTAAGTGTCCATGTCTGTAAACCTGTTACACCGTTTGACTGGAGATTAAGGAAATCATCAGTTCTTATATCATTATATACCTGGTATCTTCCACCAAGGTACTGTCCGCTTTTGAAAGGGACATACATACCAGTTGCCTGGTTTACGATCCTTTCCCTGGTATCGAAGGCAGTCAGATCGGATATAGCTGTTTTCGGCACCGGGTCAAGATACTCTTTAAAACATGAGTTGAGAGATACCGCTGCCAGGATTAATATCAATAGTTTATAATGTCTGTTCATAATATCATTGATTAATGGTTTGATTAAAATGAGGCATTTACACCGAAAGAGACTGTCCTTGCCTGGGGCACGGTATTCCTGTCGACTCCGGGTGCCAGGTTGGTATTTCCACCTGAGGATATTTCCGGATCCGCTCCTTGATATCCGGTAAATGTAAGCAGGTTGAAGGCCTGTGAATAGATCCGCAGGCTGCTTATACCTATGTTTCTTATCCTTTCACCGCGTAATGTATATCCGATACTCAGATTCCTTAATTTTACAAAATCTGCTCTTTCAACATTCTCGGATATGACCATGGTTGAGCCGTTGGATACGTTATCACCCCAGATCGGTTTGGGAATACTGGTAATATCACCGGGGTTTTTCCAGGCTTTTTCATAAACCTCGCGTGTATTGTTCCAGGTACGCTGATCTCTCAGCCCTGCTTTCGATCCGTTGTAAATATAAAAATCAAATGCATAGGTCAAGCCGACTGTTGCATCAAAATTCCGGTAAATAAAAGTATTGTCAAGTCCGCCGAAAAACTTCGGGTGTGGATTACCAAGTACCTGTCCGTCATCGGTAATGTTGATCGCCCTGCCAAAACTTGTACCATCGGCAAGCAGCCACCTGTCCGCAGCAAGTGTGGCAGAATGATCATAAAATACCTGCCGGCCGTCACCGCTGATAAAAATCCTTCTGCCTGTCGCAGGATCAACACCATCTGTTTTTACTCCCCAGATCTGTCCCACCGGCATGCCAATGACAGTACGGTTAGTCGTCTCCAGTCCGCTGGTAGCTGCAATTATTTCATCTACTCCCGGGGCAAGTGCAGTAACTTCATTTTTAAGGCTTGCAAAATTCAGGGTTGTTATCCATCTGAACTGTTGTGTTGAATAATTATTCGAGGTAACCGAAACCTCAATACCCCTGTTGAACATAGAACCAACGTTATCGGGAATTGAGTTGCCCGGAATTCCTTTTGAAGGTGACTGTGGCACATTCAAAACCAGACCATCGATCAGGTTGTCATAATAACTCACATCGAACTGCAATCTGTCCCTGAACAGGCCTACCGAAACACCCAGATCAAGCTTGTGGCTTGTTTCCCAGAAGAGGTCCGCATTACCTGCCTGGTTAAAGAATAATGTCGGATTGCCATTATATCTTCCTGCACCATAGAGGAAAAGGGATCCGAAATTTGAAACTGCCGAGATATTTCCTACTTTTCCATAACTTGCTTTTAATCTCAGATCGGAAATAATATCCCCGAGGTTGCTGTCTTCAATAAAACTTTCCCTTGAAATGTTCCACATTGCTGACACACCGCCGAAATCACCGTATTTATTGCCTGCTGCCAGTCCGGAAAAACCATCCCTGCGGGCTGACAACTCAATAAAATATTTCCTGTTAACATCAAAGTTTAACCGGCCGAAAAAGGAGGTGAAATAATTTTCTGTTTCCATAAGTGCCGGGGGAGCGGTATTAGTGGTAAAACTCCCCTGGTAGGATGTAAAGAAGGGGTCGGCCAGCCCTGTCCTTCCTCCCGACCATCCGTTGGATACCGTATGCTGCTCCTCCGAGCCCACAAGAACATTGAAATTAAATGTTTCATTTAATGAAAACATATAGTTCAGTGTGTTTGTCCAGTTCCACCTGTTCCTGCGGTCAAAATAGTTATATGCATCACCTCCCCTGGAACCTCCGTCACCATGGCGTGGATCCCAGAAAGTTTTTGATTCAATGCCACTGTTATCAAAACCCAGTGATGAGCGGAATACAAGGTTTGGAACAAACTCTACATTGGCAAAAATGTTAGACATAATCCTCTCGCTCTGTGCATGGTGGTAATTGTAATCAAAAAGGAACTCGGGATTGAAGAATCCGACAAGCTGGGTATTGTTTAACAGACCAAGGTGCCAGGATTGGATATTATAATACTTGTTGGGATCATTTTTTGTTGGATATTCATTTGGTTCATGAGTAAACGGTCCAACAATCGGGGCATAAAGAAAAGCGATACGGCCTACACCGGCAGTTGAAAAACTACCCCCGGCAAGAGATCCTGTACTCGGGGCCGTTGAAAATGAATTTGTGTAGGATACATTAGCCCCTAAGGTGATGGAATTGGTAAGATCATGATTAATATTTACCCTTGCACTTTTCCTGTCATAGGTATTGGTCCTGACAATACCTTGATTTTCAGAAAAACCGAGTGACACAAAGTAGGTTGTTGCTTCACCGGCACCGGAAAAGGTAAGTGAATGGTTATGCTGGTGCCCTGTCTGATATATGACATCGTTCCAGTCAACGTCAATAAGGTTGCCATCGGCATCGTTATTCAGGAAGTATGCCGGACCCAATCCGACATTTGCCCGGGCAAGGTTCTTATGACCAACAAACTGCTCGGCATTCATCATATCATATATGCGGCTGGGATTTGTGAAGCCAAATGAACCGTCATATGTAACGCGGGTAGGTGTTCCTCTTTGAGCCTGCCTTGTAGTAATAAGTATCACGCCATTTGCGGCCCTGGATCCGTATATGGCAGTTGCAGAAGCATCTTTCAATATTTCCAGCGATTCTATATCGGCCGGGTTAATATCGCCCAGTACATTCATTGCTGTCGCATTCCTGGACAGATCGCCCGTGAAAACAGGAACTCCGTCAACGACAATAAGAGGACTGGAACTGCCTGAGATAGAATTCACTCCCCTTACCCTGATTACCGGCGGGTTACCGAGGACAGCATTTGGTATAGTTATATTCACACCGGCCGCTTTCCCCTGCAAGGCCATTTCAAATGTCTGGATGGGGATAGTTCTGAGTTCCTCGCCTCTTACGGTAGCTACGGCTCCTGCAAGGTCTCTCCTTCGCTGTACACCATACCCTACAATAACAAGCTCATCCAGTGCAACCACATCGACCTGCATTGTTACGTTGATAACATTTCTACCTTCGATTGCTACTTCCTGAGTCCTGTAACCCACGAAGCTGAATGTTAATGACGTTGCGGTGGCAGGTACAGATAAAGAGTACCTTCCTTCATAATTTGTTACAGTACCGATGGTTGTTCCGGCTACCAGAACCGCAACTCCGGGCAGAGGCAGCCCGTCATCAGAACTTGTAACAACACCTGAAACCTGCACTGTTTGTGCCTGTAGTGAAAACAGACTGCAAAGCACAAACAAAAGCAGCAAACTAGTAATTTTTTTCATAAACATGTTTTTAGGTTAATGATAGTTTTAATTTAAAAAATGATTGAATCAGTGGGTTGTTCATGGTTTATCCAAAAAAATTTTGATAAATATATGTTAATTATAAATAAGAACCATTTTCTGTTATAAAATCATTGTTTATTAAACTGGATTTATATCCTCATTATACAGGCAAAAATAGTATTATTTTTAAACTAGAAAATTTATTCAGCCTGAATGAAAAAAAAGTTAATAAAAAAAAGCGCCCCGATCCTGACGGGGCACTTTAATATCCTTACATGTTTATAAGCTTATTCGATTAATCCAGTCGACTGTGAACAATCTTAATTATTTCCTTCTCAACCTGAAGCGTCTTTTTTTCAATCTCTTCACTCCTTGACACAATATCATCTGCAAAATCCCTGTCATCCAGATCCCGGGCATTTACCCTGACATTAAGTGCCGCGCCCTGAACACATGAGCGGATCGCAAATGCACCCACCCCGGCATCGGTTACCGAACCGGGCAGACCTTCTTTAACCATGGCATGGATTACTTCGAGTGACCGGCTGGCAGTTTCCGCAATTCTGAAAGGTATCTCGGTCGCATACCGGGTAGCATCCTGAATCGACCGGTTGCGTATCTTCTTTTCATCTTCCGATTTTTTGGGCATCGAGAATGCATTAAGAACAGCATTAAAGGCACGGGTATCTTCATCGATAAGAGAAATAAGCTCATCCGTATACCCTCTTCCCCTGTCCGCCCAGTCTGAAAACTCCTCCCATCTGTCATCCCATCCTCTTTTATGAGAAGAGAGATTTGCCACCATTGTTCCAAGTGCAACACCCATTGCGCCCATAGCAGCTGATACCGATCCGCCTCCAGGTGCAGGAGTTTCGGCAGAAGTCTCATCGATGAAATCAACAAGAGCCATATTAACAAGCCTTTTCCCTTTATCCCCGGCAAGGACATATTCGATGATCTTCTCTTCTGGCTTGAATTTGTAGAGATCGTCGAGGCCCATTGATTTAACGGCAATTTTTATAAGCTCCCTTTCCGGGACCCCGGTGGATCTATGCTGCTTTCTAAGGAAATATCTGCCCGCTTCAAGCATCACTTTCAGAGGTACGAGTCCCACTATCTCCGAACCCGTAACCCTTACCCCTCTTTCACCGGCCTTTTTGAAAATCTCGTCATAGACAATATGCACAGGTGTAATATTAATATCTGTGATGTTGAGGGATACCTGGGCAATGCCGAATTCCTCTATAAACCATCCTATTCCTTTAACCGACTTAAGCGTCCCGGGAATCATAACAGGGTTTCCCTTCTCATCCTTTACTATCTCTCCTGTAAGCGGATTCCCCTGTCTTTTCGGCCTCCCTTTTTCCCTTACATCAAAGGCAATTGCATTTGCCCTTCGTGTTGATGTGGTATTGAGATTTACGTTATATGCGATCAGGAAATCTCTTGCCCCCACTGCAATTGCGCCTGAACGGGCATTAAACTCAGCGCTGCCGAAATCGGGTTTCCACTCTTCTTGCTTCAGCTTATCGGGAAGGCCCTCATATTCGCCTGCCCTGCATGAGGCCAGGTTTCTGCGTTTTTCATTAAAAGCAGCATTTTCATAACAATATACCGGTATATCCAGCTCCTCGCCTATCCTTCTTCCAAGCTGCCGGGCATATTCCACTGTCTCTTCCATGCTTATGTTGGCAACCGGAACCAGCGGACATACATCGGTGGCGCCAAACCTGGGATGAGCCCCCCTGTGCTTTCTCATGTCAATAAGCTCCGAAGCTTTTTTGACAGCCAGAAAGGCAGCCTCTACCACTGCATCAGGATGACCTGCAAAAGTGACGACTGTACGGTTTGTTGCTTTTCCGGGATCGACATTCAGCAGACGCACTCCCTCGACCGACTCAATTTCGCCTGTAATCTGCCTTATGATTTCCATATTGTTTCCCTCGCTGAAGTTGGGGACACACTCTATTAACTGCTGCTTCATAATATTTAAAAATTAGATGTACACTTCTCGATATATCATTTTTCAGATCAATGCGCAAGCAGGTTCAGCCGGAACCGGATTCACATCCTCCTTGTGAGCGGTTAATCGCATCTGAAATAATCGCTGATCGATCCCTGGCTATACAGGGTCTGAAATATTCATTCTGCAAGGGCTTATCAATTTATCTATTTAAGATCATATTCCACTCTCTTACCGTTGAGAATCACAGTATCAATATGGTTGCTTCCATAGGCATAGGGCATGAATTCATATCCAGGTATAATTTTGGTGATAAAAAGGTTTGCCTTTTTCCCCCTGGCAATGGAACCTGCCTTCTCTTCAATACCCATGGCATAAGCCCCGTTAATGGTTACAGAATTTATCACCTCCTCCGGAAGCATCTTCAATTTTATGCAGCCCAGAGACATTATGAATTTCATATTCCCCGAAGGTGAGGAACCCGGATTATAGTCAGAAGCCATTGCTACAGAAAGTCCGGCATCTATCATTCTTCTGGCCGGGGGATATTCCATGCCAAGAAAAAATGCCGCCCCGGGAAGCAGTGTCGGCATTGTTTCACTTGCAAGGAGTGCAGCGATCTCTTCTTCGCCGGTGAATTCAAGGTGATCGACCGAGAGTGCGTTGTATCTGACTCCTGTTTGTATCCCCCCGGAATAATCAAGTTCATTGGCATGTATCTTGCCTCTTAAGCCATATTTCGTACCCGCTTTCAGAATGCGGGCAGTATCTTCCGGGGTAAAAAATCCGCGGTCGCAGAATACATCGATATAATCGGCCAGCGCCTCACCGGCAACCATAGGGATCATTTTCCCGATAACAAGATCTACATACTCTTTTCTGCGATTTTTGTATTCAGCAGGCAGGGCATGAGCACCCAGGAAACTGGAACGAACGATAACCGGCATTGTTTCCTTTATCCTCCTTATCACCCTGAGCATCTTGATCTCATCTTCGGGAGTCAGTCCATAACCGCTTTTTATTTCCACTGCACCAGTACCCAGCATTATTATCTCCTTTACTCTTTCGAGCGACTGCCGGTAAAGTTCCTCTTCGCCGGTTCTCCGGATCAGCTTTGCCGAATTAAGTATCCCGCCTCCCCTTTTCGCTATCTCCTCGTAGGACAGGCCTTTTATTTTATCAATATACTCTATTTCCCTGCTACCTGCATAAACAAGGTGAGTATGGGAATCGCAATATGAGGGGAACACCATACGGCCTGCAGCATCAAAATGCTCGATCTGACCGCCTGCAGCCATACCGGAACCGGCCTCTTCAAGTTCTTCCATCCTGCCGAAATCCTCTATCCTGTCATCCCTGATAAGCAGCCATGCATTATCTATGACCGGCAATGCCGACATCGCAGTTCCTTCTACCCTGCTCCGGGGCAGATCCTCTGCCTGCACAAGCTTTTTGATATTTTTGATAAATAACATAATTTACTTGAATTCCGATGGAGAACTCCCTTCTTCCGGTCGGTTTATAAAATGAGATAACTCTCCTGCCACATCCGGTTACCCGTACCAGGTCCTTCACAGTACAAATGGCAAAAGACCACTTTACGAATTTACAAATAAATTGCCAGCAGCCCAAGCGGGTTTATTTTATCTGTTGCATCATTTACCGGATCATACCGCCTGCTGCAGGCTGCAGGAGGCGATCTGTATAACAGATCAGAATCCGCGCAGGAAATAGGCCAGCATTATTCCAACGTAATTTCCCATTGCATATCCTATAATACCAACGGTTAGCCCGGAAACAATAACTTCCCTGTTTTTCAGGGCCCCGGCTACTACCGGAACAAAAAGCGGTGAGCAGATAAATGCGGTTGATGTGATCATCAGAGTGTCCGCATCTATTTTGAAAATTTTTGACAGGATCACCTGCACAAGGAGCGACCCGAATACAGCGAGGGTGACATAAAGGAGTATCGTCGGACTGGCGGCCATGAACCGCTGTAAATCTGCCATTGAGGCGACTACAATACTGAAGATAAGTATCAGGTACATCCCGAGTTCAAATGATTTTTCTATCCTGTTTATGGAAGGGACAAATGAAGCGGCCATTCCCAGTGTTGTTATCAGCAATATTGTGACAGCCATCTGCGATCCTGACGGAACAAGCATGCCCACCCCTGCCGAAATTGCAAATATCAGTATTGAAATGCCCAGTGCCCTGAGAAGGGGTATGTATTTATCCTTCTTTAGAATACCATAATAGGGATCTTCCCCGTCAAAATCTCCTTTGGCGGCGGATTTGGGGTCGATGAGTGCATATGCCGGCAGAAAGGTCAGAAATAACCTCTGTGCTACCGACAACATGAACAGCAAATAAATTGCCCCTATTACAAGATCATAGGTATGGGTAACCACATAGATCGTTTCATCCACGTCAAGGGCCAGCTTAATGGATGCAAGGTTGGGAGTGCCTCCGGTATATACCCCTACCAGAAGACCGGATACCTTCCACAGATCGATTACGCCATCTTCACGGAACAGGAAATATCCAAATACAACCATTGAAATGATCCCGGTAAATGCAAACATCATTGACAACATGGTTTTTCCGGCAACATTGAGCCATTTCCTTATATCGATTGAAAACAGGAGCAGCGGAATGGCCAGGGGAATGGTAAGCGTGGTCAGTATTTCCTGAATACCGGCTGCAGCTCCGATCCTGGGAAGCAATCCTATATTCCCGAGGATCAGGCCAACTATATAGGCAATAATAACAGCCCCGAGCTTATTGACCCACCTGTAGTTATGGCATAAATGCAGGATCAGCAGAGGAGTAAAGAGATAAAATATTACCAGCAGGAATGAGGCCATGGCAAAATCAAATAATAAAAAATCCAAAGAA
>SLGC01000311.1 GCA_007123885.1 Bacteroidales bacterium | reverse complement strand
CTATTGCCTCGTGGGATTTTGCAAAGCAGATCATCCCGCTTCTTGCGATCGGTGTTGTAATTGCAGGCTTCCTCCTGGGTTCCACCCATGGCGATACTCAGCTGGCCGGGATTATTCCCGACCACTGGATCGGTTCCCTTGTGGGCGGGAACAGCCTTCAAAGCAATCTTTTTGCTTCCATAGTCGGCGCATTTATGTATTTTGCCACCCTTACCGAGGTACCGATCCTTCAGGGACTTATAAATTCGGGTATGGGACAGGGACCTGCCCTTGCGCTTCTGCTGGCTGGTCCATCACTATCGTTGCCCAACATGCTGGTGATCCATAGTGTGATGGGATCCAAAAAGACTTTTGTTTTTGTGGCACTGGTAATAGTAATGGCAACCATTAGCGGCCTCATATACGGAACAATCGCGAAAGGGTAGGCGCTCCACCGCTTGCCTGTAAACACGTGTTCCGGCTTAGATATGCTCTTCAGTAAGCCGGAACATACCAGTGAAAACTGTCCTCCCGGATTTGGGGCTATCAGCCAGCCCCTTTTCCCTTAAAGTCGGTTTGCGACGAAAGTTACTGGAAGCCCCAATAATAAAAACCTTTGTCCGTTCAATTATTAGTGTTTTTGATGTCACAATAAACTAAAAAATCAATTAGTATTTTTATATCGTGTTATATGAAATCACTTCAGCGAAAGTGGTCAAATGGTTAAAATCGATAATAATGACAGAGGAAAGAAAAACCGAACTGGGACTGATCATCCGGGCCGAAATTGAGAAAATCATCTCTAAGCTTGAAGATCTGAAAAGCTTCACCGAACCTGTTGCCCCTGATAATGCCATAGGACGGATTTCGCGAATGGATGCCATAAACAACAAAACTATTTTCGATGCCAGCCAGCGTAACCTTAAAACCAGGATGGTCCAATTGGATCAATCGTTAAAAAGGCTCAATGATGACGATTTTGGTATTTGCATTCAATGTCGGCAGTCAATCCCTTTTGAACGGATGAAAATTCGGCCGGAAATACGTTTTTGCGCAAAATGTTTTAAGAATCATCCCTGAGCATAAGGATAAAGTTCTCGAGTTGGCAATTAACCGGGGAATTCTGACAGCAGTTCCGGTTCGGAAAACGCCAGATACAAAGCAGGGTAACAGCATTCACGATTTGGGAAACATCTTTTAAGATGTAGCGGTTTCGGAAAACCTCAGGTATCAGACGGGATTACAATATTCTGGTTCCATCCCGGAATATGCGAGTCACAGGTTTAGAATACAACCGGATGGAAACCGGGTTAATAAATCAAAGTTGCCGGGATGCGATGGTTAATGGACCAAAATTATTTTGGCATGGGTATTATCAGAGATTGGTTCAGATTTGCTGACAGGAACAGGAGGTTGCTGAATTTCGGTTTTCTGTTCAATTTTTTCTCTTCTTTTGGCCAGACATTTTTCATTTCCCTGTTTGTACCTTTTTGGGTTGATTCCCTTAATATTACCAATGCAGCTTTTGGTTCCATTTATGCGGCTATAACTATTGTTTCAGCACTCCTGCTTTCCCAGTCTGGCAGGTATATTGACCGGATGCCACTTAAAAAGTACGGTCTTATTGTTTTTTCCGGATTGCTGATCTCGGTTATAATATTATCACGTGCCAATAGTGTGGGATTATTAATAACAGGGCTCCTGCTGGTAAGATGGTTCGGGCAGGGATTAATGACACATGCATCTTCTACAGGCATTGCCAAACATTTTGAAAAAGACAGGGGTAAAGCATTAGGTTTCACTGCACTCGGTCATCCGGCAGGACAATTCATTCTGCCACTTGCAGTATTTCAATTAATTTCATTAACCGGATGGCGAATGAGCCTGATATACCTGTCGATCACCGCCTTTGCCATGGTTGTCCCTGCATTGTTGGCGATTGCCCCTGTAACAGGGTTTGAACCTGACCTGGTTGGAAATAACAGCAAAAGCCGGGATAAAAAAGTTAAATATTTTAAGAGTTTAAGGTTCTGGATAATTACGGCGAATATTTTCATCATACCATTTATAGGTACAGCCGTATTTTTGTATCAATATACTATTGGCAAGGAAAAAGGCTGGGATGCTTCGTGGGTGGCTTTTTCATTTGCCTTTTATCCGGTATTCAATGCCCTGGCCCTGCTTGTATCGGGAAACCTGGTTGATCGCTTTTCCGGCAGGAAACTTTTTCCCCTGTATCTTGTGCCTGCCATACTTGCACTTCTATCCATACCACTGATAGAAAACAAATGGGTTTTTCCTGCTTTTTACTGCTTACTCGGTATTTCCGCCGGTTTGGGCAGTACAATTAAAACAGCAATACAGGTGGAAATATACGGAACGACTAACCTGGGAAAAATCAGAAGCTATTTCAGCACCATACTCGTAATAAGCACAGCATTGGGTCCGCCGGTTTTCGGGTTTTTTATGGACAGGCATATTTCATATGATCTTATTTTATGCATTTCAGCAATTATGGTTTTCATGGTAATGCTCCTGAGTTTCAGGGTCTGGGATAGCAAGCCATTCAGGTCGGAAAGAGGCCAGGGTGTCATTTGACCACGCCGGATTATAAAAAATACTTACTCTTATAGCTGATATAGAAAGAAACAAATTGTTCGTGCCGGTTTCATCGGAAACTGTGTTGTCGGCTGCGATAAGTTTCTTTTCGAATGTGATTCTGAGGCTTTGCACTTTCCCCCGAAAGAGGTACTGCTGAAACCCAGAAAAACCCAGGGAAAGGCATAGTAAGAATTTATCCGGGTAATTATAAAAATTTATCCCTGCGATTTCAAGCTGCCAGAATTTCAGATCCGACTTAATGGCCCAACCGTTTGGCAGGGGACCAGGTTGCAGCATTATTGACGACCGGCCTGATGAGTATTAATAAGGCAAGAACCAGCAGAAGGGCGAAAAGGTAATTATAGGAAACAAGATTATTTCTTGAACCCTGATGAGCTTCCAGTGTATATGAGAGCATGTTTTCTTTAAGCCCGTCTGCATCAGGTATATTCCTGTGATGCCATTTTCCCAGTATAGTGCCCTCTCTTATTAACAGCAAGCCGGGATTACTTCTGATCACAGTTTTTAGGGTAATTTCATCCGTATGATAAAACCTGTAACCGGCACCGGTTTGTTCGACAAAATCGTTTATTTGAGGTTCCGGACTGGCGGTCAGACAAATAAAATTCATTCCATGATTAAAAGACCAGTCGGCAAGGCGGTTTATCCTGTCAATGTTCTGTCTGGAACTTTTGTCAAGATTATAGGAAACCATTATAAATGTATATCCCGGATCCTGCAATATATCGTAGGTATAATCAATGCCTTCCTTCACGGATTCAATGAAAAAGTTGGTTATCGGTGGTTCATAGCCTTTTTCGATAAGCCTGCTTTCTGTTCTCACCCACTCCCAATCCGGTTCGGGAAGGCTATCCGTTGTAAAGGATCTGACCTCCCCGTCTTTTTCGTAGTATAGGATTATTTCATATTCATCGACAGGTGCATCGGGTGGAATGCTCATTTTCTCTTCGATACCAGCACCTATGCTGAACGGGCGGTAATCAACAACAGGAAGATTGATATAGGAATAATAGAATATTCCAAGGGTGGCAAGAAACAAACCCGAAAGCGCTGACCACTCAATAATTGAGCTTTTGAAAAAGGTCCCGAATTTCTTCCGGTATACAAACAGGTAAGTAACAAAACCCATCAAGACAACATTTTTCCAGAAGGTTTCCCAGTTTGTCAGGATGATCGCATCGCCAAAGCAACCGCAATCGGCTACTGGATCTGTTAATGCAATTATAAAGGTCAGGACGGTGAAAAAGCCCATGAACAAAAATACGGCCCAGGAAGCTATGATCATATGAATTCCGGCCACCAGCGCAAGTCCGATAAGCATCTCTGCTGCCGAGAGTAGTATTGACAGGGGAAAAGCCAGAAATTCAAGGAATTCAATATTGAATGCAACAAAATAATCTACAAATTTATAGGTGGAGCCAAGCGGGTCTATTCCTTTTACAAAACCCGAATAAATAAATACGATTCCTGCGAGTAACCGGGAAAAGTGGAGAATAAAACCGGAATATATTTTTTTTGTCATGATTTGGGAGGTAATTTACAAGAAAAAAAACCGGACTCATCCGTGAAAACGGAATCACTGAGAAACCAGAGAGTCCATGAAACATTAATCACCAGTTACCCGGAGTTCATAACCAGGGATCACCGGTGAAGCGAAATTTAAACGCTAACAGACCGGTGCCGGCGCCGTGAAAGGTTTATACATAATCTTCACTGTTCTTCCCTCTGAACAACTTCTCCGGTCATTCTGAAAATACTGGTTCCGTTCTCACTGCAATTGGATGAAGCTGTGACTACCCGGCTTATCCTGTGAGGCCTGGGCATCAGGTGAAACTCCACCCTTATTGTGTCCGACACACCGGGCATTACAGGTTCCTTTGGCCAGTGTGTCACCCTGGTGCCACAACAGGCTCTTACATTTGTCAATACAAGGGGAGCATTACCGGTATTTTTAAAAGCAATTGCAAGCTTGGTTTCAGGAAGATCATCTGTATATACCTTACCAAAATCATGGACAGGTTTCTCCCAGGTAAATACCGGTCCTTTGTTTTCCTGGGAAATCAGAATAAAAGAAAACAGGACCATCAGGGTCGATGTAAGAATTGCTTTTTTCATGACATACGGGTTTTTAAAATAAAAATAATTTAATAAAACAAATTATTATTCTGTTCGTAATATTACGAACTATATGGCAAAATGTTGTGCTTTTTCAAGGAAAATGTGATATAAATGATAGAGGAGCTAATTTGTTTTTCAAATTCATTTTATATATTTGCGAAATACTGAAATATTAATACATCCGAACCAGCATGGAACTGACGCAATCAAATAATCCATATAATGAAGATATTATCCGGATCTCAAAATTTGCCAAGGCTATGAGTCATCCGGTAAGGGTATATATTTTAAGAAAACTTTCAGGAATGAATTCCTGCTGCTATAGCGGAGATCTGGTGAATGAGCTTCCGATTGGCCGGTCGGCACTGTCACAACACCTTAAAGAATTAAAGCACGCAGGACTGATACAGGGTGAGATAAAAGCCCCCTATATCAAGTACTGTATCAACCGGGAAAACTGGGAGAAGGCAGTGGAACTGTGCAAGGAACTTTTCGTGTCGACCCGGATTGAACTTCTGGACTCCGAAACTGCATTATGATTTTTCCCGGTTTAATTTAAAAACCGGTTTCATCAAAACGGATGCAGGATTTAAAACCACCCGTTCTGACATAAGTTAAAATGATAAAAATAAATAGCTGAATTTATGCGGTCCTCTTTCTTCCCCGGAAAAAGCATATTGAAACTGGCACTTGCAATTGCTACACTGTCATTTCCCGGGTATTTGTTTAGCCAGGATATTATAGAACTGTCCTCCCTGGAATTCTATGAGCAGTATAGCGAAAGGCTATATGATGGAAGCTTGCTGATTATTGATGGGCGCACCGGTACAATGTTTGCCAGGGAACGTATCGATAATGCCGTAAATATTGACGCCGATGCCGAAAACCTTGAAGAACAGCTTATGCCGCACCTGGATCAGCCGTTGATCGTTATTTACTGTACTACCATGAGGCGTACACAAGATATTGCAAATAAACTCAGAGGCATTTATAAGGGAGAGATTATCTGTATCACCGACGGTATCAGGGGCTGGAAGCAAAATGGGCTGCCAGTTAACAGCGGGTCGCAAATAAGCCTGGATGAGGCTATAGAAGAGGCTTTAAATAATAATAACCGGCTGAAGTCGTCCAAAATGATGGTGAAAGCAGCAAGTGCAGGTATCGGTGAAAGTGAGGCCCTGTTCCAGCCATGGGTTGATGCAAACTTTCAGTATGCCTACATTGATATTGTTCCCGGTTTCAAACGGGAAAGGCTTGGTAATATACAGCATACCCTTTTCCCCTTTATTTCGGCAGGCCAGGAGATATATAGCGGCGGTCGCAACGAGCTTCAAAGAGAATCTGCCAGGCTCACCTTTGAAAATGAAACCATGTCACTTGAAAGGGATATAACAGATGTAAAGCTTTCTGTAAGTATTCACTACTACTATCTTATTTCCGTCATAAACCAGAAAAATATCATTCAGGAAAACCTCAGGCATCTCGACGTGCATGAGCAGTATACCCGGCTGATGATTCAGGCGGGTCGGATGTCGGAGCTTGAAATAAACCGTATTGCGGTAGAAAGAAATGCCCTGGAGGGAATGTTGCTGAAACAGGAAAACGATATATCATCTGTTTCCCATGAGCTTTGCGTGTTAATGGGAAGGGAACGGTTTGAAATTATAGATCCTGCAGATAACCTTGAATTACTCTCCATACCCTTTACCCGCATTCAGCTGATGGAAACAGCGCTCGCGAACAACCCTGCATGGCAGGAAATAGAATTGAGCAAGATGCAGCAGGAATTGCAGATAAGGATACAGGAGAGCGCACGGATGCCAAGTGTTTCCGCACAGGTATGGGCGGGTTGGGAATTCGGGCCCGAGTCTTTTTCCTTTATTGACAATCGGCGATATTTCGCAGGAATCTCGGCCAAAATGCCCATTTTCGACGGCGGACTGATCAGGTCGCGTACCGACCGGGCCAGGGCAACATATGAAAGTATCGAATGTAGACAACAAAATTTCCACAATTCCCTGGCGGCAGAAATGGAAGATCTTTACCGCCGCATGGAGGAAATGCGCAGCCAGGTTGAAATTCAACGGCAAAGCGTCGAGCATGCCCGACAGAGTTACAGGCTTGCAATGATAGAGTATCATGCGGGCCGGCGTTCGAATACCGACCTGATAGACATTCAACAGGCATTGATAAACAGTGAACTTCAACTAAATGAAGCATACATCAGCTTTAACATCTCAAGAGTGAGGTTGCTTCATCTTGCAGGAATTATATAGATCGAATTCTAATACTCAGTTTTATGCTTAAAATATTAAACCAGCTGCTTCCGGTTACCTGTGCGGCTACCTGTACGGTTATCATCCTGCTGTTGAATGCATGCGGAAGCAATGTTCAGGAACCGGTAACCCGGCCGGGAAATCCTTCCCCTGCAACACTTGTCAGGGCAATGACTGTTGGAATTCATAAAATGAATGAGGTGCTGGAATTACCAGGCAATCTTGAGGCTGAAAGCATTGCAAATGTACTTTCCACAACCGAGGGCAAACTTACCACCATGAGCGTCAGGGAAGGGGACAGGGTGGAAAGCGGACAGATAGTTGCCATGCTGAGCCCGCTGTTACGTGAAGATATTATTAACGCAGCCCGTATAACCTTACAGACAAGGGAGCGGGCACTCAATGAGGATCCCGGAGACGGATCATTGAAAATACAGCTCGAACAGGCCCGGTCCGATTACCAGTTTGCGCTTAACCAGTACCGGGAGATACCCGTGATAGCGCCGGTCAGCGGCCTGATTTCGGGAAGATGGGCAGACACCGGCGACATGATACCGGCCAGGTTTAAAATGCTTGAGATACAAAGCGGCGACAACCTGGTTGCTAATGTACCGGTATCAGAGCTGGATATAAGGAAGCTCCGCGCAGGTCAGACAGTAAGGATCGATTCCGATGCCTGTCCGGACAGGACTTTTCAGGGCAGGATACAAAGAATTCATCCCAGGGTTGACCGGCAAACCCGAAATGCCACTGTAGAAATTTTGCTGCAAAACCCGTGTCCCCAGCTTCGTGCCGGAATGTTCGTAAGAGCCTCATTTGTAATTCAGACAACAGATAATGCCCTGTCGGTTCCTGTCGCTGCAATTATGGAAAGAGGCAGGCAGCGCTCGGTTTTCATAATTGAGGAAGGACAGGCCCGCGAAGTTATTATAGAAACAGGGATTGAATCAAACGGACTGGCAGAGGTAGTATCAGGCCTCAAACTGGGAGATCAGCTGGTAATTGAAGGCCAGGAACAGCTGCGTACCGGGATGAGAGTCAGAGTACCGGAAGAAACAAGCGGTCCAACCGGGGGGGGCATGTTATGAAGTTAACTTCCATTGCAATAAGAAAGCCCGTGGCCACACTGGCTCTCATGTTACTTGCCTCCGTACTGGGAATAATCGGATATTTGAGATTGCCGGTCGATTTTCTGCCGGAGGTGACATACCCCATGGTAAGGGTTCACATCTACTGGCCGGGCGCAACTCCCCAGGAGATAAATGACAACATAGCCGATCCCGTCGAGCAGGTGCTGGCCACTGTGGACAAACTGGATTATCTTGAATCGTCGTCAATTGAAGGGCAGTATACACTCAGGGTCAACTTTGAATACGGGACCGATATAGATGTAGCCTATCAGGATGTGGTAGCCAAGATGGGCCTGGCAACAAGACGGATGCCCCCGGATGTCGACCCTCCGGTCATGTTCAAGGCCGATCCATCCCAGCTTCCGATAACCCAGCTCATAATCATGTCGGGATCGCGCGATCTGATAGATCTGCGAACCTGGGTAGAAAACATTTTACAGGACCAGTTCCTTGCCATACCGGGAGTTGCAGGAACCGAAATTCTCGGGGGATTAAAGAGGGAGGTAAGAATATACCTTAATCCGGACAGGGCTGCCGCGTATGACCTGACTGTCGCACAGGTGATAAACAGGTTGAGGGATGAAAATATTGAAAGATCTGCCGGGCGGGTCACTGAAGGCTCCAGGGAGTTTATTCTCCGAACTACCTCTGAATACCAGAATCTCAATGAAATACGAAATCTGGTGGTATCATCCGCGGGCCGGCCGAGGATCAGGCTGAGCGACCTGGCCACGGTAGAGGATACACATGAGGATGAACGGGTAATCACAAGGTTCAACGGTGGTCCGGCGATAAAGCTGAATATCCTGAAACAGGCGGATGCCAATACGGTGGAAGTTGCAGATGATGTGGGCAGACTGATTGAACGGTTAAAGGAGACAGCTCCTGCCGATATACATATTGACATGGTGGAAAACCAGGCAGATTATATCAAGGATTCAATAGCGGGTGTTACCAATGCCGCTATAGGAGCCATTATCCTGGTTGTGCTTGTGATATTTATTTTCCTTGGCCACTGGCGACAGGTTCTGGTTATGCTGATCGCCCTCCCGATTACCATATTAATGAATTTCTTTTTGATGCAGGTCAGCGGATTTTCATTGAACATATTTTCGCTTGGCGGACTTGTGGTGGCTATGGGTGTGGTTCTTGACAATTCCATAGTGGTAATCGAAAATATCACAAGGCGTACCCATGATATTAAAAAAGATGAACTCAATAACGCAGGAGACACATCTCAAATATCTTCTGCCGCGACCGGCCAGGTAGCAATGGCGGTGGTAGCCGCAACGATGACTTTCCTTGCGCTCTTTTTGCCTTTTCTGCTGGTATCGGGACTGACAACGCTTCTGTTCAGGGAGCTGATCCTTACTATTGCCGGCATTGTGATTATATCATTGCTGGTAT
>SLGC01000124.1 GCA_007123885.1 Bacteroidales bacterium | reverse complement strand
TCGCGGCAACGGAGCCTGTCCCCATACAGAGAGCACTGTGTTTCAAGTATATTCTGGAAAACAAACAGCTCTGCATCGGTCACTCCGAGCTGATCGTTGGTGAGCGCGGTCGCTCTCCCAAAGCGACGCCAACCTACCCCGAGATCAACCTCCATTCCCTGGAAGATCTTGACATACTTGACTCCCGACCTAAGGTCACATTCAGGGTAACCGGGGAGACCCGCAGGATATACCGGGATATAATCATCCCTTTCTGGAAGGGCCGAACCAACCGTGACAGGCTAATGGCCCGGATGACACCCGGCTGGAAAAAGGCATACGAGGCCGGGGTTTTTACAGAATTTCAGGAGCAAAGGGCTCCGGGTCATACTGTTCTGGGTAAAAAGCCATGGCAAAAAGGGATGACCGATCTTATTGAGGAATGCCAGGAAGCACTTGACCATCTTGATTTTGAAAATGATGCCGACGCCATCCCTAAAAGAGATGAACTGAAAGCGATGCAGATTTCGGCCGGAGCTATTATCACATTTGCCCACCGGCATGCCGATCAACTTGAAATACTGGCCGGTGAAGAAACCGATTCGTTCCGCAAGGAAGAGCTTATCCTGATGGCATGTATATGCCGCCGGGTGCCTGCTTATGCTCCCCGAACATTTCATGAGGCGCTGCAGCATTACTGGTTCATTCACCTTGGGGTGATAACCGAGCTGAATCCCTGGGATTCATTTAATCCCGGAAGGTTGGACCAGCACCTTGAGCCATTCTACACGAGAGAGACAGCTGAAGGCAGCCTCACAAGGGAAAAAGCAAAGGAGCTGCTTCAGTGTTTCTGGGTTAAGTTCAACAACCATCCGGCGCCTCCGAAAATGGGGGTCACCGCACAGGAAAGCAATACCTATACCGACTTCACCCTTGTAAACCTTGGTGGACTCAAGGAAGACGGAAGCGATGCGGTAAATGAACTGACATACCTTATTCTCGAGGTGATAGGTGAGATGAGACTGCTCCAGCCAGGCAGCATGATCCAGGTTAGCAAAAAGAATCCCGGCAGACTGATCCACAAGGCCCTGGACATCATTCGCACCGGCTTCGGACAGCCTTCCATCTTTAATACCGATGCGATAATCCAACAGCTTCTGCGGCAGGGAAAAAGCATCGGTGATGCCAGGAACGGGGGGGCGTCAGGCTGCGTGGAATCGGGTGCATTCGGGACCGAGGCATATATACTGACCGGCTACTTCAATCTTGCCAAAATACTTGAGGTTACCCTTAATAACGGCACTGACAGGCGGACAGGTACGGTGACCGGCCTGGCGACGGGCGACCCATCCGGGTTCACAGGCTTTGAAGGGCTGATGGAGGCCTTCCGCAAACAGGTAAAGTATTTCGCCGATATCAAGATGGAAGGAAACAGGCAGATAGAAGAGCTGTTCAGCACCGAAATGCCGGTCCCCTTCCTCTCATTGCTGACAGAGGATTGCATACAAAACGGCACCGATTACAACAGCGGAGGGGCAAGATACAATACCAGCTATATTCAGGGTGTTGGACTCGGGAGTGTGACAGACAGCCTTACTTCACTCCGGTATCATGTATACGACAAAAAAAACCTGACTATGGGGGAAATGCTGGATGCCCTGGAAAAAAATTTTTCGGGTTACGACCAGCTGAGGGAAGAACTCGTATTCAATACTCCCAAATACGGCAATGATGAAGAATATGCAGACCGGCAGGCAACGGAAGTCTTTAATATGTTCTTTGAAGCTGTTGACGGACGCCCCTGCTTCAGGGGAGGTACCTTCAGGATAAACATGCTTCCTACAACCTGCCACATATATTTTGGCAGTGTTACAGGTGCAATGCCCGATGGGCGTCTCGCCGGGCAGCCTCTTTCCGAGGGCATCAGTCCCGTCCAGGGAGCCGATCGCAACGGCCCCACCGCGGTCATAAAGTCGGCCGCAACCATTGACCATATCAAAACAGGCGGAACACTTCTGAACCAGAAATTCACTCCTTCATTTTTTGAGGACAGCGAAAGCTATGCCAGGCTGACCTCACTGATAAGAACCTGGTTCAGGCTTGACGGCCACCATATACAGTTCAACGTGGTGTCTGCCCAAACACTGCGCGATGCCCAGAAGCACCCGGAAAAGTACAGGGACCTGATCGTCAGGGTGGCAGGCTACAGCGACTACTTCAATGATCTTGGTGAGGACCTTCAAAACGAGATCATCCGGCGGACCGAACATTCCTGAGATGGTCACGGGATGTGTTCTCTAAATGATCCTTTCAGGTTCTCAGGAACACTCTATTCAACACTGAATGCTTGCCGAAGTGCACATACACCGGATCGCCACTTCCACGGCAGTGGGCCCCTCAGCCCGGCCCGGATTTCACCATTGAGCCTAAAGTATAAGAACATGAATACCTTATCCTATTCGCCCTTGCATCCTGTAAGGGACGCATGAAACAATACGGCAATTACAGGTAAAAATAAACAGAAAAAAGTATCTTTGCTTCTTATTCATTAAATCTATGATAGAGGCTGTTATATTTGATATGGATGGAGTGCTGATTGACTCCGAACCCCTGTGGCGCGAAGCTGAAAAGTTGGTATTTGGACAGGTTGGCATACTACTTACCGATAACATGTGTCTGCAGACTACCGGACTGCGGGTCGATGAAACCATTGAACACTGGTACCGGTACAAGCCATGGGAAAATATATCAAAAGAAGAGATGGGAAGAGAAATTGAGGATACTGTGTGCGATATCATTTCAAGTAAAGGAGAGCCGGCTCCCGGAGTATTCAAGATCATTGATTTCTTCAACAGGGCAGGAATACCAAAAGCACTGGCATCATCTTCTTCAGAGCGCATCATTAAATGGATCCTTAAGGAGCTCGGGCTTAGCAATGAATTCCCTGTAATCCACAGTGCGGAAAATGAAGAATATGGCAAGCCGCACCCGGCAGTATTCATTACAACAGCAAAGAAAATGAATACCATTCCCAACCATTGCCTGGCAATAGAAGATTCCCTGGCCGGACTGATAGCTGCAAAATCAGCAAAGATGAGGACCATTGTTGTACCCGAAGAGATCCATCGTGATAATCCCCGGTTCTCCATTGCCGATATCAGGCTCAACAGCCTGGCAGATTTTTCGGAACAAGACTGGGAACTGCTGAATTCCCTCAATGGACTGCATAATTAGAACAATCGGCCCCTGCCCTACTCGATGATCACATCAATAAAAAGCGGAAGGTGATCTGAAGCTACCGGTTCATTTACAACTACTCTTTGCAGGACACGGTACCTGAACCCCTCCCCTTTAAGTCCGAATATATAATCTATGCACCTGTCCGGACGATCACTCCGGAAGGTGGGGTCATTACCGCTTAACTGTTCCCAATTCCTTTCCAGCAGTTCCAGGGTCCCGGAACCAGGGGTATCGTTTATATCTCCAATGAGAAAAATTGGTTTTTCAGAATCCATTGTTTCATAATCAATTATCATGACTGAGCCATGTCTGTCGCCGGCAAACCTGTTATTCAGATGGGTATTATAGAGAATATAATCTTCAAATTCAACCATCTGGAGACTTCTTCTTTCCTGCCTGCCCGGCAGCGGAATGTAGGAGTGGTTCACAGGTTTTTCCCTGGTTAATACTGCATTGCCATAATGACCTCCCTGGTATTCAATGGATGGGCTGTAATAATGGTACATTCCCGTCAGTTCAGCCAGTTTGGCTGCTACATCAATGCCTTCAAGCCTGAAAGTACCTTTATCCACTTCCTGAAGTCCAACCACATGAGGATTGATTGCCATTATCACATCTGCAACCCTTTGAAAATCTGTCTCGCCATCCATACCAATACAATTTCTGATATTGTAGCTCAGTATCCTTAATACTCCTTCATCAGGTGCAGGATAATAATAACCTCTTCCGGTGGTTTGTTCTTCCGGCTGACTGCCGCTTCTCGAAACGCCTGAACAAAAGGTCATCTGACTTAGTATCAGGAAAGCCAATAATACTGCTTTGATGATGTTGGTCATAATATTGGTTTTATATTAAAAAATTATATACCTCAATAATCTTATTTAGCCATCAGTAATTAGTTACTGACATGGTTATGACAGTAATCTATTGGACATTAATGATGATGCCCCTCTTTAACCGCCCGGATCATTTCATCTGCCCCACCGTCAAAATCCGGGCAACCGGAAAGCCGAGACATGACCACACCAGAGGAGGCGGGTTTTCAGGACGAAGTAAAAAATTCGCTAAAATCGGACTATCCACCACCGGAGGAGGTGGCTTTTACCCCGATTTTTGCTTCGCACCGTGAATTTTTTTAATCGCACATGCCTTTCGGGCAAAGCCCCGCCAGGACATTACCGCGACCCGAGGACGCGGGTTTTCAAGATGAACTAAACATCCTGCTGCAGGGAAGCAAGCAGTTCCTTCAGATATGCGGTTACAGCTACGGAATGATCATTTCTGATGCTTCTTTTCAATGCCCGGACAGCAAGCCTCTTTTCAGCCCCTGATGTTCCGGTCGACGAATGATCTGAAACAATACAAGCCAGCACCTGCCTGGCTCCTTCACTCGCAGGAAGGCTATCACCCGCCATAAGAACTGCCAGCGGTTCTATCATAGGTGTGCCTATTGATACAGCTGCTGCATGGGCAAGATTTCTCATCCCTTCATCATGGTGATTAAAACCCCCGGCAACATAGCCTGGTTCCCTGTCGAGATCCCTTATAACAATATTTCTGAAAATTGCATATTCGCCAGGGCCGCTATGGTTTGACTGGAAACCGATTGCACCCTTCAGCAGTTTATTATCCATGCCTGGCACCGTATCGATATCTGCCCGTGTAACAATCTGCCCGTCTATGGAGACTGAAATCAATTTGCGGTCATATTTGATTTCCATGCTTCGCCATACTTCGGGAGTTTCATCAGGCCTGTTTTTGACCGCTATATATCCATAGACGGAACCGGTCCGGTGCAGGTCGTCACTTGGAGGATCCCATGGTGCCAGCAGCTGAACCTCAACTCCGGTTCCCCAGGGATTATCAGGCCTGCACCGCAAAAGGACACCGCTGTTGCCTGTTCCCGAAAGGTAATATTCGAAACGCAATATGAAGTTGCCGTATTCATCAACAGTAAAAATATTACTTCCGTCAAACACTTCGGTATACAGGTTACCATCCTTCACCCTGAATCCTTTATTCTCGCCTGGCATCATCCAATGATAAAGATCACGGCCATTGAATAAAGATACAAAATTATCAGGAGAACAGGCTGCCATCAAGACTGCGGTCACCATAATAACAGGGAATGTCAATTTGCGCATAACAGCATCTTTTTTCAGGCGGCTAATTTAGCTTAAAAGTTTAGAAAAGAGGGCTGGAAAGCCCTCTTTTATGGTAGAATAATATAATTAAGCTTAGTAGCCCGGATTCTGTCTCAGTCCCGGATTCACACGCAGGCTAAGGGTATGGTAGGGCCACCTGTAGTTATGTGGTGCAAAGGACCGGTTTTCGATCATCAAAGTTTCAACCTGTCCGTCAACAACCCTTGTGTGCCCCTGTGCCGGCTGATTAAGGACATCCTCGGCAATACGCCACCTGAGGATATCATCGTAACGCTGACCTTCCCCTGCAAGTTCGATCCTTCTCTCGTTCCTGATAAGTTCGATCCATTGCTGTTGAGTATAAGAATCGTATTCAGGCAGGGTAACATCAGCATAATTCATGTCAAGTCCTGCTCTTTCCCTTATCTGGTTGATGCAGCTCTTTGCAAGGTCATCGATCTGGTTCAGCATGATCTTTGCTTCAGCATAGGTTAGCAGTACCTCCGCATAACGCATAAAAGCGAATTCCATTTCTCCGCCGTTCCTGAAAGCATCAGCATCATCAACAAATTTACGGAACCAGAATCCTGATGCGCTTGCTCTTTCAAGTTGATAGAACATCGGATTATTGGCATTGTAAATATCTATTTCTTCACCATAAAATATATCACCATGCCCTATGATACTGGCACTGTAACGCGGATCACGGTTCAGGTGGGGATTCAGTTCATACTCTTCCTTTGGATGGTACGGACAATCGTCTATTGTATTACCCTGGAGAGTGAAATAGGAATCAACAAGTGATTTCAATGGTACAAGATATGACTGACCGGAACCTGTCCTGAAATGTGGGCCCAGATCTACAAACGATACCGAAGACCTGCTTCCGTGGCTCGCCCTGTCCAGGTGCATTATAAACTCATTATTGTTTGAGCTGGCTGTATAATTAAAAAGATCGCCATAAGCAGGATGAAGTGAATAATTACCGCTTTCCATGATTTGTTTCGCCAGTTCTGCGGCAAGCTCATATCTTCCGTTGTAAAGGGCATATCGCATGATGATTCCCCTGAATGACATGCCGTTGAACATATATTTGTTGGTGGTGTATTCCCTGTCAGGCAACCTCCCGGCTATTTCAAGCGCCATCGGAAAAATATTGTCAAGAATCTCTTCTTTTGGAGTTACGGGTTGCCTGGCCGTTACGAGATCAGCGGGCTCAAGGATAAATGGAACATCACCCCAGCGGGATGTCAGTATAAAATAGTGCCATATCCGCAAAGCCTCAAGTATACTCTTGTACATTTCCCTTATGGATTCATCCTCGACATAAGGTACATTTATATTGTCAATAAATGTATTAAGCCGGCCCATGTGCTTCATATGTTCATCATTATACCACAGGAAGGCATCGGTATTACTATTGTAATTCCCGTTGGCGATCCGCTGGTGGTGATGGCTTTCAATACGGCTGTAGGCGTTGTCCGATTTTCCTTCATTCATATAGAACATGAAACGCCTGTTGTGGGTATTTGTAAAAACATCCAGGTAACTACTGTAAACCACCCTTCGCAAATCTTCCTCATCATTAAAGAACTCGACGAAGGTAGTGGCCGTGGGATCTGATTTATCGAGGAACTCCTCACATCCTGTAAATATGAATGCCAGGATTGCTATATATAATATTTTTCTCATTTCAATTAAACTTTTGATGTTAAAAGATTGTCCTTACTCCAAAACTAATGGTAGCCATTCTCGGGTAGTTTCCGCTCCCCCCGTTTCTTTCGGGCTCCAGACCTTCAAATTTTGTTAAAGTAAGAATATCTTGTGCATTTACATATATTCGTGTGTCGCGTATATTGTTCCCAATCCTGGGAATAGTGTATCCCAACTGCAGGGTTTTGACCCTGAAATAGGATGCCTCACTCAACCATATATCACTCAGCACGGCATTGGCGCTCGATCCTGTCCATACCCGGGGGAACCTGCTATCAGGATTTTCAGGTGTCCACCTGTTATCCTTGTAATACTGCCTTGGTGTACCCAGGCTGTTGCTGGCGCCATCCATAAGTACCGGATAACCTTCCATCCCGTTCAATCTTCCGGTGCGTTTGCCGACACCGGTCCCGAGCATATGGAAATCCCATCGCCTGTAGCCAAGGTTCAGGTTGACGGAATAAATGTATCTCGGGAATGGATTACCAAGATTCACCTTGTCCAATTCGTTTATTTCCCCATCTCCATTCTGGTCGACATACCTGATATCACCTACCCTTGTGTTTGGTAATTTTGCAGTAGTGGCATCTAGTTCTTCCTGTGAATTGAAAAAACCGTCGGTCTGGTATCCCCAGTAGTTCTCAAGCGGAATTCCCCTGAACCATAACATATCATGGTTGTTTCGGAAAACAAGTGTATCTGTATCAGAATAACCTGCCTTGAGCACCTGATTTGTATTATCATATAACATACCTCCGATACTGTATGAGAAATCACCTGATCTGTCAGACCACGTTGTCGAAATTTCCCAGCCTTTGTTTTCCACTTCACCTATATTAACTGCAGAAATCAGTGTATGGGAACCGGTAAGCGGAGGTACGGGGAAGTCTGAATAAATCAGATCATATGAATGTTTCCGGTAGGTATCGAATGTTATATTGAGCCTGCGGTTCAACAATGATACATCTACGCCGAAATTCACCTGTTCCTGGGTTTCCCATGAAAATGCAGGGTTAGGCACTCTCATAGTCCAGCCCCAGGTATTAACAATTTCCTGCCAGAGGTAGGGAGCAACATTTTCATTACCGATAAGTCCGTAAGAAGCCCTCACCTTAAGTTCATTAAGTCTGCCATTAGTTGTCAGACCCTGCATGAAACTTTCATTATGGATGTTCCAGCCAAGAGAGGCTGCAGGAAAAATTCCCCACCTGTTGCCGGGTGCAAATTTACTGCTTCCGTCGGCACGCAAAGTACCTTCAATCAGGTAACGGTTGTTGAATACATAGTTTGCCCTGGTAAAAAATGAGGATTTAGTTATCTCGCGGTAATCTGTGTAAGTATGATTCATCATTTCTGAACCGGCAATAAGATACAGTTTGTCACGGTTGCCAAACAGATCTCTTTCATAATTCAGCAGTCCCCTGGCAGTAATCTGGCTGACACTCACTCCCTGTGAAGCACCAACAGAATTTGTCCATACATTTACCGGCCTCTGATCTCCGTCATAAAATCTGATTGTTGATCTTTTCCATTTATTTGCAGACTTGTTGATCATGTATGAAACATTGCCCGAAATATGAAGGTTATCATTGATATAATATCTGGGCCTCAGGTTAATGGTGCTCCTGTCATGAAGAGCGTTCCATGCACCTCCGTGATAGATGGATGCCAACGGGTTCATATTATTATGCAGGATGTAATGGTTCTCCCTGTCGGAATCATATTCTATATCCTGGGTGGGATTCATTCGCCAGGCATTTTGGTAAAGGCCATGCCCGTTGGTATTCGCCTGCAGCCTGTCCACCTGCAACCTGTGGGCGTAAAAGTCGGCAAGTAACACAAACCTATCGGCAATATTGATATTTGTATTGAACCTTGCACTGAATTGTTCTGTGCCTTCATAAATGTTCAACCCGTTCTCCTTGTTATGTCCCAGCATCAGATTGAATGTACCGACACCGCCACCACCTGAGATATTGGCTGAGGTATTGTATGAATGGGCAGTTCTTTGCATAACTGCACCGAGCCAGTCGGTGTTTGTAAACTCTCCGGCATCTGCCATTGCAATGTCATCGGCAGAATAAAGGAGTGTCTGCCCCTGAAGTGATCTTGCTTCATTATTAAGGAGCATATAATCGGCCGAATTAACAAAATCGGGAAGATCAATGGGACTCTGGACGGCCGCCCATGTGTGTAGATCCACCCTGAATTCTCCGGTTGTTCCGCGATGAGTCTCGATAATTATAACACCATTTGAACCGCGTGATCCATACATGGCTGCAGAGGCACCATCCTTCAGTACGGTAATGCTTCTTATCTGGTTTGGATCCAGATCTGACAACGATTGTTCCATCCCGTCAACAATGACCAGAGGTGCAGAATCCTGCAGTGTGCTTAGTCCTCTGATCCTGATCTCTCCGGGTCCGGAGCCTGGAAGGTTGTTACCCTGCATAATATAAGCCCCTGCTATTGTACCTGCAAAAGCCTCTTCGAGTTTGGCAATGGGGCGGGTTCTGACCCTGTCCATATCAACGGATTCTACGGAAGAAGCAAGGTGCTGTCTTTCAATGCTGCTATAACCAACTACCACCACCTCATCAAGTGCTATATGATCTTCTATCAATATTACATCGATATGTTGCCTGTTCGCTGTATTTATCTGAAAATCCCTGAAACCGATGCTGCTGAAAATAAGAGTTACATCATTTGAAATGGTAAATGAAAATTCTCCGTCAATGTTGGTGGCAGTACCAATTGTTGATCCTAATATTACTACAGTTACAAAAGGTATAGGTTCACCATTTGTATCGGTAACTTTTCCGGTAATGGTCCTTTGCTGGGCATGTCCGATGGTCGCAATGGCCCAAAAAAACAATAATGCAAATAATTTGATTTTATTCATTGATATTAAAAATTAATTAGGTTTAAAACTCCGGTCATTCCGGCTGGCAATAAGAGCTTTTGATAACATATTCCACTGAATCTGTTTCAATACTGCTCTGTTTAACAATTCTCTTCTATTCAGTACTTTGTCTTGGGCAATCACCACCTCCTTTTTTATAAGATTAAAAAAAAATCCCCACTATCATGGGAATCGTCAAAATTTCTTGCAGGCAGAGAATCCTTTTCATCGCACACTAAAGTACTTAATGACAGAACTGACACTAACAGCGCGAACACAATGGCGCGCCACAGCCCAATCAGCGAAAAAGAACATCTCCCCTGGCCTGTTCAACATCAGGACTAATGACCAGAGGCGCAGAGTACTGTAGGGTGCTTAATTCCCTGACATGATCTCCCCGGGTCCGGATATCACCTGCAGATAAAAGTTGCAACTATTAATATTGGACGGAAAAATAAATAAAAGCTTTTAGACTACCTATCTTTATAATATTCTTTCTTTTTTAAGAAAGTATTAATAATTTCATTATACTATGGCTCATCGTCTTGACCCCCTTAATGATTTTTATCATTTTTTGTCTCTTGCTTTTAATTACGAGCGACAATTTAACTGTTCTTGTTAATGCAGGTCAGGAATAAAAACCATTATGGGTTAATTTGGAAAGGATGCACGCATTTGATAGTTTTTAAATGCAGAAATCATATCCCTGCAAAGCACTTCCAGGGTATATGTGCGATCCTTAATATTGCCTGGGAACCAGGGTGAATCATACGCTAATCCGGCAAGATTGTGCGATTATAATGATCTTGCGAGGACCTGCAAAATGAGATTACGGAAGTCAGAATATTCCTGATCGCCTCGCAAGCGGACCGGGCATTCCTGTCGCTTCACAGAGCGACAGCAGGCTGCCTGCACAGACGGTTATAAAGGTGCTGGTGAAAGAAGATACAGATATAGTGCTTCTGCCAAGTCTTTACCAAAAAGTCTGGCATTTTGAGGTGTTCTGTTCTTACCTTGGATAATTCCCACAATTAGCTGTTTCTCCGGATGGATAATCAATAAAAAATATAACCCCGGGTAACCGGTTTACCGGATAAGTATGTATATTGTAGATCGATTGTTTTACATTATTTTGGTAATTATGAGATACAAATACCGGATATTGCTTATCAACAGCCTGCCGGCATTCCTTTTTAACTGTACCCATTCCCCCGGGATCCCCGAAACAGAGCAATCGCCTCCAAATATCATATTGCTTGTTTCTGACGATCACGGCACCGATGCCCTTGGATGCTACGGTAACCATATAGTTCAGACCCCGAATCTGGACAGGCTGGCAGCAAATGGCGTAAGGTTTACAAATGCTTTTTGCACCAGTGCAAGCTGCAGTGCAAGCCGGTCGGCGATCCTTTCGGGAATGTACAGTCACGCAATAGGACATTATGGCCATGTACATGACTACCACCATTTCAGAACATTCGATACAATTAAATCGTTGCCGGTATACCTGGAGGATGCAGGTTACCATACCGCCAGGATAGGGAAATATCATCTCGCACCTGAAAGCGTGTACCGTTTCAATGAAGTGTTGGAGTGTGATCCGCGCAGTACTATTGAAATGGCTGAAAAATGCAGGGATGTAATTAACGGGGATGGTCCTTTCTTTCTTTATTTCTGCTTTGACGACCCGCACAGGGGACATCCTTTCAGGAGTGATCCATGGTATCTGCCGAACAGTTTCGGAAATATTCCCGGAGGATATCCCGGTGAAAAGGTGGTAAAATATTCACCCGATGATGTCCTGGTGCCTGATTTTTTGCCTGACACAAGGGAAACAAGGGAGGAGCTTGCCGAATATTACCAGTCTATATCGAGGATCGACCAGGGGATCGGGAGGTTAATGGATATTCTTGAAGAATCAGGCAAGAAAAACAATACCGTCATTATATATATATCTGATAATGGCGTTGCATTCACCGGGGCGAAGACAACAACTTATGATCCCGGCATAAGGCTCCCGTGTATAGTCAGCGCCCCCTGGATCAATAATCCGGGGATTGTAAACAGCGCGATGATCTCATGGATTGACCTTGCTCCGACAATTCTTGATTTTGCGGGGGTCGATCCGGAAAGTCTCCGTTTTCACGGAAGGTCGTTTAAAGGGATCCTGGATCAGGAAGAGCCAGCCGGATGGGATGAAATATACGCAAGCCATACTTTCCATGAGATCACTATGTATTATCCGATGCGTGTTGTGCAGGACCGGCGGTATAAACTCATATGGAATATTGCCTGGCAGCTGCCCTACCCCTTCGCTTCAGATCTGTGGGCTTCATCAACCTGGCAGGGTGTATACAGGAGGGAAGAACCATACTTCGGAAAACGGACAATCGATGCATTCCTTCAGAGACCGGAATTTGAATTGTACGATATGGTTGCCGACCCTCACGAGATCAACAACCTGGCCGATAACCCCGAATATGCATCAATACTGGGATCAATGAAAACCAGGATAAAGGATTTTCAGTTCAGCACCAGGGATCCCTGGATGATAGTGTGGGATAATGTGTCGGTAATACAGGGAACAGGAGTTAATCTTTAGCTATCCCAAACTCTGCACTTTCGGTCTTTGGTGTATTCGGTCTTTCGTGTTTCGGTCCCTCGGCTCCTGGTCTTTCATCTTTCGGTCTTTCGGGCTCCCGACTTTTGGTCTTTTGGTCTTTTGGTCTTTTGGTCTTTTGGTCTTCGGTCCCTCGGCTCCTGGTCTTTCATCTTTCGGTCTTTCGTGTATTCGGTCTTTCGTGTTTCGGTCCCTCGACTCCTGGTCTTTCATCTTTCGGTCTTTCGGGCTCCCGACTTTTGGTCTTTTGGTCTTTTGGTCTTTTGGTCTTTTGGTCTTTTGGTCTTTTGGTCTTTCGGTCTTTTGGTCTTTTGGTCTTCGGTCCCTCGGCTCCTGGTCTTTCATCTTTCGGTCTTTCGGGCTCCCGACTTTTGGTCTTTCGTGTATTCGGTCTTTCGTGTTTCGGTCCCTCGGCTCCTGGTCTTTCATCTTTCGGTCTTTCGGGCTCCCGACTTTTGGTCTTTTGGTCTTTTGGTCTTTTGGTCTTCGGTCTTTCGACTTCTGCTTCTTTACACTTTACCGTTCCATTTTCTACTCGTCATGGCAATCGGCACAGGATACGAAATGGATATTATTGGGGCTGTCCCTGAATGCATAGGTAGTGTTCATTGTCATTACATCAAGTCCGCAGTTTGAAATGGCCGGATGACAGCTAATGCAGGAGTTGACGGCCGAGTTCGAATGGGTGCTGTGGCAGGAAAGGCAGCTTATCCCTTCATGCGCCCCTCTCGGGGTGCGGTCATCCATTGAACCGGACTGATGCCAGGCGGAAGGCGCGTGGCACTGAATGCATAGACGCATACGGGGATCATCCGAAACTTTCAGCTGCCTTTCCCCGTCCCACATGACAGGTTTGGGCAGTACCGAAGCATTCAGGAACATCCTTTCGTTCCGGTCGAACAGGCCTGCTTTGACCCGGTCCGACTCCCGCAGATAATGGATACCGTCAGATTCGTCATAGTCCCATGCCGGCAGCGGCATTCCCGTTTCATGTATCCTGTGGCAGGCAAGACAGGGTATGGTCGGCTGACCGGCTTTTTCCGGATCACGGAGATGCCAGGGGCCTTCAATATCAATAGGGTGAACAAGGGAATGGATGTCACCCTCATAGAACATCCCATGACACCGGAGGCAATCATGGTTGAGCTGTTCCAGGCTGTTTTGCCGTTCGTCCAGGAAGATCCGGGCATAGTTTGCGGCATGTCCTCCCGATTGCCAGGCGGCATACTCTGAGCGGTGGCATTCGCGGCAAGTCTGGTTCATGGCAATCACCTGTTCTTCGGTCAGAGATATGTCATCATAATGCTCCCTGCTGTAGTGCCTGAACACCATCCTGGTTTTTTCGCGCAGACTGTGTATCCCGTTGCTCAGTGCCGTGCCGTGGCACCCGGCACAGTTTATGTCACGGTGGGCCGATGTGGCCCACAACCGGTAGGAAGGCTCTATTTCATGACATCCCGCACATGTCCTTTCGGGCGGCAGGGAAGTCCAGTAACTGTAATATCCGAGTAAAACAAGCAGCAGAACGAAATGCGCCGCGAGTATGACAGCCAGCCTTTTTTTGAACCTGGTCATTTGATGATCTGTTTAATGGTTTGTTGTACAAAAGTTTAATGGTTTTTAATGGTTTTTTGCCAAGAGTTTAATGGTTTTTTGCCAAGAGTTTAATGGTTTGTTCCAATGGTTTAATGGTAATAGTAACTGTCATAACCTTTTTTTCAGAACCTGTTGCCATGGTTCCATTCCTTTACAACATAATCTGAAACCCAGTACCCCAGGGCCATGATTGTAAGCACCGGGTTGAATGCTCCGTTGGTTACATGAAGGCTGCCGTCGGCCACGAAAAGATTGTCCACCCCGTGAACCTGTCCGTACCTGTTGGTTACCGAAGACTGCGGATCATCGCCCATGCGGCAGGTACCGGACTGGTGCTGAGAACCGCTGACGCCGGTGCCCGGCACACTGAGCCATATCTGAGCCGCACCGGCCGCCCTGAGCCACTCTTCCGCCTTGCCGGCAATGAACCTTGCCGTTCTGATATCCTCGTCAAGCTTAAAACCCGATATTCTGGCCACCGGTATACCCCAGTGATCCTTTACCTCCTGGCTCACCTGAACCCTGGATTCCGGATTGGGAACCTCCTGTACCGGTCCCCTGATACTTACATGGCGTTTGAAGAAATTCTTCTGGAAATCCTTATGTGCTTTGCCCCACCTAGCCGAACCGGGAGGCCTTACCCCCGTGAAAAGGTAAGGCATCCGGATAAATTCATTGGCAAGCATGGCACCCCCGGTAATGCCAGGGTTATTATGGGCAAAATCACATATTGCAATGCTTGCTCCGGGTCCCACGTCATCATATACCTCCTCTTCAACCAGTCCGTCGGCCCCGCAATAGGCATGGCCCTGCAGGTTCCTTCCCACCTGGTCGTAGCTGTTCCCGATGCCATCGGGGAAGAGCGGGGACTTTGAGTTCAGCAGCAGCCTGGCCGTTTCGGTGGCCGATGCTGACAGGATCACAATATCGGCCGTCTGCACCTGCCTGCGGTCCCTTTCGTCAAAATAGGCCACCCCGGTAACTCTCCCATTTCCATTGGTCATTACCTCATATACCTGGCATTCGGTTCTCAGCTCGCAGTTCCCGGTGTCAATTGCCACCGGAATGACAGTATTCTGGGTTCCGCATTTGGCATTTACCGGGCAGGCAAAGCCGACACAGTTTCTCATGCGGATGCAGGGCGGCCTTCCCCCGTAAGGGATTGAATTTCTGAGCATGGGGATGGGAAAGGGATGAAACCCTGCTTTTATGGCTGCCCCTTCCAGCATCCTTGCCTCCCGGTTGTGTTTGAAAGGCGGCATGGGGTGGGCTCTTCGGCGCCAGGGAGCAAACGGGTTCCGGTAGTCATCGCCTGCAACACCTATATCCCATTCGGCCTTTTCATAATAAGGCTCCAGGTCATCATACGTTATGGGCCAGTCCGCGGTACTGGATCCCTCAATATGCCCGTAGGTGGATTTGAATTTGAAGCACTCCTCCATGAACCGCCACGCCATGGCGCCATATGAGACGGTGCCCGACCCAACGCAGGCGGCGTTGTTGTGATAAGCCCAGTCATTAGGATAGACTATCCTCTCGTTACCGTGTTGATCGACCGCCACACGGCGGTACCTCTCGTTATCGGGTCCGAAATAGGCACCCAGCGGGAAAGTTCGCTGCGAGGTAAGCTCATCATTATTATGGTCGTCGTACCTGGCCCATTTTCCCCTTTCAAAGAGCACAACCGACAGACCGCCAACGGCCAGCTCTTTTGCAACTACCCCTCCTCCGGCCCCGGAGCCCACCACTACTGCGTTGACATGTTTATTTGTCATAGAAGCTGATTTTTTTTCTTTTCAGAAAAATTTCATTCACTGCTAATGAACATTCCTTCCTACCAGGAAAGGGTAATCCAGTTTCATCATACGGTAACTCACATAGTCCTTGTTGCCGCCATGCCGGGGACTGCCGTAGAAGCCCTGAAGGCAGTGATTACGCAGTGTGCCGAAGAACGAGGAGGCGGTATACCCGTTCCAGTCCCTGTCATTATATTTTCCGCTCTCTATATCTTCCAGATATGAAGTTTGTGTATCAAATTCCAGTACGGTAAACTCCCGGCCGTAAATATCCCTGCAGGTTTCATCCAGGGCCATCAGACAGGCCCTGTACATGGGTACATGCTCGTTATAGAAACCGGAAAGCTGCTTGTCGATAAAATTGGTTACCCCGGCCTCCCGGCCTCCCGCATATTCGTCGGGGGGAATGATCTGATCGGCAAGGGCGTCGAGTATTTCCGCCTCCCGGGCGGTAAGAATATAATGGTATGTAGCCGGTGTGCCGGCACAGCCCGGAATACAAAGACATCCCGCGCCGATGGCCGACATCTTTATAAAGTTTCTGCGGGAGATGGATTTGGCGTTCATGACATCTATTATCAATAATTGAGAAATACTAATAAATCTGATACCACATAAAAATAATTACAATCCTTATATTCACCTCCCCATGGTAGTAAAAAATTCGCTAAAATCGGACTATCCACCACGGGAGGAGATGGCTTTAACCCCGATTTTTGCTTCGCACCGCGAATTTTTTCAATCTCACATGCCTTTCGGGCAAACCCCCGCCAGGAGGTTGCCGCGACCATAGGACGCAGGTTTACAAGTTAAGCTAAAAACCTACCGCAAGCACGGCACTCATTATTCTCCGAATCCTCTTTATCAATCCCCGAAGGCAGCCTGGAATCGAGGGTAAATGCATAAACTAATTTCCTGCTGCCGGAGATTCTTTTATCAATTTCATAATTTCCCGGATATAAATATCACCTGTCATCTCACCAAGTGATGTACGAGTGATGTAATCATACCTTTTAAAACTATTGAAATCTTCTTTCACAAGCAGATAACCGAAAGCATCGTTCGTCAGGCCAAAAAGGAAAGGATGCCGGGTTTTCATATTTCGTTTCAGGTAGTAACCTATGTTGGGCAAAGCCTCACCTGGGATGGTTACAACCTGTGCTTCCCCGATATTAAGAAGATTTACCCTGGTTATTACATTGAAACCATCGGTGTATATGGATTTATTCATAATGGGTGAATATTTAATAACCTGCCTCATTTCTTCCGACTCTATCGGGAACCGGATAACTCTGGAGGTGCTGAATAGCTGGGGGTTAATTTGAATGGGAGCCGGCTCAATTATCCGCAGGGCCTCATCTGCCATCAGGTACCCGATCCGGATACATTCGTCCCAGTAATCGCTGAGTTCTTCTCCTTTTTGTTCGCGGTTATCGGCAGTGATCATGCCCCCTAGTGCGCCGTTCATATAAATGGCAATTCCTCCGGTTTTAGATTCAATCCGGTCATAAAGAGGTCCGCAGAAATCGGGACTGATAACTTTTCTTCTGGTACCAAGAATCTCAGGATGATTAGCATAATTAACCAGTGTTGCGATGGTCTTTCCCTTGTTTTTACCCGAACTGGAAATTGCCTGGATCACCCCCATGCGTGGATCATATAATTGCGGAGCATAAAAGTTATAGGCAATTTCCCCTTTGGCTTCACCAACCGCGATTTTCAAAGAGGCGGGTTCCAGGTTGGCAACCGCTTCGTTTACGGCATCTGCAATCTGTCTGATACACCAGTCTAAATATTCCAAATCGGAGCCCGTATTGCCGTTTTCATCGGGGAAACCATAGGCTTCGGGAGCACTATGGGTATGTGTAACGCCAATCAAGACATTCTCCGGTGGTATTCCTTCGATTAATTCCCTTGAACGGTCGCCGAGAGTGGCGGGCCATCCAAGATTATCAAGACCTACAATGGCAATCCTTGTATCACCATTTTCAAGGACAAGTGCTCTGGCAAAAAGATCACCCTTTTTTCCAACGGGTTTTACAGGAGTACCCATTCCTCCGGAAATGGGAATTAGATCTTCAGGGGTAATTATCCGAAGAGCTGCTCCAGCTTTAAAACTTTGAGCCTCAGTATATAGTATTGAATATAAAAACAATACCAGTATCAGAAAATATTTCGTTTTCATCTGTGAAAGAGGTTAAGCAGGTTAATATTCAATTAATTATGTTTGAGGATAAATTTACCATAATTTACCATACAGAAACCGGAAAGATTTAATATTAACAGGCTGACCTGTCAGATTATTTATAAATGATATAGTTACCGGATGAATAAAGGCCGGTTCTGATAATAAGCTTATTCCTTTCTCTATCAAAGTGGTAGTTATCCGTATTCTTTAAAACTGAACCCTCAAGTTCAACTCTTTCAGGGGGAACAGAGATGTTTATGTTCAAAATATGCGGTTTGTTCACTCCTTCAAGGGAAATGGTGATTTTTTCCGGGCCATCTTCAACAATAACTGATGTACTGCCGCTTTCATCGGGATGATGAACGGTGAAAGTACTTCTCCCTTCCGGATAGATCAACAGTGTTAAATATCCCTCCGACTTTCTGTCGCCAATACCTGTATAGTCTCTTGTAATATTCATCGGCACAATAGCGCCCTCACGAATATAAACAGAAAATTCATCAAGCGGAAACTCCCTGGTTAAGGTCATTGGTCCCTCAATAACCTCCTTATCGTCAAAAAAATATCTCCATTTACCCTCCGGCAGATTGATCCTGTTTTCAAGCTGATCCTTGTAAATGGGTGCTACCAGGAAGTGATCGCCAAACATGTAGTGGTACTTCCCGCTCTTAACAGGGCGCTGAAGAACTTCTCCGCCATGATGGGCATTAACAACATATGTATAAATGTATGGGATCAGCTCGGTATGAAGCCAGGAAAATTTACGTATGACCTCAAGCTCCTGTTCTGAACGGTTCCAGAGAGCCCGTTCACCATGACCACCATTCAGAAACAGCCCGCAAAATGCTGAAAACTGGGCCCACCTGATATATAACCTGGGGGGGATGGTCCTGCCGGAAAAACCGGCAACATCTGAGCCAATAATATTATAACCCAAACGGGCGCTGGCCATAATGTTTTTAATTGCCAGCTCTATTCCATCTATTTTCCCCATTGAAATATCGGTGTCCTGTATATCCTCTTCAGACATTTGACCGGTTGACTCCCACGTATGTGTCTGATCACCCACCCATGTAACCGGGGCTGCATCAATAGGAGCAAATCCCTCAGGATGATACCACCGGTCAATGGCCCTTGATAGCGTGATAAACTCAGGATTCCGGGCTAAGCCGTGATGATATTCATCCCTGTAATAATGATCCATATATTTCCGCGTTGTCATTATTCCCTTGTGGGTGTTTTTATATAATAGTGGTATGGGACCTATTCTTGAAGAAAAAAACGTTGCCGTACCATCTAGTTTCCATCCGTCAATTCCCAGATCGAAAACCTGCTGCTGGATTCCCCGCCACCATTTCATTGCATCAGGATTGGTGTAATCAACAAAGCCACCTTCCCCTTTCCACCATCTGAACTGGCCACCTTTGCCGGCAAGAAAACCATTATCACGGGCCTCATTATACCACTCCTCCGAGTCCCTGATACGGGTATCTTTGTTTCTGCTGTTAACCATGGTGGTCATCCAGAGTACAATCCGGTATCCATCCTCCTTTAACTTTCCGAACCACTCCCCGGGATCAGGATACAGAACTGTATCAACCTCAAAATCATTGTAGCGCATGCTCCAGGGACTATCCAGCAGAATTGTACGCACAGGTATATCATGTCTTGCATAACCTTCAAGCAGATAATCCACCCTCTCGGCAGTGTTTTCATCATCTTCCCACAACCAGCACTCCAATGCCCAGGCAGGTGTGAGAGGAGGATAACCATGCCTCTGGGCATTAAAAGGAGTTCCCCGTAAAGGGAGTTCAAAACCAAAATAGTAAATAAGGATAAGCAGTACAAGGATAACAAGAAAATACCGAAGCAACCTCTTTGATCTTTTTCTTGCAGTCATAATATAATTTATTGGGTAAGTCTGATCAATACAATTGATTACAAGATAATTAAAGATTAATAAATGTAGATTGGATTGGTGTATAACCAGGGAATTGATTTATCTTTCAGGGTAATATGGACCTCAATACGGTAAGCACCTTTTTCCAAAGGTTCATACCAGGAATATTCGTAATCTTCACCGGTGGAAGTATCAAGCAGTTTACCATCGTGTATCAATTTGAATCTGCCCGGTAAAGGTGAGACTGCATGTAAAGACTCTGCCTGGTTAATGCGGATTGAATCGCCCAGAATACCACTCATCTCATTATCTGAATTACCGGCATAGAAAAGGAAGCCCTTTGCATCTCCGAGACTTTTAAAGGCTGTGTACAGATGACCTCGTTTAATATGTTCAGCCAGAGATGTCGTGGTTAAAGTATCAGCCAGTACATAGTTGGTAATATAATTAAACCCGGACTTGTAGGTGTCAATCATAAGTTTAAATACCCAGCCGTTTTCATCTGGCTCATTAAAAAGCCACCTGTTCCAAAAATTTATTTCTACTGTGTCGAAGGGTTTGGCATTGGGCCCCAGCCATTCGATCCGGCCATCGTCTAATTTCCTGGCCCGTAAATTTTGGTTTTCGTGTGTATCTACGGCTGAAAAGCCAATTATCTGTCTTTGGGTATTCAAGGAGTCCCAAAGAGCCAGTATATCAACCTGTTCATCAAACATTTCGCGCAAAGCCCAGTGCCGGTACTTTTTTCCGTTTACCAGAAAATTGGCAATATGAGGAGCAAGAGACTCGTCTTTTGTGTCGGCATGGAAATTATAGATCTCCATGCCCTGATAATAAGGGCTTGCCCAGTTGCGGGGCTCTTCAGGATGAGCATAAAAAACCAGTCCGCCGGCGGATAATATATTGCTAGCAATCGAATCGTTATCATTTCTCCAGTCTATCACAACAGAATCCAGCGGCCAGATGGCGAATCCATGCTTTTCACTGCCGGGTTCAATAAGCACTCCATCGTAATATCCTTTATATCCGCGGGGAAATGTATCCAGATCATGACGGGGATGATCGGTCAGGAAAATAAAGTCAATTCCGGTATGTTTTGCGGCCGGGATCAAATCATGCAACGTCCCCTCACTGTCATGAGACCAGTAACTATGTACGTGCATCACCCCACGGTATGTATTGAGACCCGTCAGGTTTGCCGGTTCTTTCCGGAACTCGTTAAATTCAGAAACCTGCCGGTCCATTGCCGGGTAAGTTACCAGGTTACGCCATATTCCGGGAGCAAAAAGTGCCACCAGCAAGAGTACCAGAACTCCCAAAAACAGGATAACAAGGTATTTTAAAAGCTTTAGGAAAATCCTGACAAATCCCATTTATTAAGTCAATGGTAAAAAGACACAGCAATTAAAACAAATATACATTAAATTTTTTATCCGGATTTTCATCACGCCATTATTATTTTATACCCACCGGCGCTCGATTTCAGAATTTATTCGACTCTACTTAACTTTTTCGTCTAATTTATTTGGAAATCTAAATCTTTATTTTGAACTTGTCCAGTGAATCTTGATCCTTATTATGAGAAACATAATTAAAAGCTTACTGATTCCATTTAATCTTAATAAACATATCCTGCACAAACAGGTTCAAAGAATACCGGAATAGGGATTCCTTGTATTTTATTCAGACTTTATATACTCTATATACTTTGACCCCGACGGGGGGACTTATCAAAAAGCACAAGGTTGTTTATATCTAATGAGTTTAACATACTGTAAGCGTTATAATCCATTTATGAACTCACTTATGGTCAAGCTTTACCACTACAGGTCAAATGCCCTTTTGCGCTCCCCGATATCTTCCATATTTCAATTACTCCATGCACCCTGACCAACTGTCCGGAAGTGACGTCCCCGGGGACTTACATTCTTTTAGATATTAAAAATTAACCTAACCATTAAAATTGCTATTATGAAAAAAAAACCAATTCTAATTGTTCTAATATTTATTATCCCGGCCCTTGCCTTCTTGTCATCCTGCGACAAGGAGGAAACCCGGCAGACTCTCCCGCTTTCAGCGCTTATACATAACAGTATTGACGGGAACCAGGTTGCGTTTCATGCCTTAACCCACAGTGCTGTAAGCTGGCACTGGGATTTTGGTGACGGACAGGAAAGCACGGAAAAGAACCCTGTTCATGTTTACGAAAGTGGAGGATATTATGACATTGTACTGACTGCAACCTGCAGCGATGGCAAAACCGCAGTCAGCGAGATCAGTATTGCCGTGGCAGTTACACCTTATGTATTGCTTACCGGTGGTCCCACTGCAACGGAAGGAAAAACATGGAAATTGACAGCAGATCATCCCTCATCTGATAAATTAGCACATGCAAATGCCACCTTGACTGCTATTGAGCAACCACTCCCACAGGGTGTGTTCAATTTGGCTCTGGGTATGCCGGAACCTTATGAAACCACTTATACTTTTTTCTTTGACGAAAGCTATATCCCCGATTCACAGGATCATGGATATGCTTTCAGCGGTTATGTATACCAGATGGTTACTACCGGTGGTGCGAATATTATAAATGCCGGCGGTGCAAGTTATGGACTTTGTGTCGCTTCATACACGGCTGAGGATAACCTTAAATTTACCTATGTCGAAAAGGAAAACATTGCTGTTCCTTCAGTTCATGGTGGAGAAGTGACATTTAGCGGTGTCAGTACCCTGGACTTTTCAGGCAACGGGTTTGTAGGATTTAATGATTTTCAAAGCAAGGTTATTTTAAACAGTATAAGCGATAACAGAATGCAGCTTACTATGTTTATGGCAGCCTCGCCTGCTCATCTTCCATTGAACACCCATGCACTTGTTCTGACATTTGAATCTGTCAGGTAATGCCTGAATTACAATTATGAAAAAATCAAATCAGCCTTTTGAATTAAACTCAATCAATCAACCAATTATGGGATATAAAAATTCATTTAAAAAATTAGCCCGGCATTTGTTTGTATTTATTATGTCGGCAGCCTTTTTAACTGTGTATTCCGGTTCATTTGCGCAAGGCCGGGATAACCATACTGTTACCGGGATAGTGACTCATCATGAGGATGGCACCGGCTTGCCGGGAGTCAATATTTTTGTAAAAGGAACTACCCATGGTACGGTTACAAACCTTGACGGTTATTACAGCATTACGGTCGACGACAGGAATGCTGTACTTGTATTCTCATACGTAGGATTCGAAATAACAGAGATTGCCATTGACGGCCAGACTGTCATCAATCTTGCCATGCAGGAAGGGATAGCACTTGAAGAAGTTGTTGTGACTGCTTTGGGTATACGGCGTGAGGAGAAATCACTAGGCTATTCAGTAGAAAGGGTTAGCGGGGAAGAGATGACAAGGGTGGCCCAGGAGAATTTGTTGAATGCCATGGCAGGTAAGGTAACAGGTGTAACCATCAGCTCGACAGGTGGTACAGGGTCGTCTGTCAGCATGATCATCAGGGGGGCAACATCCCTGAGCACGGATAACCAGCCTCTTTTTGTTGTGGATGGAGTGCCGATGTTTAACACAATAAATAATGTGGGAGGATTTGGAGACCGTAACCTTGTAGATTACGGAAATGCGATTTCAGCCCTTAACCCGGAAGATATCCAGGATGTAACAATATTAAAAGGGCCCAGTGCAGCAGCTTTGTACGGTACACGCGCCGGTAACGGGGTTGTGCTTATTACAACCAAACAGGCAGGAGACAGGGACGGGTTGGAAGTGTCGGTTACTTCAAATACGGTATTTGATATTCCCCATGGCTTTCTGAATGTTCAAAAGAGTTTTGGAGCCGGATACTTTGCTCTCAGACCGGAAGATATTGGAGGAGGAGTATTACCCTATAGCGATTCAAGAGGCGGCGTAGGTCCTGAACTGAATAAGGGTTACTGGGCCCCGCAATGGCACTCTCCACTTGATGCAAATGGTGTGCCTGTTCCTATTGAACTAATATCCTATCCAAACAATATAAGGGATTTTGTGAATACCGGTTTTACCACCACCAACGGGGCATCAGTGTCAAACAGCACCGGACTTGTTGATTTCCGGCTGGGAATAACAAATATGACCCACAGCGGTTTAATACCAAATTCCGATCTGGGTAATAATACATTTACATTATCTGCATCTTCCAAAGCATTAGAAAATCTGACAGTAAGAACCAACATCAATTTTTCTAATACAGGAGCGGACAACAGGCCTTCAAGCAACAGGGGAACCAACCCTTTGGAATGGGCCTATCAAATGCCGAATAATATTCCAATTACAGCGTTTGCTAACTACTGGATGCCGGGCGCAGAGGGACTGGAGGTGGTGAATTTTTCTCCCGCTTATGAGAACCCCTATTTTTTGGCTCATGAAGTGAATAACAGTTTCGACAGGAATGCCATTTTTGGTAATTTGGTTGCTGACTGGCAAATTTCATCTTCATTCAGCATAATGGGGCGATATGCACTGAACCGGAGTAATGAGGTACGTCAAACCAAAATATCACCCGGATATAGCAGGGAGCCAAATAACGGCGCTTATGGTATTGCAAATTCTGAGCGCCTGGAAACAAATATGGATATTCTTGCAACCTATACCAGGAACTGGGACAACTTTCACTTTTCAGCTTCGGGGGGCGGAAATATTCTTTATTCAAGGAGCTCCAACTCCAGAAACTCATCTATGAATGGTACAGGTCTGATTGTTCCGAATGTTTACACGGTGCAGAACATTAGTTCAGCAGCCCTGGCCTATTCCTCTTTCTTGTACGAAAGGGCTGTCAACAGTATCTATGCTCTTGCGAATCTGGGATGGAGGGATATGATTTATCTTGACCTGACAGCAAGGAACGACTGGTCCAGTACATTGCCGTCGGAAAATCATTCCTATTTTTACCCCTCGGCCTCTCTCAGTTTTCTGGTAAATGAGGCTTTCGATTTAGGCAGGAACATTAATATGCTTAAGCTACGCGGAGGCTGGGCGCAGGTGGGTAACGACACATCACCCTATAGACTGACTCCTGTTTACGGTGATTCCGGCCAATGGGGCGACGCAATAAGGCTTAATAAGCCCGGCACATTGTTAACACCCGACCTTAAACCCGAGCAGGCCACCTCCCGGGAGATCGGAACAGATATCCGGATATTTAATAACAGACTGAGATTTGAAGCAACCTATTATCAGGTTGAAAACCGTAACCAGATCCTTGGCAATATCCCGCTGGCAGCTTCTTCCGGCTACAGTAATATAATGCTGAACGCGGGCTTGCTGGAGAGCCAGGGTGTTGAATTAATGATAGGCGTTACCCCCGTCAGGACAAATGACTGGACCTGGGATTTAAATATCAATTTCACAAAAAACGAAACAATTATCAAGGAACTGGCCGAAGGGGTTGATTTTATTGACTTCTGGGGTGACGCAAGGGTAGATGCCAGGGGTTATGCCTATGATCCCAATGCAGGTCACAACGGGCTTGTTGGCAATCTTTACTCGCCGCTTAAGAAAAAAGTTACAGATAAGAATTCCCCCTATTTTGGATATCCTATCTTAAGGGAAGGTAATGATACGGGTTGGGTACCGGAAGATGAACCATCTTTGATAGGGAATTATAACCCGGACTTTATCATGGGGTTCCAGTCGCAGCTTCGTTTCAGAAATTTTACACTGAATGCCACATTTGACTGGAGGTCAGGTGGACAGTATGTCTCACAGACATTTCGGTATTATGCAGAACAAGCTACTACTCAGACCTGGCTTGATAATAATCTGGTTCATCCGGGCAATCGCGGACTTGGGGAAGAGCTTCGTAACTGGGTAGTGGAAAATGCCGACTGGCTTGTAATGACCGAAGAATTTCTTCAGGTTGGCGGACCAACACCTGATTATGGCGGGTTCCCCGAATCATTAAGCGGCATTACAGTTTATGATGGGATATTCACTCCCGGTGTATTTGGTTATTATGATGATGACGGAAATTTTATTTTGGTTCGTGAAAATCTTGGAAATGAAGGAACAAATATTGTCCCTTATATATTAAGTAATCCCTGGAATTTTGGTACGCAATCAGTCTTCGATGCAGATTATATAAAAGTCCGTGAAGTTTCTCTTGGCTTTCAGTTGCCGCAGAGTATTGCAAACAGGTTACGGGTAAAGAGTGCCAATATTTCTGTTTACAGCCGGAATATAATATTGTGGACCAAGGATTCTCATTTCGGTATTGATCCAGAAAGAGCTTTCCAGGCTGAATCCAGCTCAGGGACCAGAGGTATGCAATTCAAACAGGGAATAGAGAGATACAATGTTGATCCGCGTGTGATTCCCGTTGGTTTTAGATTAGGCCTTAATTTTTAGAAACTAAAAAAAATCATAATTATGTACAGCATAAAAAATAGCTTTAAAATACTTCTGGCCCTGGTACTTGTTGTTTCAGCATCGTGCCATGACCTGGAAGAGCTCAATATCAATCCCAATGGTGTCGATCCGCAAAAGGCCGATCCGAACCTGCTAATGGCTACAATTATAACCGGTATGGGATTGAATGTTGTGGACCTGGGGTTTGGTGATATTGCTGGTGTTATGCAACACACCCAGAAAGATGGATGGGCAGGTGGTCATAACCGTTATGATTGGGGTGACAATTCCAAGAGCTGGCGCACCTATTATAATATCCTAAGAAATATAGACGAGTTGCATAAAAAAGCTCTGGACAGGGACCTTGAATTCCACCAGGGAGTAGCCAAGGTGATGGAGGCATATACTTTCGGGCTAATAGCCGATCTTTATGGCGATGCACCTTATTCCCAGGCATTGAAAGGGGAAAAGGGAAGTGACTATTTCAGTCCCGTCTTTGATTCTCAGAGAGATATTTATCTGGGTATCCTTGCCGAGCTGGAAACAGCCAACACCTTGCTATCCAAAGGTCAGAGTGCTTATAAGGGTATCAACACGACGCAGGATGTGCTGTTCAGAGGAAATGCAGCAAAATGGAGGAAGTTTGCAAATTCGCTTGCACTGAGGTATTATTTGAGAATTTCCGAAAAGGAACCCTCTATTGCAGAACAGGGGATAAGCAATATTTATAATAGCCCGTCGGATTATCCCCTGATAATAAGTTATAATGATGATGCCAACATGGGGTTCATTGGTTCATCACCGGCAAATGCCTGGCCCACCAACACTGTTTTTGACATTGACCCTCGGGGACAGTATATGAGGAAAAAGTTGTGTGCTACACTGGTGGAGGCGTTGCAAGCATTAAATGATCCCAGGCTGGGAGTATGGGCTAATAAAATTGAGATACCCCTTGTTCTGGACACTGACCCTGCCAATGCCGACAGAGATGAGATAGTTGGCGGTAAGCGTTACATAGGGCAAAATATTGTTGATCGCTATATGGCTGATGTAGGAGCACCATTGAATTATGATTTAGAGT
>SLGC01000026.1 GCA_007123885.1 Bacteroidales bacterium | reverse complement strand
TCCTTGAACTTCTTGATAATATCTGTAATGATCTGAATGATCAGGAAGAGATTAACTTATTGATTGATTATACCTGCATGAGTAAGATATGGTATGCAGGAATATTGCAATTCTTTATTTCCAATGAACCTGAAATAAATAACCTGGAGGTATATTTTTCCTATACATCTGCAGCATTTTCAGAGCCATTGGAACCTGAGCCCAGGATACTGCTTTCTTCACCGATAAATCTACTAAACTCAAAAACGCTCTCTAATAAGCCCCTGGCATTGATAATCGGATTGGGCTATGAGAAATTTATAACCCAGAGTGTTGTCGATAAACTGGAATACCAGATAATGTATGCATTTTACTCCGACCCGGCTTTCGACAGCCGTTACGTCGAGAGGGTTATTGAAAATAACCAGAAGGTATTGAGATGTCTTCCTGAGGATCATATATACAAATATCCGATTGAGGATTTCAAGAAAACGGACAGCATACTTACATCGCTCACCATGGAGCTCAGACTGGATTTCAGGGTATCAATCCTTCCTGCAGGACCAAAGCCTTTTACACTTTCATCCTTACTGCTTGCGGCACGTTACCCCGATATTGAGGTGTGGAGTGTTGATACAGGTCACTATACAGCTGCTTACTACAGGCACCCAACAGGCGCACCTGTTGTATGCAAGGTCGTGTTTAGTAATGATGAGGATGATTTCCTGTAAATTGCAAAGGGATAAAAAACAGACAGGCAGTTTTTAATGTGTTTTTTCAGAATTCAATAAAGTTGAATTTGACATTCAGTATCGATTCGTAATACTGACCGCGCTCGAGAAGGTCATCATCTCCATATTCAAAATACCAGTTTATGGTAAGTTCCCCCTGTGGTATTTCTTTCCTCAGAAGGTCCAATATATCAAGAATATATCTGGACGAACCACTATTAAAATATTCAAGTTCAATATCAAGGGTAATTGTATCGGGATAGCTCCCTATATAGGATCTTATCCATGTAATCAAGGGTTCAAAAAATCCTGAAGGATTTTCCTGAATCGATCTTCCCCTTATTTTAAATTTGCCCGATGGATCAAGGCTTACAAAAGGGGTTCTTTTTGTCCCTTCGATATAAACAGGTTCCATTAACTATTATGTAGATTATGTAATTACAATCTTTTGATGATATCCAATGCCTTTTCCTCAAATATATCCTGCCATTCCGGAGCCAATCCTGATAATGATACTTCATATGCATCGCCATTATAAGCATCACGTGTGGGTGCATAACCCACCGAACCGTTGGTATAACCTGCAACAAAAGTGAATTCATATGGTGATGCCTGTTTAATATTCAGTCCGACCTGGGCAAAAATATCACCAGGAAATGAAATTAAAACAAAATCCCCGATTTTTATTCCCATAATTTCAGCTTTTATGGGATTTTCAGGGTTATTGTTTCTAAGATAGGCCAGATTTGCTTCAGTTACAATCAATTCTTCCATCATATAAATTGAATAAAGATATTTGTTGATATGTGAGATATTCTCATTGTCCATCATTTCAAGATCGTTAATTCCGATCTTTTCTTCCTGCATATAACGGTAGGCATAATCTGAAGGATATTGGGGTGACATCATGTATTTTATATATAAAGGTAAAAAGGCATCAAAATTCAGCATTGTGCCGGCACCAAGTGATCCGCATCCCTCCCCTCTGAAAAAATCAAGGATCTCTTCCCTCTTAGCCTCAAGAGAATCCAGATGTCTTTGAACGCATGTTCTTGCAGGTAACATTAATTCTTCCCTTATAACATTTATACGGGCGTCTTTCCCCACGGATGTATTCCTCCATGCGTTCAAGGTGCTAAGGCCCAAAAGAGTTCCGTGAATTTCCTCCTGTTTAGGTGCATTTACGTCCTTATAGAGAATTGGTGTTATGTCACCGGCAAATCCTTGCTGGAACAGCGCCACAGCTCCATTGCCAATATTTTCTTCAATTACCTTTGAGGAAAAACCTGAGAAACCAGCGGTGACTCCTCTGTTGGGAACCCCGGTATAGTTGTGGCATGCAAAATTGTACAAAACTGCAAGTGGACTGCCGTCTGTTTTATCGATGCGGAGTATTCCAATTTCCGGGTCAAAGGGTTCGGCAATTTTGACAATTATTTCCTCCCTGGGTTCAGGAGTAGCTCGCCGTATGGTCCATTCCTTTCCGTTTTCGAGGACAATTCTGCGGTTCATTGTTATCCTGTTTTCATACCCTGCACCAGTTCCAATCAAAACAGGGACCATATTATCCGAAGCTTCTTTTACCGCCCTGACTGTTCTTTCCTTGTAATTTTCGGCCAGTTGATTTTGAACCCAATGGGCATGAGATGCATTGATCATTATGTTGTTACCGTTTATTTCAAGCTCGTCTTCAATAAGTTTTCTGATCTCTGCAACAGCTGAAGAGCTGATATTGATTATATCCATGGTAATAATAACAGCTTTAGTTTTACCATCATCCAGTACCAATGCTTTGACATACAGGGAATCATTGACAAATACCGTTGGATTATCCCTTGTAATATTGATTTTTGATACACCTGCACGCGTGTCCGCACAAATCGCAGTATGGATATAAGCCATTGACAATAAAATGGTTAAAATAAATATGTGAATATTATCATTGATTACTCTTAAGAATTCTTTCATGATAGCAGTCTTTTTAAAAAGAATAGATTAATTCAATTTACAAATATCTGGTTTATAAACATACTATTATGATCTTAATTTTACAAATCTTAACTTATAATAATTTGCGGTTTTTAAAATCATGTATGTTGTTGACGATGGGCAAAATAGATATGCTCTTAACGAAAACCCAGTAAAATCTGAAGGATTGTGAAAACCTATAAGGAATTTAAGCACAGAATCAACAGATAGAAAATATGTCTGATAATGAGGTTATTACAACAGTTGTTGTGCCGGCTGTATAAAAAGAATTGAAACTACATTCAGTGAAATCGCAATTTATTATCCACATATGTCAATGCAGTTACAAATATGGGTTCTTAACGAAACGGGTGATTTTCATTTTTGGATACGAAATTTCAAAAACTGTGATTTATAATAGCAGCCTGAGTTAATTACTCGATATCATCAAGGTTTTCCGGATCTTCATTCAGTGGTTCATCTCCGTTACCGATTCCCAGGTCATCATCAGGTGCCTTATCATCTTCTTCCTCGATTACAGAATCAATTTTTACATTTACTTTGACCAGGTAGCTTGCATGATCAGTGTCAACTGTGATCGCATAGAAAAAATCATTGTTCCCCTTGGGAACCTTTAGAACATAGTCATTATATCCATTTGGATATTTTTTCCGGATAGCATCATTTACCCCTTCCGGCAGATTATTCATATTGACTATCAGGCGTTTTTTCTCCATATCAAATAAACAAATAGCTTTAAATTTCAACAGATCTGATCAAAAAATCCAAATTACAGGTGGATCCTTAAGTATTAATAAAATTAAAAAAATATTCTCATAAACTAATGCACACCCGATATTATTGTTTCTGAAAATAAAATGTTATTGTACCACCCTGAACAGGAGGCGCGTTATTATTTTCATCAAACCTGCTGCCAACGGCTGCTTCCATTGCCATCTGAAAAATACACCTTTCGTTAAAACTGACAGGATCCTGGTCAATATCTGCCCTGATTACTCTTCCCTGCTGGTTTACCGAAATGCTGACTTCGACTACTCCACCGTCAGGACATTTGTAAACAGGCACAGGCATTCTCAGGTGTGTACGTCCGGGAAGGTCGTAAGTAATTGTTGTGGGACCGTAATATGGTTCAGGATCATCATCTTCCTGTTGAAGCAGATCCCGGGGCATTTCAAAATCTATTTCCGGCTGTTCAAGTTCGGGCATTACCCCTTCAGCTGCATTTTTCAGTATTTCATCCATACGGCTGTCAAGCTCGTCCAATTGATCTTGTGACATATTCCTGAATTCATCTGCAACGGGTCTCTCTTGAGCTATATTGACTGCAATATTCCTGCTTTGCTGCTGGTATTCCGATTCCTGGCCAGGATTCATAAGAGATTCAATCAATTCACGGAATTCATCTTCGCTTACATCTGTTTCAAATTCAATTAACACGATATGCTCGGGGATATGCATATCAGACGAAAGCCGGGTTACCATAACAACCGCCACAATAAGGAGATGGAAAATTACAGTACCGAGTATTCCGTTAATATTTTCTCTTATAAAATTCAGCATCAAAAGTTTTTTTCAGGATCTGTCCTGCAAAGATAAAACGAGGTAATAATATGGAAAATTTTTCACCCTGTTAAGTTCTTGCAAATTTTGTGAATCGCCGGATATTAAACCACTTCTTTGGTGATAATTTTATAAATACAACAATTGCCGAAAAAGGAGGAATATCAAAGCTGAATTCGGCCTCTTTCTTAACAATTTCAGAAGTAGCAGCTTTATAGCTTTCCGGGAAAATGGTTTTAAAAGAAACTACAGGATCATCAATTATGTTCATTGCAATAAAAGCATTTTCCGGTATGAAAAGCTGCATGCCGGAATGAAAAATATTTCCGAAATTTAGAATTACCAGTGCAGCTTTCTTTTCAATATAACGGAAATAAGCATATACCCTTCCGGAAGATCTTTCATCCAGTTTTTTATTGACCCACATCAGATCATAAAAGCCTTGTCTGGCGAACAGGTTGTTATTATTGCAAAGTCTTATTATGCCTGAATAATTATTCCTGAGATCTGACAGGTCCGGTGAGAGCTGATTCTCATTGAGTTTTTCGCTACCTAACCATTTCTGAAGGCTGGGAACGTTCCAGTAGTCATGAATCGTGGTTCGCCCATCATCACCGCTAAATCCGCTGCTTCCTACGGCCGGTTCGCCAACCTCCTGCCCGAAATAGATCATCAGTGGACCTGAGTTCATGGTTGCTGCAAGTACCATTGCGGGTATGGCCTTCCAGGGATCACCTGCGAAGAAGGGTGAAGCGATCCTTTGCTCATCATGATTTTCAAGAAACCTGAGCATGTACTTCTCAAGCCGGCCCAGACGCTGCCAGCACCTGGACAGGGCACTGGTTCCTGTTTTATTTTCAATAATATTTCTTGTGGTATCGTAGAAATCAACCTTGTCATAGAGATAATCGAATCCTGCATCAATGTAATCCTGGTACAATTCCGGCCGATAGATTTCCGCAATAAACAGTAAATCAGGATAATGATCTTTAACCGATTTTATCAACCACCTCCAGAATTCAACCGGCACCATTTCGGCCATGTCGACCCTGAATCCATCGATATTCTTTCCTGCCCAGTATAAAATGATGAATTTCATTTTTTCCCACAGCGGAGTGGGAAAATGTCTGGTTTTACCATTTTTAAAATCTATCCCGTAATTCAGCTTTACAGTATCATACCAGTCGCCTGTACCCGGCTGGGCAGAGAAACAGTCGTTCCCGGAAGCTCTTGCCGGGAATTCCCGGTAACGGCTCCTTCTTTTTCGGTATTCTGTAAGAGCGGCCATCTGATAAACATCTTCAGGAAGCCGCAATTCTTCTTCAGGCAGGTAATAAAAATCATTATCTGCCGAAAAAGCTTTTTCTGCCTGATCATTCCTGCCAAAATCATCAGGATGATCCGAAAAAGGTAAACCTGATCCGTACATTCTTGCAACATGATTCGGAACGAAATCCATAATCACCTTAATACCTTCTGCATGAGTTCTTTGTATCAGGTTTTCAAATTCATTCATCCGGTTATCAACATCAGTTGCCAGATCAGGATCAACATCGAAATAGTTTTTTATGGCGTATGGCGATCCAGCCCTTCCCTTAACCAGTTCCGGGTAATCCGGTTCAATCCCGAATTGCGAATAATCGGCAGCAACCGCATGCATGAGGATTCCGGTATACCAGATATGGGTAATTCCAAATTCCTTCAGTGAATGCAATACAAATCCATCAATATCATCAAATTTCCCACACCCGTTCTCATCCTTGTTCCCGTAAACACGAACATTGATATTGGTATTGCCAAAAAGCCGTACAAATAATTGGTAGATAACAGGTTTCATAGCCATTCAATTTTAATGTAAACCTATGGCTTTTTTTTATAATTACCATGACTCCACGCGTATAATCCAGTTATATGAAGTTAATATTCAAAGAATTATTTCCGGCTTGCGTGCGGCTGAAAGCATGATTTTCATCGATTTTGTGCCTTATATTTTATAATTTTGCAGATTTAATAATAAGGTCGTGCAATCTGAAATCATCCTGAATCAAATACTCATCCTGGGAGTCCTTGCCCTGATAGGTGCAATTGCCTCCAGAACCGGCATTATTACAGAAATACTCAAAGAAGGAATAGCTTCACTGGTATTCAATATCACATTGCCTTTACTGATTCTCAGCTCTTTTACTTCACTTGATGTAACCTTTGAGCTGCTCAGAAACGGATTGCTGGTATTGATCCTTTCTTTCGCTGCCTTGTTTTTCTTTCTTTTTACGGGAAGATTGTCTTCTCTTGCCCAGCGATTAAAAAAAGAAACGGCAGGGATCCACATTCTTCATACAGCTTTTGGTAATACCGTATTCCTTGGTTTCCCGCTGATGAACGCCTTGTTTCCCGGGGGGCAGGCACTTTTTTACGCCACATTGTTTTACCTTGCAGCTACTACTGTGATGTGGACAGTCGGGGTGAATTTACTAATTCCTTCTTCTTCGCCGGGCATAAAACAAAAATTAAAAAATCTGCTTAATCCCAATACTATCGCATTTGCAGTCGGCATTTTGTTCATGCTTGCAGGTGTGAACATCCCTTCAGTAATAAATATCCCCTTAACCGGACTTGGAGAAACAACCAGCTATCTTTCAATGCTTTATATAGGAAGTATGCTTGCACAGGCTGATATCCGGCAGGTTTTCAGCCGACAGCAAGTATACCTGTTATCACTAAATAAACTGATAATTTCTCCTGTTCTGCTGATCATTGTTTTTAGATCGATTTTTAATGTTTTATCTTTAAACATGGATCCGGTAGCATTTGCTGTTGTAATACTGCAGGCTGGAACTCCATGCATGACTATAGTAGTAGTGCTGGCAAAAAAATTTAATGCAGATGATAATCATGCCATGGAAAATGTTTTTATCTCTACCATTTTGAGCTTGTTTTCACTTCCTTTGCTTTACTGGATGATTGGTGCAATTGTTTTTTAAATTTGGATAACTATTAACTTATACTTTATCAAGGTATGACTGATCTGGATCTTACAACTCCGGCATTATTATTTTCCGCTATTTCTTTGCTGCTTCTTGCCTATACCAACAGGTTTCTCCATCTTGCCGCACTGATTAGAAATCTGCATGCCCTGTACAAAGAAAAGCCCGATTCTTTGCTGTTCGGGCAGATCAAAAATCTGCGCCTCCGGATCTCTCTTATAAGGCACATGCAGATATACGGGATCACCAGCCTGTTGCTTTGTGTAGTCTGTATGTTCCTGATATACATCAGTTATATGATAATTGCCGTATATGTTTTTGGAGTGGCACTGGTACTTTTGATTGGTTCTCTTGGAATTTCCATATGGGAAATCCAGATTTCGGTCAGAGCCCTCAATCTCCACCTGAGCGATATCGAAAAGGATGATTAGAGTGCCAGTAATATCACATCTGCTTTTTAGTGAACAATAACATTAATTTACTAAAAAAACAATCAGATGTGATGAAAAATAAATAAATTTACCTGGTCCACATATTTCCGGCATCCGGCTAATACACCGATATATATAAAACAACCTGCTTTGATGATTAATGTTGCGGTTTTATTCATAATCCTTCTCCAGTCATTGTTTTCCCTGGAAAATAATGATAAAGATTCGTTTTTACTTATACTTCCTGATGCTTCTGAACTTTCAGGCTGGATTGCTGCTAACGGACCGTTATTTCACACTTGCGGCGAATGGGAAGAGCTTTATCCGGATATGAAGCAGGTATTTTTGGAATATGGCTTGCGAAAAATTGTAACTGCAGAGTTTATAAACAAGGATGGGAATGTGATCTATTTGGAAATAAAATGGATGAATGATAATGGCGGTGCATATGGGCTTTTTTCAGTCAGCCGGATGCACGAGGGCAGCAAGGCTGTTTTTGGCGATGAATCATTTAGCATTAACAACAAGCTTCATTTATGGAAGGGCGATTATTATATTAAAATATATTCCAATTCGACAGAAAAGGATATAAAGGACGGAATTTTCCATATGGCAGATATTATGGACAATAAGATCAAACCCCCGGGATTAAGACCAAAAGTAATTGAATTTCTTCCGGAAGAGGGTTTTGTCAGTGAAAGAACCCGGTATTTTCGCGGGTCCGGAGGAATGAACCATAATACAGAAAGTGATATTGATTATATTTCAGGTTTTGATGAAGGTGCTCATGGTGATTTCGGGACATACCAGATATTGTTATTAAAGTATCAAAATACCGATTCTCTTACAAAAGGCCTGGAATTTGCCTGTGAAACCATGAGAATGGATTCCCGGTATATATACACCGAAAGTAACAATTATGTCAATTATGATTATTTTGAAGATAAAGAAGGTAACAAGGTTGTATTTGGCTCATTTCGCAATTACATGATGATTTATACAGGACAGGATCTGACAAGACAGCCTGAAATATTTGAAAGAATTGTAGATGCTATCCTTCTGCCTGTAGACAGATCCTGAACTATTTCGGACGAACCTTCAGAGTCCCGGCAGGACATTACAGTGGCCGGAACTCGGTTTTGCAAGTTTGACTGAAAGGTGCGGATGTGTAAATCATACTGCATACGGTTGCAGGTGGTCTTGGCCGCAGGAAGCATGGGATTGAAATCTGAAATTGTATTTACATTAAACAGGTTTATAATGCAATTAAAAGTTATATTAAGTATCCTGATATTTTATGCGCCTGGTATCTTAAGCCCGGTTTATTCACAACTTGATATTTGGGATGGTTTAAATCAACTCCATCTTGAATTTACTGAAGAAGACAATCGTGAATTGAAAAGGGTTGAACAGCAAAGGGAAATCGCTTACCGTCTGATTGCCAGGGCAGTTGAATCGGAAAGCCTGCCGGACCTGGAGATAGCCTTTGATGAGCTCTTTACGGCCGGCCTGACTTTCTTTGAGATTTATGATAAAAATTCCAGGACCGAAAGAGGTAAACATCCTGAAGAAATTATGGATGAACTTGACAGACCCGTGAAACTGGAGCGTATGGCCCGGGATTACATTGATAAATCAAAGGTTTTAATAGATGAGGCTGAAAATTATGATGAAATAAGCAGGTCAGAGCAATTATACTGGATGGCATTCGACCTGAAACAGCTTGCATTATTGCACAAGGGAAGAGCCCTTCGGCTATACCAGGATTTACCTTTTGTATATTTCTACCAGTGGGAAGATGATGTAACGTTGATGACCGGAACACCTGAGAGGATTATCAGGGTAATTAACTATGACACGGAAGAGACAGCAATACCCGGGCAGAAAGATGACCGGCTATCAGGACAAATCCGGGAACCGGTTGCTCAACCTGCCGGACAAACCCGGGAACCAGGTGCTCAACCTGCCGGACAAACCCGGGAACCGGTTGCTCAACCTGCCGGACAAACC
>SLGC01000294.1 GCA_007123885.1 Bacteroidales bacterium | reverse complement strand
CAGGGAAAACTGGAAGTATCTGCTGCATATCTGATTTTTCCGGCTAATTTACGACATTTTCCGTTTGCGACATAAATGACGTAATTATCTGGTCACCAAGGACCAGATCAGGAGGTCTGAAGGTTACATGCATTGTATCAGGAATATCTGCATCATGGTCAAGTACGTATTTATCACCATGTGCGGTGATATATTCGGGGTATTCCTCCCCCATCAACCAGCGGATGACATCCATGTAATGAACTCCCCAATTTCCCATTTGGCTGGAATAATCACTCCACCACCTGAAATTATAAGGGGCAATATTATATTGATAAGGCCTGTAAGCCCGTGGTCCAAGCCACATATCCCAATCAAGACCGGCCGGGGGCGGTTCCGGCTTCATTTTTCCTATCCCATTGGGATACATGTTACTTCGCCTCGCAGCACGGCCAACAATCACCTTTCCTATTTTGCCCTGGGGTATTTCCTTTGCCAGCCTCTGGTATACAGCTGTCCCCCTGCGGTTAAGTCCCACCTGAACCTTTCTTCCGTTTTTATTCCGGGCATCAACCATGGCCTTTCCTTCCCTCACAGTCATACTCAGTGGTTTTTCCACATAAACATCCTTTCCGGCAGTGCATGCATCGATGCATTGCAGAGCATGCCAGTGATCCGGTGTGGCAATGACAACAGCATCGATGGTTTTATCTTCCAGTAATTTGCGATAATCTCTGTACAGATCCACTTTATTGGTGAATACCTCATCCAACAGGGGTATCGGACGTCCCTGAATGTTCAGGAATCTTTTGTCCACGCCGGAACGGACACGGTTCAGGTAAGGTTCATAAACATCGCACAATGCCGCTACTTCACAATCAGAATGCTGCATGAAAGTCCGCAATAACAAAGAACCATGATTCCCGACTCCGATAAAGCCAAGACGAACCTTGTTGTTTGCTCCCAGTATCCGCTTATAGCTGCCTGCAGTCAGGGATGAGGTATTCATGGCCAATCCTGCTGCAGCAACACCGGTGGTGGCAATAAATTCACGACGGCTGGTTTTCTTCATACTTTTAATATTTACAGGTTAAGAAATCAGTGTTAAGGATCGGGATATATGATAATTTCTTGCATTATCATTCAGGGGAACATTTTAGTTTATTGTCGTTTGGTGGTATGAATGGGATAATTAATAAACTGCTTTAAGTAAGATATTAAACCAACCGATTTCTGTTTACAAATGTATGGCAGGTAAAAACAAAATGCAATTAAATCCTGATATTCTGTTAAATTTGCAGGGTATTATTGAATCTGGACCAAATCATATGAGAAGAATACCGATCATGCTACTTGCCTTTTATTTTACTGCAAATTCCTTTTCACAGACAGAAGATCTGAATGAAAGAATATTCAGCATCATCAAAGGGATAACCGGTAAATATGAAGCTATTTATAAAGATCTGCACCAGAACCCGGAATTATCCCTGATGGAATTCGAAACAGCCGCCAAAATGGCCCGGAACCTGGAATCACTGGGATTTGAAGTTACTGAATCGATAGGTGGAAATGGGGTGGTTGGAGTTTTACGTAACGGAGAGGGGAAAACGGTAATGTTGCGGACCGATATGGATGCTCTTCCTGTCAGGGAAACCACCGGTCTTGATTATGCCAGCAAGGTGATGATAAAAGATGCATCGGGAAATGAAGTTCCTGTGATGCACGCCTGTGGTCATGACCTCCATATGGCTATCTGGCTCGGTGTACTGAATACCCTGGTTAATATGAAAGATCATTGGAACGGCACCATTGTAGCTGTTGCCCAGCCGGCCGAAGAAATAGGCGCCGGAGCCAGGGATATGCTTAATGACGGTTTATTTGAAAGATTCCCGGTGCCTGATTATGCCCTGGCTTATCATGTGAGTGCAGATATGCCTGCCGGTTCAGTCGGCTATTTTCCCGGACCGATTTTTGCCGGTGTCAGGTCTGTCGACCTGAAGATCCAGGGATCAGGAGGGCATGGCGCCATGCCTCATACCACGGTAGATCCCATTGTACTTTCTGCACGAATAATACTTGACCTTCAGACTATAGTAAGCCGGGAAATAAATCCTGTAAAACCTGCGGTGGTGTCAGTAGGATCCGTCCAGGGAGGAACAAGACACAATATCATTCCTGAAGAAGTAAACCTTATGCTTACAATCAGGTTTTTTGAGGACAACATATACCGGCAAATAATTGATGCAATCAGCCGGATCTCACATGGAGCAGCAATAGCAGCCGGCCTGCCGGAAGATAAAATGCCGGTTATTACGTTTTCCGATCAGCTGACACCTCCAACAGTAAATGATGCTGATCTGGTTTTGAACTCTGTAGGTTCCATGCGCAATATCCTCGGGCAGGATAAGGTATGGCAGGTCGATCCGATGACAGTGGCAGAAGATTTTGGCAGGTATGGGAGAACAAGTGAAAATATACCTGTTGCCCTGTTCTGGCTGGGCGGGGTAAATCATGAATTGTACCGGGATCACCTGGAATCCGGCACTTTCCTCCCGCCACTGCATAACTCGGCCTTCGTCCCCGATTTCCAGCCTTCATTCACTGACGGGGTGGCGGCCATGAGCAGGACGATACTGGATATTTTCAACAGGTAGCCAGCAGTAAAGAGGAAGGTTGAATTATTTGGATATAGACAGCTTCAGCCATTCCATGAATGCATCTGTTCCCTCACCTGTCCGGCAGGACAATTCAAACAGGGGAACCTGTGAGTTGACGTTGTCAAGGTCTGAAATAAATGTCTGACGGTTAAAGCCGGAACAATCCATCAGGTCGGTTTTATTGAGAACTACGGCACCGGCCTCCCTGAACAGCATGGGATATTTGATGGGCTTGTCATCTCCCTCCGTGGTACTGACAAGTGCAAGCTTGAAATTCTCTCCAAGGTCGAAATGGGCAGGGCAAACAAGATTTCCTACATTCTCCACGAAAATGACATCCAGGCTGTGCAGGTCAAATTCCCTGAGAGCAATATCAATACTGTTGGAATCCAGATGGCAGCCTCCCCCGGTGTTGATAAGGACGATAGGGATATCATATTTTTTGAGGCGTTGAGCATCCCTGTCGGTCGCAACATCACCTTCAATGACGGCCATGCGGATCTCACCTGACAGCTTTTCACATATAACTTCAAGAAGACTTGTCTTCCCTGCTCCGGGCGAGCTTATCATATTGATCATCCTGATGCCCCGGGCGCTCAGGATATCCCGTACCCGGGCGGCCATATCCCTGTTCCGGTCAAGGACATTTTTCATGACTTTTATTTCCATAGCTATTCTCCTTCGATACTTTTGATGAATATATCCATGCCCTTTATGATATGCAGATCTCCACTCCTGCAGCGGGGACATTTAAATATGAAATTTTCAATGGAAAAAGAGTTGCCACATTCCTCACATCTCATCTCCACGGTCTGGAACTCAATATCCAGCCGGGCATCTGAGGCAATTGTCCCTTCCCTGGCAGCTTCAAAGGCAAACCTGAAAACAGAGGGATCGATCTGCCGGTATTCACCGATCTCCATAGTGACCCTGTCTATCCTTTCCAACCGGTTTTCGTCCGCAATCTTCAGGATTATACGGAACATATCCTCTATAATGGCCAGTTCGTGCATGATGAGACTCTCAACAGATCCTTGGTAACTGTTCACCCGGCAGGGGATGAAGAAGGCGGCTTCCCCCTCCGATTCCGGTGTACAACAGAGCCTCACCGTGATTGGAACCGGTGAGCTCTCCTATTACTGCAGCATCCTTACCAGTGGGATCCTGTTTCATTATCTGAAGAACCTTGTCTGCTTCATTCCTGTCGACGACCATCAATACCTTCCCCTCATTGGCAAGATAAAGAGGGTCGTATCCGAGCATATCACATGCTGTTTCAACGGATTCCCTCACAGGTATATCCTCTTCCATAAGCTTTGCACCGAAGTCCTTGGAATCCACAAGGTCGCAGATCACCGTGGCCAGTCCTCCCCTGGTGATATCCCTCATCCATCGTACACCGTCAGTTTGGGCCAGCACATTGCCGATCATGCCGGCCAGGCTGGAACAATCGGATATCGCGGGACTGGCAAAATCGAATTCTTCCCTTGCAGAAAGAACAGCTATGCTGTGATCACCAATATACCCGTTGGTAATGATAATATCCCCGGCTACTGCATTGCTGCCCCTGTGAATATGAAAATGCTTTTCCTCCAGGTAACCGATGCCGGTAGTATTTATAAATATCTTGTCAACTTTACCCTTTTCAACCACTTTGGTATCACCTGTTATTATCTTTACCCCGGCCTTCCCTGCCTCTTCTGCCATGGATTTTATGATCTCACGCAGCACTGCCGTGGGGAAACCTTCCTCGATGATGAATCCCGCGCTAATATATTTTGGTTTTGCACCTGTTACGGCAAGATCGTTTACCGTACCGCACACGGCCAGTGTCCCGATATTCCCGCCCGGGAATATTATCGGATCTATCACATATGAATCGGTAGTGAAAGCGGGCAGCAATTTTGTTACCGGCAGTATTGCCGAATCGGCCATACCGCCCGGAAAGGGCTGACCGAACCAGGGGAGGAATAATTCCTCAAGCAGGGTTTGCATCATCTCTCCCCCGCTGCCGTGACCCAGCTGGATATGTGAATCAATATCGGGCATAGCTCAAGTAAATTTATGAAAACTCCATTTAAAAAACGGCGATAACAATATCATTCTGAATAGACCCGTTTCCCGGTACAATAATAAACATTACAGGCACCCTCGGATGAGACCATACACGCCCCCACCGGATGATCCGGGGTACATTCGGAAACATATAACGGACAATCGGCCGGGGTGTTTAAACCCCTGAGAATGCTGCCGCAAATACACCCTTCATTTTCCTGCTCAGTGAAAGTATAACCCGGGAAAACCCTGCGTGCATCAAATTTTTCATATTCCGGTTTCAGTTGCAATCCGCTTCCGGGTATTATTCCGAATCCTCTCCACCATTCATCCGACAAGCCGAAAACCTTGTTCATGATATTTTTTGCCAGTACATTTCCTTCAGGTTTAACGGCCCGCCGGTATTGTATCTCTACATCAGGCCGCTGATTGTTTACCTGCCTTAAAAGCATCAGAACGGATGAGAGTATATCTACCGGTTCAAATCCCGCGATGACACAGCCTGTGCCATGTTCATCAACAAGGAACCTGTATATGCCGCTGCCGGTGATGGCGCTTACATGACCGGGACAAACGAACCCGTTTATGTTTGTCTCACCCTCTGCCACAGCCTTCATTGCGGGGGGCATTATTTTCTGAGCGGAAAGCATCAGGAAGTTCCTGATCTCATTCCGTTCAGCTTCCAGTATTCCCGCAGCATTGCCCGGAGCTGTGGTCTCGAATCCTATTGCAGGGAAAAGGATCCTTTTTTGTCGATTTCTTTTCGCAATATTAAGTGCCTCATTTATTGAATATACTATCCTGATATCCGCTCCCCGGCTTTTAGCCTCATAAAGTGTTTTTTTGCTCCCGCCGGGCACTCTCAGAAGGTCGCCGAATGATGCGGTAATGGTATCGGTCCGCCGGGACAAAGCTATGGCATGATCTATAAATGATCCGGAGGAGACGCATACCGGACATCCCGGTCCGGAAATCAGGCTGATGTTTCCGGGGAACAATTCTTTTATTCCGTATTTATGAACGGCAGCAGTGTGACCCCCGCAAACTTCCATGAACCGGTAACTACCGGTGGCTTCCCTGTGGATCATTTCCAGCAGCTTGTCAACCCTTGCCGGATCCCTGAAAGGCTTTATAAGATCCATATTCCCACTTTTGATTTTTACTGGCGATCGTTGCCGGGATCCTGCATCTCATCAATAAGACGCAAGGTCTCTTCAGCCTCGGCAGGATCAAGTTTTTGTATTGCAAAGCCTGCATGCAGCAGTACATAATCACCGGGCCGCACATCGTCAAGCAGCTGCACTCCGGCCCTGAAGGTATTTCCGCCAAAACTTACAACGGCATAATCTTCATCTACAGAAACTATCCTTGCTGGTATACTTAAGCACATATTTTTTTATTTATTAAATGATGCCACAGCCAACTGTCCCAGGGCCACCCCACCGTCATTAACGGGGACTGTCCTTCCGGTAAAGACCTCATATTTTTCCTGATTCAATAAACGGATGATACTGCCGGTCAGATAAGAGTTTTGAAATACCCCTCCGCTCAGCACCACCTTTCTGCAACCCGATAACTCTGATATCCGCGCCACTGTTTCACTCACAAAGAGGGCCAGCCCATTATGAAACCGTGCAGAAATTATCCCCGGAGCGGTTTTTTCCCTGAGATCATGCATAACCTGATCAATTATTGCAGGTAACCCGGATGAAAATTCATAACCATCTTCAATATCCTGTCTGCATATCGATTCAAGAAGCATCGGGGCCTCTCCCTCATACCCTGAAATTCTGCATATACCGGTGAGTGCCGCCACAGCATCAAACAATCTTCCGGCACCGCAGCTGAAAGGGGTATTTATCCCCTTTTTGATCATTTTCTCTATAGCGCTGATCTTTTCAACAGATATATCTTTCAGGTAAGTGTTGATCCACCTGCCTGTATCTCTATGACCCGTAATTTGCAGGCAGCCCAGGGCAATTCTCCATGGCTCCCTTATGGCCTTGTCACCTCCCGGCAGGGGAATATAGTCCAGGTGATGGTGCCTCCGGTAAAATGTGTAATCGCATACCATGAATTCGCTGCCCCATATTTTCCCGTCATCACCATATCCCGTACCGTCAAAACAGACGCCTATCACCGGTTCTGCCAGATGATGTTCAGCCATGCATGATGCAATATGGGCATGGTGATGTTGCACCCTGATCAGCCTGCTTCCTGTTTCGCCGGCCAACCGTTCGGCAAACCGGGTGGAATAATGATACGGGTGCAGGTCGCAGGCCACCCGCCGGGGATTGAAGCTGAACAAGGTACTGAACTTGTCAATATTCTGCCGGTAACGGCAAAAAACTTCATAATTGTCAAGATCGCCGTTATGCTGGCTCAGGATTGCCCGGCTATCCCTGCCAATGGCAAAGACATTTTTCATGTCGGCACCTGCGGCAAATATGCCATCCGCTTCAAACGGGAGTTTGACGGCATCAGGCACATATCCCCGCGCACGGCGTATCACCATGGCCTCCCCGGCTGTTACCCGGCAGACAGAATCATCGACCGGGTTGATAATTTCCCTGTTATAGGATACTAATGCTCCGGCTGCCGGAAGAAATAATTTTCCGGCCTTCTCGTCGCCGGCAACTATAGGAAGATCTGAGATATTTGCGCTTGTATAAACCAGAGTATCTATTTTTACATTTGCAAACAGCAGGTGATGAAAAGGCATATAGGGCAGGATAGCACCGATTGTATCAAGTGGACCTCCGACCGCTGACGAAACGGGCATGACGGGGGCCGGCAATACAACCGGTTTTCGCCGTGATTCAAGTACTTCCCGTTCCTTTTCAGAGACAACACAATGTTCCTTTACTGTCACGGTATTCCTGAACATGACGACGGGGGCATTCTCTGCCGGCAATACAACCGGTTTACGCCGTGATTCAAGTACTTCCCGTTCATTTTCAGAGACAACACAATGTTCCTTTACTGTCCCGGTATTCCTGAACATGACGACGGGGGCAATCTTCGCCAGCAATACAACCGGTTTTCGCCATGATTCAAGTACTTCCCGTTCCTTTTCAGAGACAATACAATGTTCTCTTACTGTCCCGGTATTCCTGAACATGACTGCAAACGGTTTTTTTTCCCGGCCCTTGATATCCCTGACCCTCCTTACTGCCTGATCATTCGTCGCATCACAAATAATGTTATACCCTCCTGTCCCTTTTACGACCGCAACACCCCCGTTTTCAAGGATAGTACAGAGTTTTTCAATTATTTCCTTACCCTCTGTGATTTCTGAAATATAAGTCACGGAGCCGGCAACCTTCTCTTCATTAATGGTTTCCATTTTATAAACAGGGCCGCACCCGTTACAGGCAACAGGCTGGGCATGAAACCTGCGGTCCAAGGGATCATAATATTCATGCCTGCAAACATCGCACATTTCAAATTCCCTCATGCTGGTATTTGACCTGTCATAGGGCAGTGCGCCGACAATAGAAAAGCGCGGACCGCAGAAGGTGCAGTTTACAAGCGGGTATTCAAGGCGGTGGCCCTGGTTTTCCATATCGGCAAGGCATTTATCGCAAACACCTATATCCGGACTGATGCCGGTAATGCTTCCCGAAAGGTAACTGCTGGACCTGATAGTGAACCTTTTAAAATTTGCAGCAGGAACAGGACGGCTTTCCAGCCTGGATATAACCGATACTTCGGGTGCTCGCGAAGGCAAAAGATCAAGAAAATCTTCAAGATGATCCGGCGGACCTTCTGCATGTATAACCACACCATCACTTCTGTTCCTGACCCAACCGTTCAGTGACAGTTCACATGCGAGCCGGTAGACAAAAGGTCTGAAGCCGACGCCCTGAACCTTGCCGTCTATATTTATCTGCATGGCCTTAATATATGCCGGAATTACGGCCATATTTTTTTTGTTACGGTGTCAACCTCATTACGGATTATCAAAAAAAACAAAGTGATCCTTCTGTTATGCAATAAGTGAAGTACCGGATACGAACCCGGAAATTCCAGGAAAAATATCAGACAAGCTCTGCATTTTGCCTTATACCAAGATGAAACATAAGCCTTTCAAGTTCGATCATAACATTAATATTATTAACCAGGACATGCCCGGGCAGCTTCAGCAGTACCGGTGCAAAGTTTAAGATCCCCCGGATCCCGTTTTCAACCAGGTAATTGGCTGTCTCCTGGGCTGAAAATTCAGGCACGGCAAGGATGGCAACTGACACTTCAAATGCATCCACCACCTCCCTGAGATTGTCAAGTGTGTATACCGGGACAGGATATTTCCGCTGCCGCTTCGAGGGATCTATATCAAAAGCTGCTACCAGATGCATATTGCTTTGCCTGTAATTCTCATAATTTACCAGGGCAGAACCGATATTGCCAAGGCCCACAAGCACGACATTCTGCTCCTTTACCCTGCCGAACAGCTTTTTCAGTTCATCAAGCAGGCCCTCTATTTCGTATCCCCCCCGCCTTTTACCTCTTATACCGAGTATCGAAAAATCCTTTCGGATCAGTTCGGGGCTTATCCCGGTTTCATCCGAAAGACTATGGGAAAATGTTTTTTTCAAACCCATCTTCTTTAACCGCAGCAGGGCCATCCTGTATTTTTGAAGCCGCCTTGTCTGTAAGTTGCTGATCATTTTTTGTTACGTATGTCACATATTAAAATTCACAATAAAAATATATCCATTAATTGTAAAATACAAAATCCATGTCATTTATTTCCTTTAAATATGTTATTTAATTGATTATAAATGTTATAAAATTGGCAAATTTACTTATGCGGCTCGAATCACAATTCTCTATTTTATTTAAATTAATTATATATTAACTGTTTATGTAAAAATAAATTCACAATTAATTGACACGTATTTGCATTTTCGATAATTTGCTTCATGAAATTTTCAGGACTCGACCAGGTATTTCTGATCCTGAACAGTTCACGAATTTTTTCCTTGCAGGCTAAATGTGTTTT
>SLGC01000069.1 GCA_007123885.1 Bacteroidales bacterium | reverse complement strand
GTTACGGCAGCATTTAACAGGAATATTATCAGGGTCATCAGCAATCTGATCAGTGCCGATCTTGATCCGGAGCATTTTGAACATTTCGCTTTTTACAATACCAGGGAATCAAGAATCGAGATGCATCTCAGGGCGGTAAGAGAAGTGAGGATTGAAAGTCCCTTCCTCTCTTCCAAAGTACTTGTTAGAAGAGGAGAGACAATCCATACTGAAAACTCATATAAATTTTCACAAAGCCGTATTTCAGAATTGGCCGGTCATGCAGGTCTCAGCATAGAACGGATTTTTACCGATAATAACAGGTGGTTTTCGCTGGTTAGTTTCCTAAAATAACTGTCCATGCAATTATTGTGTAAGGATTCCAATGGGACTCTGCTATTAATGACAACATTACCATGTTGGTGTATGGTAGAACCCGAAGATATTACAGAAGCTGCAATTTGGCTGGCATCGGGTCAGTCTGATAAGTTACTGGCACTATACTGTTTGTGGATGGTGGTATAACCCTTTACCCTGCAATGGCTTCAGGAAATTAAATATTAAAATCTAATAAGATGGAAAACTTTGATGTAATAATTATTGGTTCAGGGCAAGCGGGTACTCCCCTGGTTTTTAAAATGGCTGCTGCCGGGAAGAAAGTTGCGTTTATTGAAAAGGAACATTTTGGAGGCACCTGTGTTAATGATGGCTGCACCCCGACCAAGGCTTATGTGGCCAGTGCCAGAAGGATGTGGGATGCTGTGAATGGAAAAGGTCTGGGTGTGATCATTCCTGAAGGATCTTCGGTTGACCTTAAGAAAGTTAAAGAACGCAAAGATGCAATAGTCAGGAAATCAACTGATGGTATAAGCAAAGGTGTTAAGGACGATGATAACATCACATTCTTTAAGGGGGAAGCCCGTTTTACCGGGGGAAAAACCATTTCTGTAAACAACACCGAACTAAGGGCTGATGAAATATACATAAACGTCGGTGCCAGGGCGGTCATTCCGGACGACTTCAAAGAGCTGGATTATCTTACAAATAAGTCAATTTTGCAGCTTGAAAAGCTTCCCGGGCATCTTATAATTATAGGTGCCAGTTATGTGGGACTTGAATTCGGACAGATGTTCAGAAGATTCGGAAGCAAAGTGACCATCGTAGAAAAAGGACCAAAAATTATTGGACGTGAGGATGATGAGATAACCGGGCAGATACTCGAATTTTTGAAAGAGGAGGGGATAGAGTTTCGCCTCAATTCAACCTGTGTTCAGGGTATAAAAAATAAGGATGGTTCGGTGACTGTTAAGCTGGAATGTGATGAGGGTGATCCTGAAATTACCGGTTCCCATATTTTACTCGCAGTTGGCCGCAGGCCAAATACCGACACCTTAAATCCGGAAGCCGGTGGTATTGAAACCGATGAGCGGGGTTATATCAAAGTAGATGATTATCTGGAAACCAGTGTTAAGGGAGTTTATGCCCTGGGCGATTGTAACGGCAAGGGGGCATTTACCCATACTTCGTATAATGATTTTGAAATTATAGCAGATAATAAATTTTCAGGGGGAAACCGAAAGGTCACCGACCGCATCATAACCTACTGCCTGTATATAGATCCTCCGCTGGGCCGGGCCGGGATGAACAAAACAGAGGCTGAAGACATGGGTTATGAAATAATGGAAGCAAAAATGCCAATGGACAGGGTTAACAGGGCCCTTGAAAAAGGCGAAACCAAAGGGTCCATGAGTATTATTGTTGATTCCCGGACCAGAAAAATTCTCGGTGCATCGATACTGGGTGTTGGAGGAGATGAAATTATAAGTGGAATCCTTAATATAATGTATGCCGGTGTTCCGTATACCGTTATCAGGGATTCGGTAATACCCCATCCTACGGTATCCGAATTGATTCCCTCAATGCTGGAAGGGTTGGAAGAATCGTAATCCCCGGGCGCGGCAATGTCCCTACGAGGCCATGATGATTTTCACGAGCATTTCAGGGAGTTGCATTTACTGGTACTGGCCGCACAATAACCCGTCAAGGCCGTGATATTTTCACCAAAATTTCAAGAAGCTGCATGTCATAGTCATGAGACGCTGCAATAACCCTTCGAATCCGTGCATGATGTATGAGTTGAAAAAAATCGCCTTTGCGAGACGGATTAAAGCCATCGTCTGTTGATGTCGGATCCGGATAATCCGATTTTAGCGAATTATTACCATGAACCAGCAGTCATGGATGCTGCCGTGTCCCTGCAGTATAAACCCAGGAATACATGTGGTATTCATTGTTATAGATCCCGTTTCAGGACTCTGATTTAAAATTATATTGAACAAATATGCCGGAGTTTTGTATAATATCTAAGCGTATGCTTGGATTAAAAATAATAAAGTATCTTTGTGATGAACACCTCTGGGGCAGAGTCCCGAAGTATCAAAAGGAATCTATTATTCCCTCCCCGGAGGGTAGGGAATCGAACCACTTTGATAAATAAATAGTTTCAGTAAAAAAAATGTAAGGATTTGATCTTTCTGCGACAGTTAAAGAAAACAAACACTAAAGAATAAATTATGAGAAAACTTAAAATATTATCGCCAATCCTGCTAATTGCTTTTATAGTTCTTGCATATTCTTTGAAAAGCAATTCCGGTAGCGAAACTGAAACCGGTATATCCTTCCACGAGGGGACATGGGAGGAGGCACTGAAAACGGCAGAAGAAGAAGGCAAGCCCATTTTTCTCAATATTTCGGCCAGTTGGTGCGGTCCCTGCAATGCACTTAAAGCTAAAACCTTCCCTGACGGGGAGGTGGGAGAATTTTATAATGCCAACTTTATCAACGTTATGGTTGACGGGGAAAAAGGGGAAGGAATTGAACTGGCCAGAAAGTATGAAATCAGCGGATATCCGAGTTTGATCTTTGTCGACAGTAACGGTGAGTTTATAGCACAAACGGCCGGTTACCGTAATCCCGAACAGTTCGTTGAGATTGGGAAAGTGATTATAAACAGATAATTATAGTTCGTTCTTCCGTCAGAGGGTTAAATTAACTATTTCTCTTGGCAAGGGTGAAATCAACAAGTTCCTCCGTCAGGTCAAAAACCAACAATTTCCCCCGTTAAGGGGCAAAAACAATTTCCCCTGTCAGGGTTAAATCCTCCGGATTTATTCATCAAGTGATTAAATGGTTTTCACTGTATTTACCGATTAAAAATTCCAGACTATCAGGCATTGGATGAAAAATTTAGCTCAGGTTAAAGTTTTCACTAATAGTTAATTAATAATTCTAATTTAAAGTTTTGTGATTATGAGAAAAATTAATTTAAGAAATTTAGCATTTATTGCAGGGGTTGTAGTTCTGGCCAGCGCTTGCCAAAAATCTGATGAGCTGGTCCTTGAAAATGAACCTGACTCAGCTATTGATAATGTTGAGCTGAAATCTGCCCGTGCATCGGGCAACGATGAAAAATCAAGGCCGGCCCATAGCAGAACACAAGGTTTCGTTCAGGGCATCATGGTAGAAATTGACGGGGAAGGTTACTATTTGATGGGACCACCTGTAGGTCCAGGCGAAGATGCTACGGATGTCCCCGGTCATTACTGGGTACAGTCAGGCCCTGACAGACTGGTAGGAAAGCATTACAACACCGGTCCTTTCGGAACACCCAGATGGTGGTCGTCGGATGCCGATGACGGCGAATTACTTTACATGGTTGATGGAATAATAGATGAATGGACCCAGGAGAAAGCAGAACGGTATGCCTCCAGGGGATATGTGCATTATCACGAGTGGGTGAGCGTAGAAGATGGCAGTCTTCATCCTGAAAAGATCGTTTGGTTGAAACATACTGCAAGGACTTTCTTTACCTTTGACGGGGGACCACCGCATGCTCCAGATTCATATGAAGTTACCCCGGGAATTGATTTTGAGTTTATTCCCAATTGGATGGTGCCCTATGATCCGGATGCAGTCCATCATTAATTTTTATACAAGAAGAGTTTAAGAATCCATAAAAATATTAATGGATTAATTGTTCTCCCTGTCATCATAGCCGGCAGGGAGAACTTTATTTTACGCCGTCCATGCGTGACTGAAATAAGGGGTGTCCGGCCAGATATCCCAGGTCGGGAATATCTGCCGGACGAAATCTGTATGCAGGCATTCTCAAAGAAAAAGGCAACTTCTTTGGGAAGAAGAAACCTGCCTTTTGACAGTGAAGTCTCCGGCAGATATAAAAATTCCGCTGTTTCGATTTTTAGTGGCTTTCCGCGGACTCAGAATTAACTACAAACAAGGCAACAATAATCCCAAAAAGGATATGGCCAAGCAAACTTTCTATCATCATGGGCAGCATGCCTTCTTCAGGTGGCGGCATATCGCCAAAAATAGCGCCCAGAATCGTTACTCCAATGTTTCCGATAATAAATGCTATCACCCCAAAAATAATCCCTCTAACGGATTTTGAATCAATTTTTATCAACATTGGCAGTATCAGGTATGCATAAATCAGTGCAAAAATTATCCCGATCATAAAATGCATCACCCATCCTAAAAACATAGGTATACTCATCATCATCGATAGCATTGCCGGTGCATTCAATCCCGGCATGCCCAAAACAGGAGCTATCATATTAAAGATACTCATGGCCACGGTGGCTACTATACCACCAACAATTGTTTGTGTGATTTTTGTTTTCATGTCGAATAGTTTTAATTAAAAAATTTACCAAAGCTTCACACCCATTAAAGTTTCATTTTTCCAGTGCATGTTTTATACCTTATTTCCTGTATTATCTTTTCACCTGTTCTGGTACATCCATTCATGGTTTAGTGAGAAACTTAAAGTAATAATCTTCAAATAAAACGTCGTTTAACTGTCCGGATCCTGACTAATTATCTTTGTTAAATCGGCTCTTCCGCATGGTTTCTAGACCTTCGGTCGAACTCACGTGCAGTATATTGTTCACCTGGCAATATTTTTCAAACATAAAGCATACCTATCCCGGACTATAACAATTTCACGGTAATAATTAATTACTTACTTAAAAATCAATTTTTTATACTTCAGAACGTTGTGTATAATTTTTTAAAAGACTGAAGTGCAGGAATTATAGAAGATCGAATTGAACTAAAAATTCAATATTAGGAATACTTTCCCGGGCAGAGCCCCGGGGAATTTCATTGATCAGGATTCAGGCATTCTGTGAGCCGAAATGAGATTTTCAGAAGGCATTTATAATGAAGACTCCGTTTAAATTAATATGTTTGAACGGTCAACTTAAATATTTTCCGATGGATAGTGAATTAAACAGAAGAGATTTCCTTAAAAAGGCCGGGGTGATAGGCGGTGCTTTATCGCTGGCGGGAGCCGCAGCAGCAGGGTTTGGAGCTGGGCGCAGCAGGGACAGCTATACCGGTTGGGGCAGGACCGCCTATGGCGGTGACCAGTTCTTCAACCGCAAACCGTTCCTGGCCGATAAACCGACTTACGTACAAACCGGCACTCCCCGCCGTATTGAATATATAGAGGACCTCTTTAAGCGTCTGGGCGAACTCCGGAGACTGATGAATGCAACGGAAGGTCCGCGGTGGACTTTCGACCAGGGGGCCGAGGCATTGCCCGGGCCTCTGAGAAATTATTACCGGGAGCATCCCGGCGCACTCGAACAATATAAAATAGCCCTGGAAAAGGGCCGGGAGCAACGGGCAAACTGGCCTGAATATGAAAATGAATTTCTGCTTGCCGAGGCATATTCCTCGGCTCATGCCAGCTTTTTGAGCGGCTCTTTTCCCGCACAACCTCAGGGTCCGCCTGAAGTATCGGATTTCAGGGGTATAACAGAGACAAATCTTAAACTGAAATCACCCCGGCATGGTTCCGACCTTATCAAACAGATAACCCATACATTCGGTGCATCACTTGTTGGTATATGCCGGTTAAAGCAGGAATGGGTGACACAGGGATTTCTCAGGGGTGTCGGGCGGACGGAATTTGATGTACCTGCTCACTGGAAATATGCCGTGGTCATTGCCGTTCCCCATGAGTGGGATTCCATGTATGCCAATCCCACCTACGGAAATTCATACGATGCTTATTCAATGCTGCGCTTTATATCAGGCAAACTTGAGGTATTTATCAGGAAAATAGGGTACTCCTCCAGGTCCCATTTTCCGCCTACATCTTATGAGATAGCAATGCCCCCGGTAGCAATCGATGCCGGACTCGGCGAACAGGGAAGGCACGGGGTGCTGATCACTCCGGAGTTGGGCGCCAATACCCGCCTTGCGGCCGTAACCACCGACATGCCCATTGAACCTGATAAGCCCATTGATGTCGGCATTAAAAAGTTTTGTGACAAATGTAAGATCTGTGCAGAGGAATGCCCCAGCGGAGCGATCAGCTTTGCCGGCAGACCAGATAAGGACGTACGCGGATACAGGCGCTGGGGCATCGACCAGGAGAAGTGCTATACAACCTGGAATTCGGTTGCCACAAGTCACTCACGGGGATGCAGGATCTGCCTTGCCGTCTGTCCCTACTCAAGGAAGAGGAACTGGATGCACAATATAGTGCGCCAGGTCGATCCGAGAGACCCGACCGGTTTGTTTGCTTCGGCCATGCTGACTATGCAAAAGAAATTCTTTGAATATCCCGGTGCCCAGGAATACCTGCCCCCTCCCGACGGAAACAACAGGACATACCTCGGTCCGCCGAAATGGCTGCGCACAGATGAATGGTTTGATATCTAACTTTTATGGCTTATGGACATTACCGTGATTTTTGAATCTTCAATATTACAGCCGCTTTTCTGGATGGTCATGGGCGGACTGATGATATTGCTTTTTATTGGAGCCGGCTACTGGCTAAAAGATGCCGGAATATCTATGAGCTGGTGGAAATGGATGCTTTCTGCCTTGTGGTATGCCGGTGTTTATGTGATCATTGCCGGGGGATTTACCCTTATCGGGGAACATGAGGTCCGTGCCGGTCTGTTTTTCCTGGGTGTATTCGGGACGGTGATGATCATTCTGGGTGCCGGACTGTGGCGAATTCTCAAACCAAATGGCTGATAAGTCTTACAAACGAAATATTATTATTGCGGCCGGTATCATCGTATTGATCATACTGGCAAACATCGTTGGATCCCTGAGGCAAACGGCTTCGGAGCAACAGCTTATTGAATCTGTTTTCCCTCCCGGGCAGTACAGCCTTCATAAAGAGAATGACAATAAATGGGTCATCTATGACAACAACCGCGATAAACCCGGATTTCTTTATGCCGGAGAAGGCAGGGGGTACAACGGTATGGTCGGAGTATTAACTCACACCGATACTACCGGTAATATCCTTGGCCTGGAACTGGCAAGCCACTCGGAAACTCCATCTTACATTGACAGAATCATCAATAGCGGTCTTTTAACACAGGCCGGGAATATCAATATCAGGGAGTTTGCTTATGATGAGCCCCTCGATGCGGTTTCGGGGGCTACAATTACAAGCAATGCAATAGTTATCGCTGTGCGTCACTCCTACCTGGATAGCGAGGGATTGCCCCGCGAACCTTTTTCAGGTATCGTGTTTGGTTTAAACGAGCTGTTTGTCATTCTGATAATGGCTGCCGGAGCCTCACTTGCCTATATTCGTCCCCGCAAACTGCAAAAAACCATAACCTGGATGCTGGTTGTTTTCACCCTGGTATGGCTTGGTTTTATGAATAACCAGATGCTTACGCTTACGCGGATTGCCGCGATACTCTCCGGGTATCTTCCCGATGTAACCAGGGAACTCTACCTGTATCTGCTCTTAGGTGGAAGCATTATACTGATTCTTATCTTTCGCAGGAACGTTTACTGCCATTCGGTATGTCCGTTCGGGTCTGCCCAGGAACTGCTTGCCAGGGTCAAACCGGCCAGGTCATTCAAGCCGTCATGGTACCGGAAATGGAAATGGGTTCAATGGTCGGCAGCACTGTTGATTCTCCTTACTGCTATTGCAATGAATAATCCCGGACTGGCCCAATATGCGGTGTTCGGGGTATTTTTCCAGTTTACGGGAAGCACTATTCTGTTTATGATCTTATTTGTAACTATTGTCCTTTCCCTGTTTATCAGGAGGCCATGGTGCCGTTTCGCCTGTCCCATCGATGGTGTTTTTGCGTATGTCAGGGCATTTACAGGATTCTCCGGTGCCTCCCGGCAGGCTTGCAAAATTAAACCGGATGGAACAAAATCGCGTAAAAGTTGTTTTATATAAAAGCAATTGCTTAGATTTGCAAAAATAAATCTTATGCCCAGAACCAAGTCATACGATGATAAAATAGTGCTGGAACGCGCCATGAACGTTTTCTGGAACAACGGCTATGAAGCAACTTCAGTCCGCTTGCTTGAAAAAGAGATGGGCATTAACCAGTTTTCTATCTATTCCAGCTTCTCGAGCAAGAAACAACTGTTCATTGAGTCAATCCGTACTTATGGAGAGCATGTCAAGAAAAATGTTTACCAGGATCTTCTTATGGAAGGCGCCGGCATGAAGGAACTTGAGCATTACCTCTATAGGGCAGCCCGGAAAAAAAGAGAACCGGGAACTTCAAGGGGGTGTCTTGTGGTCAATACAGCAGCCGAAATAGGGAGAAGTGACGAAGATATAGTCAGGGAAGTGAACGGTTATTTCGGGTTTATCAGGAATATGCTGAGAAAAGTTCTTCAAACGGCAGTTGCAAAAGGCGAAATATCGGCCACAACCGATATTGAAAAACAGTCTGCTTTTTTCCTTGGCGTTATGCAGGGATTATCTGTTGCTTCAAAAACAATGGATCCTGACCAGTTGAATGATTTTATTTCACTTGCAGTAAAACAAATACAATAGTAAAATAGATTTTTTTTAACCTGTTTCTAAGCGTTTGGTTAGATATGAAGACTGTAAATAATAATTTTTTAATCACCATGCTTTACGGGCCAGGTATTATGTTTCAATATATTAACCCTGATTACAGAACCCGGCTAAATAGCAGCATCCTTATTGCAGTATTGAGGGAGCTGCAACCCGACGGTTCATAAAAACTTAGTAACTATGAAAAGACATATTGTTACATTCCTGCTACTAACCCTTGCTATCTCAGCATACAGTAAAAATAAACAAAACATGAAAAGTCCGGTAACCACTAACTTTGAAGTTAAAGAAGTATTTGAAAGAGTCCGTGCTCACGATTTTCATCCGCTTAACGATGATAATTCCATGACTCTTGACCGCGATCTTAATGTTGCAGGTATTGCTGACCTGGATAATGAGGACTGGAAGATCCGGCTATTGGCCGTCAGGGATCTTGTAAGGGCTGGAATTGATGATGCCGGAAGGATCAGGGTTGGTCTGACCGACCGGTCCGATCACGTCCGGCAGATAAGTGCAATGGCACTTGGTATTCTCAGGGCCGGTCAGGCCGTAGAGGACCTTGAATCTGTCCTTGCAAATGACAACATTACAATGGTTCGCTCGCAGGCAGCGGTCTCTCTTGGACAAATAGGTTCCAGACAGTCTCTGGACTTGTTAAGGGAGAGACTTGAAGAAGATACTTCACGCGATGTGCGCCACCAGATTGAATTGTCGATCGATCAGATCGAAAAACAGATGGGCGCCACCGATAAACTGTTGAATGCCTACCTGTCCCTCGATGAATCAAAGTTCGGATCGGTAAGTGAAGGAGAGCCTGCTTCGGATTTTTTTCTCGATGATACGGAAGGGAAGGAATGGCAATTGAGCAGAGTGCAGGATCAGGGCTGGGTGGTGCTGATCTGGGTTTTCGCGGACTGGTGTC
>SLGC01000088.1 GCA_007123885.1 Bacteroidales bacterium | reverse complement strand
TGAGCTTTTTAGTCTTTATCAGATTTACAACCAGGTCATCATGCCTGTTGTTCTCCCCTACCACCTGTCCGGCATATATCTGCTCTCCAGGGTCAATGAAAAACCTTCCCCTGTCCTGTAGTTTGTCAAGAGAGTAGGCTATTGCAGTTCCCGTTTCCATCGCTATAAGGGCGCCGTTACGGCGATTGGCTATATCCCCCTTCCAGGGCTCGAATGCCTTGAACCTGTGGGCCATAATTGCCTCACCTTCGGTCAGCGTCAATACCGCATTCGTAAGGCCGATGAGCCCTCTGGCAGGGATATCAAACTCGAGCAGGGTACGGTCATTTTTTGGCTGGATATTTACTATATCACCCCTGCGCCGTGTTACTATCTCTATTACTTTACCCTGGTGCTCATCAGGTACCAGCACCGTAAGATGTTCAACGGGCTCGTGGGTGATCCCTTCGACATCCTTCAGGATCACCTTCGGCTGGCCAAGCTGGAATTCGTATCCCTCCCTGCGCATGGTTTCGACCAGGATGGAAAGGTGAAGTATCCCCCTGCCAAAAACCATCAGCTTTTCGGGCGAATCGGTCTCTTCAATCCGCATGGCAAGGTTCTTTTCGGTTTCCAGGTAGAGCCGCTCGCGAAGATGACGGGATGTTACATAGATCCCCTCCCTGCCGTAAAATGGCGAAGTGTTGATGGTGAACAGCATGCTCATGGTGGGCTTGTCGATGGTCAAAACGGGAAGGCCTTCGGGAGTTTCAAAATCGCAGATGGTATCTCCTATATCAATATTTTCAACTCCCAGGACGGCGCAGATCTCGCCCGCATCAACCTGATGCTTCACTTTTTCCTTCATCAGTCCCTCGAACAGGTAGAGTTCCTTGACGGCGGACCGGTGCACTGTACTATCGGCCTTGACCACAGAAACCTGCATCCCTGCCTTTATTGCTCCCCTTGTTATCCTTCCCACGGCAATTCTTCCAAGATAGGATGAGTAATCAATGGAGCTTACCTGCATCTGCAGGGTTCCCGGCAGTGACTGGGGAGGCCTGACATAATCCAGGATGGTATCAAGAAGGTGGGTGATATCGCCGGCAGGCTTCCGCCAGTCGGCCGACATCCATCCATCTTTTGATGAACCGTAAATTACAGGAAATTCCAGCTGCTCTTCGCTGGCATCAAGGCTGAACATAAGCTCGTAGACCGATTCAACAACATCATCAGGATTGCAGTTGGGCTTATCCACTTTATTTATAACCACAATGGGCCGAAGGTCAAGCTCCAGGGCCTTCTGAAGTACGAAGCGGGTCTGGGGCATAGGGCCTTCAAAGGCATCGACAAGCAGCAGCACTGCATCGGCCATATTCAGCACACGTTCCACCTCACCGCCGAAATCGGAGTGACCGGGAGTATCTATTATGTTGATCTTAATCCCTTTATAGCGAACAGACACATTCTTTGAAAGGATAGTTATACCCCTCTCCCTTTCCAGGTCATTTGAATCGAGTATAAGATCCCGTACTTCCTGGTTGTCCCTGAAAAGTTTTACCTGGTGAAGTATCCTGTCAACCAGGGTTGTTTTGCCGTGATCGACATGGGCTATAATTGCTATATTTCTGATATCCTGCATCTTATCCGCTCGTAAATTTAAAAAGAGTTGCAAAGGTAAAGTAAATTTCTGCCAATGTTTTATAGTACAAGGCTGTTAACGGCATATCAGGTGAAAAATTTCAAATCACGGCAGGGAATATTCATTGGATAACTCTTTTTTCCTTATAATACCGGTGGTCGCAGAAACGGAGGATCCGGACTGGCCCTTCCGGGGAATGGTACGGTCCTGGCCACTCATCTGGATCGTGTTAAACTTTTTGAGGATGCTGCATCGCTTTTTGTCAGAATGGTAAATTGCCGTGGACCGGCAGTTCGTCAAACAAACCGGTGCAGCGATATATTTTTTTCCTGGAGGGGGTACATCGTTCCAAAAAAAAACGCGGAGGTTACTCCGCGTTTTTTATGACAGATACCGTTTGTTACAGCCTGTTTATGCAGTTAAGATCGTCAAAGGCAACCTTAAGTCTCTCTACCATTGCCTTTTCACCCTCGCGCAGCCATACGCGGGGATCGTATTTCTTCTTGTTCGGCTTGTCCTCTCCTTCAGGGTTGCCGATCTGGCCCTGCAGGTAGTCGCGGTTTTTGGCTTCGTATTTGCGAACACCATCCCAGAAAGCCCACTGGGTATCGGTATCGATATTCATCTTGATCACACCATAGTCGATTGCCTCGCGTATCTCTTCCTGGGTTGATCCTGATCCGCCATGGAAAACAAAGTCCACCGGATTGGGTCCTGTTCCATGCTTCTCCTGGATAAGCTTCTGTGAGTTCAACAGGATCTTCGGGGTAAGCTTCACATTACCCGGCTTGTAAACTCCGTGAACATTTCCGAAGGATGCGGCAATCGTGAAGTTATCGCTAACCTGTATCAGTTCCGCGTAAGCGTATTCAACCTCTTCGGGCTGGGTGTAAAGCAGCGAGTTGTCTATTTCAGTATTGTCAACACCGTCTTCTTCACCGCCTGTCACACCAAGCTCTATTTCCAGAGTCATGTCAAGTTTTTTCATCCGTTCAAGATACTGCTTGCAGGTCTCGATATTCTCCTCAAGAGGTTCTTCGGAAAGGTCAAGCATGTGTGAGCTGTACAGCGGTTTTCCGTACCTCTCGTAATGCTTCTCGGCATACAATAGCAGTCCGTCAATCCATGAAAAGAGTTTTCTTGCCGCATGATCAGTATGCAATATTACGGCAACTCCGTAAAGTTCGGACATCTGCTGAATATGCTTTGCACCTGAAATACCCCCTGCAATAGCAGCCTGGTTTCCTTCATTTGACAATCCTTTTCCGGCATAAAAAGCCGCCCCACCGGCTGAAAACTGGATAATTACCGGGGAGTTGACCTCTTTGGCAGCCTCAAGAACAGCATTGACTGAATTTGTGCTGACAACATTGACCGCAGGTATAGCAAAACGGTTGGCTTTTGCTATATTGAATATCGCTTTTATATCATCACCGGCAGCGACACCGGGTTTTACCTTACTTAAAATTTTTTCTGACATGTTTTAATAATTATGGTTATTATATTTAATACATTTTCTGAAACCGGACGTAAATTTATAATAAATTCACTAATTGAGCATTATATAAAGACCGTTTCCGGGGAAAATTGTCCGGCAGCCATACCTCTTTATGACGGATAACCGGAAAGATAAATCCCGGGAAACCGGCACATCTCATACGGACCAATCAGATGCCTGGATGTTGTACTTTATACCGGCAATGCCATGTATCAGACGTTATATGTTGAGGAAGCGGTTGTCCCTCCCCGGCCGGTCCAGTTGGTGTGGAAAAACTCTCCCCTGGGCTTGTCAATCCGCTCGTATGTATGTGCACCGAAATAATCCCTTTGTGCCTGGAGCAGGTTAGCAGGAAGCCTTCCGCACCTGTAGCCGTCAAAATAGCTCAGGGCAGAACTTAATGCAGGAATTGGTATGCCATTCTCTGACGCCACAGCAACCACCCTGCGCCAGCTTGCCTGTGCCTTTTGAAGCGATTCGCTGAAGAAGGGATCCATAAGCAGGTTCTTTATTTCCGGATCTTTATCAAATGCCTCCTTGATCTTGCTAAGGAAAGCAGAACGTATTATACATCCTCCCCTCCACATAAGCGCGATGCCGCCATAATTAAGATCCCATCCATACTCCTTTGCAGCTTCGCGCATCAGCACATAACCCTGGGCATAAGATATCTTCTTGGAAGCATAAAGTGCCTGGCGCAGATCTTCGATAAATTCATTCCTGTCGCCTTTAAATGATATTTCGGGGCCCTTGAGGATCTTTGATGCCTCAACCCGTTCGTCCTTTTGTGCAGAAAGACACCTGGAAAATACAGATTCTCCGATCAGGGTGAGCGGTACACCAAGATCCAGTGCCGTTACGCCGGTCCATTTCCCTGTCCCTTTTTGTCCCGCGGTATCAAGTATCTTGTCAACCATCGGCTCACCATCTTCATCTTTGTAACCAAGAATATCCCTTGTTATTTCAATAAGGTAACTATCAAGTTCACCCTCATTCCAGACCTTGAATACCTCATGCATCTCACCGGCCGACATGCCAAGCATATCCTTCATTATCTGGTATGCCTCACAAATCAGCTGCATGTCGCCGTATTCAATACCGTTGTGAACCATTTTCACGAAATGACCTGCACCATCTTCCCCAACCCAGTCACAGCAAGGAGTCCCATCTGGCACCCTGGCAGCTATCGACTGGAAAATATCTTTTACATGAGGCCATGCGGCTTTTGATCCCCCGGGCATTATCGAAGGCCCCTTAAGAGCTCCCTCCTCGCCACCGGAAACACCTGTTCCTATATACAATAGTCCCTTGCCCTCCAGAAACCTGGTACGGCGGTTGGTATCGGGAAAATGCGTATTTCCGCCATCGATCAGTATATCGCCTTCATCAAGGCAGGGAAGGATCTGCTCGATAAAAGCATCCACAACGCTTCCTGCCTTCACCATAAGCATGATCTTGCGGGGCCTTTCCAGGGAATCTACCAGCTCCTGAAGGCTTCTTGTACCAATGATATTTTTCCCCTTGCCCCTGCCATTGACAAACTGATCAACTTTTTCGGTTGTCCGGTTGTAAACAGCAACAGTATATCCTTTACTTTCCATGTTCAGGACCAGGTTCTCACCCATAACGGCAAGTCCAACGAGTCCGATGTCCGCTTTTTCTTTCATATTTTTAAATTTTGGTTAATAAATGATCTTAATGGTAATTATATATTTATACTTTTATCAATGCTGCAATCAACTGCCCGTGTGCAAAACGCTTATGGTTTCATGTTTTAAACCCAATATCTTTCAGCCTTTTTATAACCGGATCACCGGGGTTTTCAAAATTGAGCCGGAATGCACCATATTCCCGGCGGGGCGGATAATTGTCCCTGAAAAGTTCAAAGTTGCCGGGAGAGGCTTTCAGGCGGGAACTGTCGTCTCTTATATTATAACAATGGAAAAACAACCTCCTCAACAGATTGTCAACTCCCTGGTAATCCTTTTCTATATTTATCATGCCGTTAACCGGCACAGGAATATTCTCAGGATACCAACGGTCAAGTCCCAGTCCGAAAAACCTGCTTATCGCCCTTACGCTCCAGGCAGTACCATTAGCCTTTCCGTCGAGTGAATAGCCGGCTATATGAGGAGTTGAAATTTCGGCGAGTGACAACAGCTGCGGGTCGATGCAGGGTTCATTCTCCCAGACATCAATAATACTTCCCGACAGATGTCCGCTTTGCAGTGATCGTACCAGAATATCCGTGTCCATCACCTCCCCGCGCGATGTGTTGATAAACCATCCCTGTGGTATAAAGGCATCAAAAAAATCTTCGCCAGCCAGGTGGAATGTACGATCATCACCCTCCCTGTTTAACGGTACATGCATGGTTATAATATCAGACTCTTCAAGCAGCCTCCCAAGATTTGTGAATGCGGCACTTCCCTCATTTCTTTCACGTGGCGGATCATTCAGCAGGACCTTCATTCCCAGCAGACGGGCCAGCTTCTCAACCTTTTTGCCGACATGGCCCACTCCTACGATACCAAGTGAGAGTTGACCGAAATCCCTTCCGGAAACGGATGTGATATGGGCAAGGGAAGAAGCTATATACTGAAGAACAGATCCGGAATTACAGCCCGGGGCATTGCTCCATGATATTCCGTTTGCACTGCAATATTCTGCATCAATATGGTCGAACCCGATGGTTGCAGTTGCAATATATTTTACACTGCTCCCACTGAGCAGCTTCTCATTACACCTTGTTCGTGTACGCACTATCAGTGCGTCGGCATCTTTTACATGTTGCGGACCTATTTCACTTCCGTGGAAGTATTCGACCCTGGCATGATTTTCAAGGGCTCCCCTCAGAAAGGGTATTTTACTGTCTGCAACTATCTTCAGCATACAGCCACCATATTATTAAGTACATAATCATCCCGGGCGGCTGATGCCTCTGCCGGAAGCATTTTGCGCAGGCTGTAATTTAAACTGCAGGACAACCCGAACACAACTCTCTCCGGTTCGTCTGAGGATCCCATGCTGCTAATTTTTGAATGGCCGGTATTAAATATCGGGTTTATCATTGTTCAGGCTAATGTATTCCTTTATCAGAACTTCTCGCGTGAGGACCAAAGCCCCAGGGCAGGATTGGATACATAGAATATCTCTTCCCCTTCCCGTGTAAGGTTGAAACCTTCCTTCAATTTATGAGGCTCATATTTTTCCATCATCCCGTCAAGCTCAGCATAATTGTAATTTACGGAATTGATCTCCTCACGGGTGAGTGACCCCGGGCAGTAGGTGACCCTGAAACGATTTTCGGACGATCCGTGTATCAGGTGGGCCGCTGCACTCAGGTTATTTTTCAACTCATCGTTCTCAGCGACATACCCCAGTATTTCGGGAGTTGTCCGGTAACCGTATTTCCTTATCAGCCTGTCTATCTCATGATCTTCACCAAACTCCCTTAACCCCGGGGCAAGAACTATAAGTTCACCTCCGTCGGCAATGGCCATCCTGGTACGGTATATGCTTTTGTTCCCAAGCCATGTGCTCTTGAACTCATCAGGGTCAAGGTATACCAGTACTTTGTGCAATGGTTTCTCAAGCATCGTAAAGTTCACCCTGAATGAGAGATCGGCTGCCCTGAGAAAACATTCATGATCATCGCCGATAAACAATCCTCTTGTTTCAAGCTTGCCGTTCTCATCAGTGCCTATCACCGTCAGAACATATACGATAGGAAGGTGAGATGTAAAATTTTCCGAAGCATAATTCAATACCTTCCTGACACAAGTATCAGCCCTTCCCATCATTCGCTCCATGCCGTAAGCCGCCCCAAGGTAATGGCTTTTGTTGATACCCTCCTGTCCGCCGGTTCCTATCAGGACATTCTTGTTGTAATTGGCAAAACCGGTTACCTCATGGGGTACAACCTGACCGATCGACAGGATAAGGTCATGTCCTCCTTCCACCAGGAGCCGGTTAACCTGGGCAGGCCAGGAATAATCGACACGGTTTTCGGATACATCCTTTACAAAATCGGCAGGTACCTCACCAAGAGTAACTATGTCGGTCCTCCATCTGTGCTCCCTGAAAAGAGTGGAAGGTACACCCGGGTACATCCTGTCAATTTCCTGACTGGTCATTGGGAAATGGGTGCCCAGGGCAGGAAGCACATCTGTAAGTGACTGGCCGTAGTATTGCCATACAAGGCATGTCAGTTCACCCGCCCTTGAATGGTATCGTGTAAAATCAGGAGGCAGGGCAAGCACCTTCTTCCTTTTCCCTATTTTTTCCAGGGCTTCATTCAGGCCTTCCTTAAGATCCTGTGAGGTCAGCCGATCATTTTCCGAACCTCTCGAATAATAAAGCATAATTATTATTTATTTAGTTTTATTGATTAATGGTAATGCAGGGCTTTTCTATACTTACTGTGAATCACCCCGTTCAATATTGCTATTTCCCCTGCTGGCTACTTCATTTCGAAGAGTTTTACAATTTCAGCAAACGCATGAACTTGATCCCCGGTACCGAACTCAGGGAATCAAGCAGAACTCCCATCACCATGGAGGTTTTTCAGGCAGATGGGCATTGAATTCCTCAATCAGTTCCTGTTCATATCCATCCTGGTATGTGCCGCAGAAAAATTTATCCAGCGCCTCGTTATAAAACCTGTCCCACGATTCTTCCTCATGCCCGGGATTTATGGGATAAAACAAAATACCATTTGAGTCTGCAGCTTTAAAATCTCCCGGGGCATCACCTATCATCAGTATCTTGTTATCGGGATATTTACCCCTGGCAGCCAGGGCAAGATGTTCTGTCTTTGTACCATATTCCTGTCCGGCTATCATATGTACATAGGTATCCAAATTATTTTCCTGCCATTCCCTGGTAAGGGCTTCTACAGGAGTTTGCGAAACTACAATAGCATCAGCTTTACGGGTGAGTTTTACAAGTGATTCTTCCACCATGGGAAAGGGATTTATACCGTAAACCATTTCCTCCACATCTTTGTTCACCTTTTTTGACCATTCAAGAACAGTGTCTATAAGCGGATCATTAACCCGGGCAGCATATTTTTCGAGTGCAGGATTACCCAGTTTTGTCTCTCTTGAAACCCACTCCTCAAGGGCACTCATATCGGGTAACTTTGCTTTCCTCCCCTTTACCTCTTTCCTTTCCTCCAGAAGTCTGACAGCCTCCAGCAATGCCTTGAACCTGTTGGCACCCCTTGTTTTGGAATAGAGATTTACAAATTCCCATGTTTCCCTGGCATATTTTGATATTCTCTGAAGGTTGAAGTATTTTATAAAATTGGGGCAGAAGCACTCCTTATGCTTTATCTCCATAGTATCGAAAACACAGCCATCAGAATCTATCCCTATGAAAAACTCCTTTACCGGCTTAAGGTTTCTTAGCTCATCCTGCAAGTTATCAGACTTTGACATAACTGTTCGTTTTGCTTCTAAACTCCTCCGAATGCACTGTACCCACCGTCTACCGGTACCACCACACCATTTATAAATAATGACAGGTCTGAAAGCAAAAATAAGAGTATTCCCTGCAGGTCACCGGGTTGTCCAAATTTCCCTGTAGGAGTATTTGCCAGTATTTTCTTTCCCCTTGGAGTAAGTTCACCTGTATCTTCCCGTGTCAGAAGGAACCTGTTCTGGTTTGTCAGGAAAAAACCGGGAGCAATAGCGTTGACGCGGACACCTGTTTTGCCAAAGTGAACTGCAAGCCATTGTGTAAAGTTATTTATTGAAGCCTTGGCAGCTGAATAAGCAGGAACTTTTGTCAATGGCTTGAATGCACTCATGGAAGATATATTGATAATCGATCCCTTCCCCTTGCCGACCATGGAATCGGCAAACACCAGGGAGGGCAGCAGGGTTCCCATAAAATTGAGATCAAAAACCTGCCGGAAACTCTCGACCTGAAGGCCGAAAAATCCTTCGGACAGATCACTTATCTGGCCGGGATCCATCTGCTCTGCTTTTGTAGTAGCTCCGGGAGAATTCCCTCCGGCACCATTTATAAGAAAATCGGCTGCGCCAAAACGTCCGGCAACAATTTCCCTGACCTCCAGCAGTGATGAATGATCAAGGACGTTAGCCCTGAGACCGATTGTTTCAGTACCTGTATCTTCCTTGAGCCTCTTTGCCACCGATTCGGCAGCCTCCTGATTCATATCAAGAATTACGGTGATGACACCGGCAGCGGTCAATGCCTCTGCCATAGAAGTACCAAGGATGCCTGCTCCTCCGGTTAATATGCATACCTTGTTTTTTAGATCTTCAAATCCTAATTTCATAAGTAAATATTTAGATTAAATAATTGGTCTTATGGATCTTACCATGACAATATTTTCATTGTATTTTGTGACGATATTGAAAATATCGCCATGGACGATTCATCTGTTTATTTTTTTTGTTTAAGATCAGATCATTCCATCTGACCATTTTCATTAATTGAATTATTAAAGTGTATGTGAAATTGAACCCTGGCAGTACTCAGCATTTTTTCCTCTCTGACAACATGATTAGTTCATAATTCTTCTTTTATGTAATGAATCCCCATGAATAATTGATTACCAATTTTATAACTAAAGTTTATTCGGATGAATCCCCATCAGACTTCGTCAGACAAAAAGAGATGAATAAACAAGGGGATACATCCCTATGCAATGCCAAAATAACTTAAATGCAAAATATATGTGC
>SLGC01000458.1 GCA_007123885.1 Bacteroidales bacterium | reverse complement strand
TTTGTTCCGTCAAAAACATAATCGGTACCAACATGGATAATGCGTGTATTATGGTTACCGGCCTCCCGGACAAGCCCCTCCACAGCATATGAATTAATATGTGTGGCTATCGCTTCCTCGTCCTCAGCCTTATCAACATTAGTGTAGGCAGCGCAATTGATTATGCAGTCAATCCGGTTCTCTGCAAAGAAATGTTTTACCTGATCCAGATTGGCAATATTCAGGGTTTTCCTTCCTGTGTGGAAAAATTTGTAGCCTTTGTAGGCATGGGTATATGACAGTCCCTGAAGCTCGTGCCCCAGTTGACCTGATGATCCTGTGACTAGTATATTTTTCATGTGTATAAAAGTATTGCTATCAAGTTATTTAACAAGATGTTACAAATTCACATAAGGTTAAAATGCTTTTCAATTCCCATGGATCATCCATGCTTTTGTATTATAGTTAATCAGCCCGTTATTCCATTGTGGCAAAATCATTATTTGGTAAACCGTCGCAAACATGGACGATTTGTAAATTATATTTTAAATTTCCCCGAAATAAAAATTTTTGTCGGCATCAGCAAAACCGGGAGCTTTGCTGTCCTTTTCCGAAACGACAGCTTTACCGGGTTCTGTTCCCCAGTCTATCGCAAGACTTTCGTCAGCAAAATGCACGCCTCGTTCGAATTCAGGATAGTAAAATTCATCACACTTATAGAAAACAGTGGCATACTCGCTAATTACCCTGAAGCCATGCGCACAGCCTTTCGGCACCAGAACCTGAAGCCTGTTTGCGGCAGATACTTCAATCCCGGTCCAGGATCCGTAGGCCGGGGAATTCAACCTCATGTCAACCGCTACATCAAAAACGACACCCTCAAGCACCCTTAGAAGCTTGGTTTGTGCATAAGGGTGAAGCTGATAATGGAGTCCGCGTATCACATCCCTGCCCGACCGCGATTCATTGTCCTGGACGAATCTGAAATCAAGGCCATGATCCCTGAACAAGCGTTCATTATAACTTTCATAGAAATATCCCCTGGAATCTTCGTAAATACCGGGCTGTATGATAAACAAGCCGGGAATTTTTGTTTCAGTAATTTTCATCATTTATTTGCATGCCTGTTTTCGCCGGCCACCTTTAAAAGGTAATTACCATACTGGCTGTTTTGCATGTGGCCTGCATGATCAATGAGTTTCTGCCGGTCTATAAATCCCTTATTATATGCTATCTCCTCGAGACAGGCTATTTTAAGCCCTTGCCGTTGTTCGATTGTATGGATAAAATTGGAAGCCTGAAGCAGGCTCTCATGGGTGCCCGTGTCAAGCCAGGCCATACCCCTTCCAAGTAATTTGACTTTCAGCCGCGATTCCTCCAGGTAAAGCCGGTTAAGATCGGTAATCTCGAGTTCACCACGTGCTGAGGGCTTCAGGGATTTTGCTTTTTCAACTACATCGTTTCCATAGAAATATAAACCCGTTACAGCATATTCTGATTTTGGCTGCTCGGGCTTTTCCTCTATGCTCAGCACCTCCCCGTTTTCGGTAAATTCCACCACTCCGTAACGTTCCGGATCATTAACCAGGTATCCGAAAACGAGAGCCCCTGTCGTTAGTTTCGCAGCATTTGAGACAATCTGACTAAACCCGTAACCATAGAAAATATTATCACCAAGGATGAGACATACCGGCTCACCGTCAATGAAATCTTCCCCTAAAAGAAAAGCCTGGGCCAGGCCTTCGGGAGCCGGTTGTTCCCTGTATGAAAATTCCAGACCAAAACTGCGGCCGTCACCCAGGAGATGCCTGAATAGTGGCAGGTCATTCGGAGTAGAAATAACCAGTATCTCCCTGATGCCTGCGAGCATCAGGACAGATACAGGATAATAGATCATGGGCTTGTCATAAACAGGCAGCAATTGTTTGGAAATGCTGTGAGTAGCCGGGTGCAGCCGGGTTCCTGCCCCTCCCGCAAGAATTATTCCCTTCATAGAAAGCTAATATAATTGGCAAAATGATATTGAGTTAACCGGCATTGAGAAACCGCGGTTTTACGGGTTATAGTCGAATGCATATGTATTTACTGTTATTTCAATTTTAATCAATACTCTACATAATACAATAAATCATTAAATATGTTTACTGAACAACTCCCTGAAATATTGAATGGTTTTTTCCAGTCCTTCTTCAAGCCCTATAGTTGGTTCCCAGTTGCCCAGTTCCCTTCTGGCAAGGCTGATGTCGGGTTTTCTTTTCGCCGGGTCATCGCTTCTTGCCGGTCTGAAAACAATTTTCGAATCCGAACCGGTCATGCCTATTATCTTTTCTGCCAGCTGAAAAATCGACACCTCCTCCGGATTGCCAATGTTCACAGGGCCGATAAAGCTTTCGGGAGTATTCATTGACCTGACCAGTGCTTCAACAAGGTCACTTATATACTGAAAACATCGTGTCTGTGAGCCATCCCCGTGAAGGGTAATGTCCTCTCCTCTTAGCGCCTGAATAATGAAATTTGATACAACCCTGCCATCATC
>SLGC01000381.1 GCA_007123885.1 Bacteroidales bacterium | reverse complement strand
TGCAGCCAATGGTAACGGACTATCACAAAAGACCGAAGCTCCCTTTATACCAATGTTTTCCAGGGAACCTGCCTATCCTGTTTTTCTAATGGCCGGATTAAGATTGTTTGGTTTATTCGGTGGAGATTTTGATTATATGTACCTGGATACATATAATCTGGAGGATTCCACCTTAAGTGTAATTCCGGCATCGGTTAAATTTCTGAGGATTTGGCAGGCTCTTTTTGATTCTGCAAGTGTTATACTGATATTTTTGATCCTAATCCATGTTGTAAACAGGGACAAGGCCTTTTTCATAGCAGTTCTGTATGCTCTTTTCCTGCCCGTTGCGGCACACTGCAATATTTTATACAGAGAAGTTTTTCAAACTTTCATCTTGCTTTTAATGAACTTCTTTCTAATAAAATATTTTTTTACCAGAAAAACATATTTCCTCGTATTGACAGGATTCTTCTGGGCCGCCTCAAATATGACCCTTTATGCTACCCTGGCACTTCTGCCTTTTATCTTTCTGTTTATCCTGACAGAATCGGGTTCCTTGAAAAATGCGGTAACAAAAACTTTTATTATCTCTTTTGTAATGTTTGTGTCTGTGCTTCCCTGGTATATGTATGTGTACTCATACTATCCGGACATTAGAATAGTAAAATCCGGTGCCAGTGCTGTAACTCATGAATGGAGGGATTATTATTCCGCCCATATTAAAGCCAATGAGGTTGGATTGATATCAGACAGTGAATTGCGGACTTTTTTCGATGAGAAAGCCTATAACCGGCCTTATTATGAATATTTCGATAAATCCTTCAATGGTTATTACACCAGCCAGGCAGATTCTTTAAAAAAGTTAATAAAAGCAAGTACCCAGGATATTTCTTTCGGTAAAAAAAGTCTGCAAACCTTTTTAAACAACTCGAAATTTTCAATAAAGAACTTCTAGATAAAAAGAAACTGGGGCTATCCACCTCCATTAAAAATTTTTGATTATTATTTAAATAACCGGATCTTTTTGCCATTCATCCTCTATGCCTTTTCTACATTGTTTGCTGCAATATGTTTCCTGGGCTTTTTGCGCTATTGGCGGAAATTATGGCCCATATTATGTATATTTATATCCTTTCTCGGCATCTCGTTTATTATCGGCACCGAAGCAAGACGGTTTCTGCCGGCATATCCCTATGTTTTCACTTTTGGCATTCTAATGCTTATAGATATTTATGATTATTTAAAGATGAGAAGTATTAATAGTAAATCGGCATGATAAAAGTTGGAATTACCGGACAATCAGGGTTTATTGGCAGTCACCTTTTTAGTTATCTTGGACTAAAAGATGACATTGTAAGGGTTCCTTTTGAGGATAATTATTTTTCCCGGCCAGGAAAGCTAAACGATTTCGTGAAACGGTGTGATGTGATAATTCACCTTGCTGCTGTCAACCGCCATCCCGATGAAGATGAGCTGTACAGGCTGAATATTGAATTAGCTGAGTTACTGCTGAAGTCATGCGAAGATACTTTCTCTAAACCCCATATTATTTTTTCATCTTCTACGCAGGAGAAATATGACAACAGTTACGGGAGATCCAAGCTGGATGGGAGAAAGCTTTTTGAGGACTGGGCGAAGCGCAATAATTCAAAATTTACAGGGATGATCATTCCCAATGTATTCGGACCCTTTTGCAAGCCCTATTATAATTCTGTTGTTGCCACATTTTGTCATCAACTTACACATAATGAAACTCCTGAAATAAAAGTCGACAAAAATCTTGATCTAATTTATGTCAATGATCTGAGCATGGAGTTTTACCGGCATATTGCCGGAGTCCGCAGCGAAAATATTCTGATATATTCACCTACGGTATATTTTACCTGCACTGTTAGCAGTTTATTATCCATCCTCAATAATTTCAGGGATCAGTACCTGGGAAAAAGTGTCTTTCCTGAATTGAGCGATCCGTTTAAACTGGCTCTTTTTAATACTTTCCGCTGCTATGTTCCTAAAGACCATTATCCTGTCCCACTGGAAGAGCATTCAGATGAGAGAGGGTCTTTTTGCGAGGTTGTCAGATCTTTTTCATCCGGTCAGTTTTCCATTTCAACAACCCGCCCGGGTATTACAAGAGGGAACCATTTTCATTTGAGGAAGGCTGAGAGATTTGCCGTAACGCATGGAAAGGCAATTATAAGGCTAAGGAGAATCGGGACACCGGAAGTGACAGAATATTTCCTGAGTGGTGAAACCCCTTCTTTTGTGGATATCCCGGTCTGGCACACTCATAATATTTCCAATGCCGGTGATGACCTGCTTTCAACTCTTTTCTGGGTTAATGAACACTATGATCCGGATGATCCCGACACCTTTTTTGAGCAGGTGGATGATCAACATTAAACAATCTTACTTGTCAAGTAATATAAACCCGTAATGAAAAGATCACAATTGAAAGTAGCCGTAATAGCAGGGACCAGGCCTGAAATAATCAGGTTGAGTTCTACTATTAAACTTCTCGACAAATACCTGCAGCTTA
>SLGC01000202.1 GCA_007123885.1 Bacteroidales bacterium | reverse complement strand
TTTGCATAGCAATCTGCCTTAACTTAAACATTCACTCATGAAAAACACCATTCTGATCATTTTAGCCTTAAGCTTTTCTGTACTTTGCTGCAGGACTATTCATGAAGTTCATGAAGTGAAGCAGGATAAAACGAAATACACTTTCTATGTTTCCCCTGCCAAACCGGTTCTGTTTACTGACGACCATGTAAGTGAAGGTTTTCTTGCCCCGCTTGACGATGGAAGGGTGCTTTTGATCTTCAGGTTTGATCCGGGCATAGAAGGCAGCCATGTCGGCACCGGAGGCTATATAGCTAAGATTGCCTATGATCCTGTAAGTGATCAGTGGGGGGAAGCTGAAACCGTTTACAACAGTCACCGGTTCGATGACCGTAATATCCACGGAGGAATTACAAACGAAGGGCGGATCGTTACATTTTTCAGGCACTACACTCCCGACGGACAGAAGACCGGAGGTTACTGGTACATATATAGCGATGATAACGGGCAGACATGGTCTGAGCCCCGGTCATCCGGTAATCTCGCGGGAATCCAGGGTACCGGCCAGATGTTTTACAATCCTGATATCGACAGATACAGCATTATGCAATACATCCGGCATCGTAACGGCATCCTTTACAGTCATGATGGTTCTGTATGGGATGAGGATAATCTGGTTGCTGAAAACAGCGATATTGAATTGACGGAGATCGCCGGTGCCTGGTGCGGAGATAACAGGATCATTGCTTTGATAAGGGATGACGACAGGCAACATGGGTTTCCATTATTGCAGGTTGAAAGCTATGATAACGGCCAAACCTGGAGTGAACCTGTTGAAACTAATATCCCGCCTAAAAATCACTGGGGATGTGCTCCTCAATTGATTTTCGACCGGGAACGTAACCTGCTTATAGCAATTAACAGTGACCGGTATTCCCGTCCTGACGAGCAGAACAGCCTTTTTATCTATACCGCCGGTCCTGACGAAGTATTCGGTAATCCGGCAGGCTGGACGCTGCAGCATGAACTTCTGCGTCCATGGGCAAAGCTTGGTTTTGATGGAGACCGCCCGCTGAACCAGAATTTCTACGGTTATCCCGCAATTGCCCGTATAAATGATGATGAATACCTTGTTGTTTTCACCGAACGTGCCCGTATGCATGGTACAGAGCAGGCGGATCTCTATTATTTCAGGATGATCATTAAGTGAACATATGTATAAAATTCATTAATTTTAGAAGGAAATATAAAAAATGGAAAATGTTCAGGATTTTAATCGCCAGGATGTGATTGTTTAGCATATATCTGCCATATATCTCATGCAGACCGGTAAAATCTGCATTAGACTGTGAATCGGTTAATTGAAGATAATAAAAAATTCAGCTGATGAAGCCAAATTTACTACCCTATCTTGGAAGATTCATTCTTCTTCACCTTGTTATATATTATCTGGTGTCATTTGCTTTTCTTGCTTTCCAGGGAGCGCTGCCCCAGGCCTACCGTACAGCATTGGATTTATATGAACCATTCCGTCCACCTGGCGTAGGATCTGATATCGGCCAGTTTTTGCGGGGACTTGCATTTGCACTTGTCTTTTATCCATTCTACAACACTGTATTCAGGGGAGCCAGGGGAAAACTCATACTGTTCAGCTCAATGTGGGGAGTAGCCCTTTTCGGTTCGGTAGAGCCACAGCCCGGCTCTATTGAAGGAATTATCTATACCACGATTTCATTCTGGGAACACACATATGTACTCATAGCCGTGGGTGTTCAAATGATGCTGTTCGTTTGGCTTTTCTTTAAATGGGAAAGGTATGTCCGCAAAAAAAAGCAGGATACCGCTACAGCCCCTGAAATTACCCCATCCGGTAATAGCGGGAAAACTGAATATTTTGAAAGCCTGTTTCCTGCTCCGCACAAGATCAAAGGTTATACTATACGTTTCACAATCGTTCATCTTGTCACCTACTGGGTTATAGGAAGCATTTTTTATGAATTTGCCGGTTACAGGGAGGCACTGGAAACACTTGAGATCTTTGAATTATGGCGCCCGCTGGAAACCATACCCACCGTTCTTCTTGTTATATTCGGCCAGATATTCAGGGCAGTTTTTCTTGCTCTATTCCTGTATCCCTTCTACAATGATTACATTATCAGGATCCAGGGCTGGTGGCTTCTCTTCTGGCTGCTGTTCGGACTTACAGCACTCGGATCACCGATATTCCTGCCCGAATTCATCCTGTTTGAGGGGACTTTTGCCCAGTTCTTCATGGAAATGCTTGTTGGCATACCTGAAATTTTTACCCAGATGCTGATCTTCTCGGTAATATTTTTCCTCTGGCAAAAAAAGCATGAAAGAAAAGCTGTTTCCTGAAAAAGAATCAGCGGTTCAATCTGCTTCACATCCTCATTCAGGCAGTTCAGAAAGAGATAACAGCTACTCACTGTTAATTATTTTTTAAATAGTTCCGCAGTGCATAGTTTTGATACTGCCTGACAGAAAGAATTGTATGATTAATTGATTGATTGATTGATTGATTG
>SLGC01000282.1 GCA_007123885.1 Bacteroidales bacterium | reverse complement strand
TTATCCCGGGTATACCTTCCTATCAGTCTCCTGACAGGCCGGCTGCCGTCAACAAAATCGAAAAAATCCTTTCCAGCCATCAGGCTGATGATCTTTTCAGAAACAGGCTGACCTGCCGGTGCCAGGGCGGCTATCAACATCGTGTTGATGGCGCCGGCCGATGTACCCGCCAGACTGAAGAAGCGTATCCCGCATTGTTCAAGGACCCAAGTATATCCGGCAAGGGCAATACCCAGAACCCCTCCCCCCTCCTGCACCAGGTCGACATACTGATTACCGTCGCTGTCGGTAATATCGGAATAGATCTTCCCGTCCAGTCCTTTTTGTCTTATCCTCTCAAGGAGATCATTGGCAAACGGTGATCCGGTAAACTGTTCCATGACGGTTGATCTTTATACTCCATAAAGGAACTTAAAAAGCTCGTATACCAGGAATACCGGCCAGATAACGGCCTTCAGGAAACCAAGTAACCCGCTCCAGAAAGTAGCGGTCTGTCCGATGAAATAGATGGCCGCTCCAATAAAACCCAATCCGTAGATTGCATTTGCCGGACCGGCATTGTTAACTTCTCTCGCCATGACGAATTATTTATTTAAAGTTCAAGTTGGGAAATACCTGCCTAAACACCTTCAACAATAACCATTTTTGTCTTTGCTGATCTTTGTCTTATTGCCCTGGCTTGGGAATAGGATTCAGAATTCCACCATTCCCTGGCCCGTTCAGCGGAAGGAAATTCGATAACAACCACCCGTCCGGGATCCCAGTTGCCTTCCAGGCTTGTAACATCTCCGCCACGCACAAGGAATTTTCCATCATAAGCCGCTACTGCACCAGGAGTCAGCTTCTTGTATTCTTCATAAATTTCAGGATCGGTTACGGATATTTCAACTATCACATATGCTGCCATCTGCTTATTTAATTAAGTGCCAATTACCTGCAGGCGATATCCAGTGGAGGTAAGCTCCGGATCAGGCATCATGGCCGGTTAATTTCATTTATATTAATAACCACAAGATATGAAAAAAGATGATCGGTTCAAATTTGCAAATCATTTATGCATCCGGTTCACATTTTCAGCCTTGAAAGAAAGCATAAATAAAGTTACGGCTATTATTATGCATATCAAGGCAGCAAGATTATACTGCCCTGTAAAACGGTATGACAGACTGAACAGGAAAGGTCCAAGCGCACTGGCTATCACCATCCATCCCATCGAGTACCCTGAAATGGCACCAAGATGCTTTAAACCGAAAAACCTTGGCCAGGTAACGGCACTCAGTATACCAAACATACCGTTCATTATCCCGTTACCAATTATAAGGATCAATCTTGCAAAGGGTGAAAGATCCAGTATCAGTAGGGCTGACATACTTATTATCATACCGGCTATCTGTAGGATCAAGAAGTATTTTAATTTCAGGTAATCACTCAGCCAGCTTCCGGCAAAATGGAAGGCAACTGCCACTAATGATGAAGGCAGGAAAATTGTAACTGCAGCAGTATGATCATAGCCGTTAACGTGAAAAATTGATATTACATGAAAGGTGAAAGCAGTTATATATAGTGACTGAAGTGAAAGGGAAAGGGTGAAAATCCAGAACGAATATGTTGTTCTGGCCTGTTTCAGATCATATTCTTTGAGCAGGGGAATTTTGGGATCATGCTCTTTTTCTCTTTCAATTATTTTCCCATCCGGCACAAGTCCGTACTTATACGGATTATCCCTGAAAAACAGGAAGGCAAACAGCACGAAAACAGCTGCTATTGCTCCCAGGACCAGCCATGCTCCCTGCCAGCTGTTGTGCTCTATCAACATGTCAATTACCCGTGGTGAATATGAAAAACCGAAGGAAATTGTAATACCAAGAATAGCGTTTGCAAATCCCCTCCTTTTATCAAACCACTTCATCACCATATTCCTGGAGGCCATGGTAAGCACGCCCTGTCCAAAAAACCTCAGAAAGAAAAAACCCGCAGTTATAAGAAGAAAAACAATTGGATCAGGATCATTAAAACCTGTATAATCCGAAACGGCGGCAGCGATACCAGAAATTCTGGAAAGGTAAAATAGTGTTACACCCATAAAAAAACCGGCTGTCATTACCACCGGTCTGACACCATATTTGTCATATAACCGTCCTGCCCAGGGAATCAGAAAACCGCTGATTATGGTTCCAACCATATATGCCATGCTGAGATTGACCCTTCCTATATTTAATGATCCGATAAGATGATCGGTGAAAACCGATACCCCTATGGTCTGTCCGGGAATACTCATCAGTATGCCAATGATTCCGGCAAAAATGATAACCCAACCATAAAAAAAGGGCCACTTAGCCGGTGAAAAAGGCACACTCCCGAATCTTGATAAAAATAAACCTCTTGTATTATGAGTCATAACAATCAAAAATAAATGCGTAATTGAGCAGGTTGATCCTGTAACAGATCCCTTCATTATGAAAGATCCCGGCCGTATTGTTCTGGCCAATTTTTATCTCCCGGGCAAAAAATTGCAAAAGTAATAAAAACCTGTCCAATCCCCTGATGATCAAAAAACTTTAATTCCGGACTGCATTACGATCATCTAAAGCCTTGTTCCTGTAAGGCAGATTATATCAGGAAACAAAATCTTCATACTGTTGTTGATTTTTAACAGTAATTATTTTGATCGCAGAAAAAGTTGGATTCCCGGATAATTTAGGTAAATTGAGTTCCAGGCAGGCAGGGTTGAACCCGGTGAAAGAAGATAGGATAAGACATGTGATTCAACACCATAAGTAGTAAAACGCATGATGGAAATGAGCAAAAAATATACATTATGGAACGCCAGGGATTAAGCACCAAAAACAAGGCCCTCACCCTAAACCTCGATAAAACCATTTATGGAACCCTTGCCGAGATTGGCGGAGGTCAGGAGGTGGCCCGCGCCTTCTTCCAGGCCGGTGGTGCATCAGGCACAGTCGCAAAATCGATATCCGCATATGATAAAACCTTTAGCGACTACCTCTACAATAACAGGAAAAGCGGCAGGTATGTTTCTGAAAACCGGCTGCAAAAAATGCTTCACAGTGAATATGATGACCTTGTAAATATTCTGACTGGCAAGATGGGAAGATCCACCCGTTTTTTTGTTTTTGCCAATACTGTTGTAACCATCAACTATGCAAAGGATAACGAAGCACACGGCTGGCTGGGAGTGCGATTTCAACTGCATCCGCAGGCCGAACCGAATATGGTGGTGGTCCATGTAAGCCTGCTTGAAAATGATACCCTCTTGCAGCAGTATACATTGGGTTCATTGGGAGTCAACCTTATATATGCGTGCTACCATTATCATGAAAGGCCGAACATATTCCTGCAGTCACTGATGGATAACCTTGATACTGACCGCGTTGAGATCAATATCGTGAAAATGGGCGGAAAGGACCTTGACTATGTTGACAACCGCCTGCTGGGTGTACAGTTGGTAAAGAACCGGATGACCAGCGCCACCATATTTGATACAAGGGGAAAAGTGCAGCAGCCTGCCGATATGCTTTACAAAAAAAACCTGCTTGCTTTTCGCGGAAGGTTCAGGCCGATTACCAATGTCGGATATGACATGCTTCAGAAAAGCTATGAGATTTTCCAGAAAGATGAAACCTATACCCGCGAAAACACTCTGGCCCTGTGCGAAATAACCCTGGATAACCTTATGCACGAAGGAGTGATCGATGACACAGATTTCCTGGAAAGGGTCAACCTGCTTAACGGGCTTGGCCAGAATGTGATGATATCCAATTTCAGGCAGTATTACAAACTTGTTGACTATTTTTCACACTTCAGGCTCGGCAAGCTGCGAATTGTAATAGGCATTCCTACATTTATCACTGTCTGGGACAGGAGTTTTTATACCGACCTTCGGGGAGGCATACTCGAAGCATTCGGTAAATTATTTGTAAAAAACATGAAATTGTATGTCTATCCCTCTCTCAACAAAACCAGCGGAAAACTGTTTACATCAAAAGATATTGAGCTTCCGGCCGACCTTCGGCATCTTTATGGATATCTTGCAGAGAATAAAAAAATACTCGATGTCAGGTCGGCCGAAAAGAGGTGGCTGCATATCAATTCATCAGAAATCCTTGAAATGATCCAGAAAAATATCCCCGGCTGGGAAGAAATGGTGCCGGGATACGTTGCGTCGTATATAAAGGATAACCGGATATTCGGCTATTCCGGGGAGCTGATGACCAAAAAAAAATGATCATGGACAAACAATCCTGGCTTGGCAGTGCAGATTCATCATATATTGAATCACTTTATACATATTATAAAAAGGATCCCTCAACTGTGGAAAAAAGCTGGAGGACCTTCTTCGAAGGTTTTGAATTTGCCCTTAAATCCGATCAGGTACCGTGCGATGATGCCTTTGAGAAAGAGTTCAATGTAATTGCGCTTATAGATGGCTACAGGCTTCGCGGACACCTGTTTACCAAAACAAATCCGGTAAGGACACGCAGGCAGTATTCGCCGACTCTTGATATTGAGAATTTCGGCCTTTCGGCGGAAGATCTTGAAACCGTTTTCCAGGCAGGAAGAAATATCGGCATCGGTCCGGCTAAACTCAGGGATATCATAGACCATCTTCAGCAGACCTATTGCCAGTCGGTCGGCGTTGAGTTCATATATATCCGGGTCCCTGAAAAGGTGCAATGGTTGAAGGATAAGATGGAACCGGTAAAAAACGCCATGATTTTCACCGATCAGGAAAAGAGGCATATATATCACCATCTTAAAGTTGCAGTCGGATTTGAGCAATTTATACACCGCAGATTTGTAGGCCAGAAAAGGTTCTCTCTTGAAGGGACCGAGACTCTGATCCCTGCTCTTGATGCCGTGATTGAAAAAGGTTCAGAGCTGGGAATAGAGGAGTTTGTTATTGGCATGGCTCACCGCGGACGGCTGAATGTGCTGGCCAACATATTGCAAAAATCGTACGAGGATATCTTCAGTGAATTCAATGGCAAACAGTATAACGAGCAGATCGCGCTTGGTGATGTGAAATATCATTTAGGCTATAACAGCACAATCACCACCGATAAGGGCAAGGGCGTCAGGCTGAGCCTCGTACCCAATCCATCCCATCTGGAGGCTGTTGATCCGGTAGTCCTTGGCATAGCAAGAGCAAAAACAGACCAAAAATACAATAAGGATTTCAGCAAGGTTGCGCCTATCCTTATTCACGGAGATTCGGCAATAGCCGCCCAGGGTGTTGTTTATGAGGTTATCCAGATGACGGAGTTGAAAGGATATAAAAATGGCGGGACCATACACCTGGTCCTGAACAACCAGGTAGGTTTTACTACCAACTATCTGGATGCCCGTTCAAGTACTTATTGCACCGATATTGCCAGGGTAACAAAATCGCCTGTTTTTCATGTAAATGGTGATGATGTTGAGGCGCTTATCTATACGATCAGGCTGGCCATGGAATTCCGTCAGGTTTTTCAATCCGACGTTTTTATAGACATTCTGGGGTACCGCCGTTTTGGACATAATGAAAGCGATGAACCAAGATTCACCCAGCCTTTGTTGTACAAGCAAATCAGCAGGCATCCGAATGCAAGGGACATTTATAGCGGGAAACTTACGGATCAGGGAATTTTTTCCAGGGATGAAATAGCGGAACAGGAAAAGGATTATAACCGGCTTCTCGAAGACAAGCTTAAAAAATCAAAGGAAGGCACTATGGTCAAGATAGACCAGTTCCTGAAGGATGACTGGAAAGGGTTCAGATACTCAAGGAGTGAAGATTTTGCCGGATCGCCCGAAACCGGAGTAAAGAAAGAAATATTACTTGAAATAGCAGAAAAGATCAATTCACTTCCCGGTGACAGGAAATTTTTCAGAAAGATAAACAGGCTGCTTGGTGACAGGAAAAAAATGATCGAAAACAACAGGCTGGACTGGGCGCTTTGCGAGCTGATGGCCTACGGAAGCCTTCTGCTGGAAGGGTTTCCTGTCCGCATCAGCGGACAGGATTCTGAAAGGGGAACCTTTTCCCACAGGCATGCTGCATATGTGCTTGAAGATTCGGATGAAAAATACTTTCCCCTGAAACATCTTTCCGACAGCCAGGCCGGTTTCCATATCTATAATTCACCGCTATCCGAATACGGGGTAATGGGTTATGAATATGGATATGCACTTGCAACGCCGCGCACATTAACAATATGGGAAGCGCAATTTGGTGATTTTGTCAATATGGCCCAGGTAATTATCGATCAGTATATAAGTTCGGCCGAAGAGAAATGGGGTCTTATGAACGGACTGGTGCTTTACCTTCCCCATGGTTACGAAGGACAGGGACCGGAACATTCAAGTGCAAGGATCGAGCGTTTCCTTAATTTATGTGCCAGCAATAATATGCAGCTGGTAAATTGCACGACTCCGGCAAATTTTTTTCATGTTTTGCGCAGACAGATCCTTCAGCCCTTCAGGGTTCCGCTGATAATTTTCACACCCAAAAGCCTGTTAAGGCATCCCATGAGTGTTTCGGGAATTGAAGAACTAACATCCGGTAGCTTCAGGGAGCTTATTGATGATGATATTGTAGTTCCGGATGAGGTCAATCAGGTTGTTTTCACCAGCGGGAGGCTGTATTATGATCTTGTCAGAAGACGTGAAGAAACAGGGGCATTTGATACTGCCATTATCCGTATCGAACAGATATATCCTCTTCCCGCAGAAAAGATGAGGGAAGCTATCAGGAAGTACAGTCCGGCAGAACGGTTTGTATGGGCACAGGATGAACCTGAGAACATGGGACCATGGTCCTATATACAAAGGGTATTCAATGAGGTGCAGTTTTTCCCGGTTTCCCGTCCCGAGAGCGGCTCGCCGGCCAGCGGGCTTCTGGAACTTCACAAAAAGCGGCTCAACAAGATCCTCGATAAGGTATTCATGGAATGTGACTGCGAACTGCAGCGCAAATATTGCGGACAAAAGTGCGGGAAATATTATATCAGGGAATTGAACAGGGATATAGCCGGATAGTTGTATGCTGATATTCCGGTTAATGTATAATTAGCAATTTTCTGCCGGTTTAATGTTTCAGGCAACCGGATCGTGTTTTTTCAAGCCCGTGGAGTAGCCATTAAATTATCAGGTATGCAAACATTAAAGTTGGAGCCCTACAAACCAGTTAAATAATTTTTAAATAAAGAAAGAAACCGGAATATGATCATTGAATTGAAAATTCCCTCACCGGGAGAATCGGTTACCGAGGTTGAGATAGCCGGCTGGCTTGTCGGTGATGGCGATTATGTTGAAAAGGACCAGGAGATCGCCGAAATAGAATCGGACAAGGCAACACTTCCCCTGATAGCCGAGGAAAGCGGAGTAATCAGGATCATGGCTGAAGAAGGCCAGGTAATTGAGGTTGGAACAGTTGCATGTGCAATTGACACAGGTGCGGAAAAATCCCGTCCACCTTCCGCCGAAGCAAAAGATACTGAAGCAAGGAAAGAATCGGGCAGTTATAAGGAACCCGTCGAAAAACCTTACAAAGCCGGGAATAAAAAAGAAGGATCCATTCCTTCCGGGGAAAAAACCCTTCCGGAAGAAAATACCGGTATTCCGGCAGGGGCTTCAGGAGAACAAAAGAAACCTGAAACCGGTGGGACAGTCACCGGAGAAAAAGATAAAAAACCCGCATCTGAACCCGGGGCAGGTGTAACAGAAGATACAACCACTGAAAACCAGGAAGCCAGGATATCACCCCTTGCCAAAAAGATAATGGAAGCCGAAGGGTTATCGGTGGAAGATATAATCAATGGACTAAGACGGATAACCAGGGAAGACGTGGAGGCTGTAGCTGAAATGAAAGCACAGGGATATCCTTCAGGAGAGGGAAAGGCTGCTCCCCGGCGCGATTCAGACCGGAAAAAAATGTCGATGCTCAGGCGCAATCTGAGCCGGCGGCTGGTGGAAGTTAAAAACGAAACTGCCATGCTCACCACCTTCAATGAAGCGGATATGAGCAGCGTCATTTCCATCAGGAAGCAGTACCAACAACTCTTTACCGAAAAACACGGGGTTAAACTGGGGTTTATGTCTTTTTTTGTGAAGGCGGTCACCGGGGCATTAAAAATATACCCGAATGTTAATTCCTATATTGAAAATGAAAATATCGTTTCACCTCACTATCATGATATTGGAATTGCTGTCCAGACAGATAAAGGACTTATGGTTCCCGTGATCCGGAATACCGAAACACTGGACTTTGCAGAAATTGAAAAAAAGATCAATGAGCTGGCCGGGAAAGCAAGGAAAAACCGGATATCACTGGATGATCTTAAAGGGGGGACCTTTACCATAACAAACGGCGGCATTTTCGGATCCATGCTTTCAACTCCAATATTGAACCCGCCACAGTCGGGGATCCTGGGTATGCATAATATTATTGAACGTCCGGTAGCAATTGGCGGAAAGGTTGAGATAAGGCCCATGATGTATATCGCCCTGTCATACGACCACAGGGTGATTGATGGCAGAGACTCGGTCGGCTTTCTCGTAAAAGTCAAGGAGCTGCTTGAAAATCCCCTGGCCCTGATATCAGATGGAACAGATCCGGTAATGCAACTGTTGGATATATGATCCTGTGTCAGTTTCCCGGCCCGGGTTCTCCGCCGGGACAATACATTTTCAGCATGGATCCTGCTTCATGCACTCCCATTGAAAGAGCCGTCCGGAGATCCCTGCAGCCACCTGTCATGTCATTTAGATTGATACGTGAAATTGCACGTTGCATAAAGGCGCCGGGATTATCCGGTTCCAGCTCCAGTGATCTGTCAAAATCCTTTACTGCCTCATAATGATTTCCCATAATGCCTTTTGAGATACCCCGGTTAAACCATGTCATGGCATTGGAATTGTCTATTTCAAGTGATCTGGTCAGTTCATTTATCGACCCTGCATAATCCCTGTTCAGGGCCTTTGCTGTTCCCAGGAAGTAAAAGGATTGTGCATCCGTACCGTCCAGCATGACCGATCTGCCAAGGTCGTCTATTGCCCTGCCGGCATCTCCCGTTCTTAGCCGGACGATCCCGCGGTTTTTAAAGGCCATGGGATTGCTGTTGTCCAGGTCAAGGGACCTTGTGAGATCTTCAACCGCATTTTCAAAATTACCGGTATTGGCATATGAACTGCCTCTGTGAAAATATATTCCGGCATCACCACCGCCCAGTTCCAGGGCTTTGTCAAGATCACCTATCGCCCCGTAGAAATCACTTATCTGCCTTTTAAATATTCCCCTTTGCCTGTAGAGATGAGCATTTTCAGCTTCCATTTCAATAATGCGGTCATAATCCTCAATGGCCATAATGAAATTATTAAGACTGGCAAGGGTCGAAGCCCTCAAACGATAAATCTCAGGATTATCCTGGTCCAGTTTTATTGCATTGTTGTAATCTTCAACAGCACCGGTAAAATCACCGGTGTTTGCCCTGAGGATGCCCCGACGGAACCATGCCTGGACGAGTGTGGGATCGAGCCGGATTGCTGTTGTCAGATCATCCGTTGCATCTTCAGTCCGACCAACCTCCTGAAAAGCTCTGCCTCTGTTCGCGTGTGATAATGCTGTCTGGAAATCCAGCTCTATTGAACGTGTAAAATCGGTCGCAGCGAGATCATGGTTACCCTTAACCATATTAGAGACCCCCCTGTAGAACCATGCCGGTGCATATTCTTCATCGATCCCGGTTATTTCCGTAAACAGGTTTATTGCTTTTTCATCATCATCCAGCAGGGCATGGGCTATGGCAAGTTCAAAACGTGCATCATTATTACCGCTTCCCCATCTCAAAGATCTTG
>SLGC01000150.1 GCA_007123885.1 Bacteroidales bacterium | reverse complement strand
TTCCGTCTTGGAATTCTTAAAAACTCAACGACTTACAAATATCATTATTTCATAAGGAATTTTATTCATAAGGATGATATCATAGTTGATATAGGAGCAAATCTTGGATACTATTCGATCCCTTTTTCCAGATGGGTGGGGAAGAAAGGATTTGTATATGCTGTTGAGCCGGTAACACCTGTAAGGGATGTTCTGCAAAAAAATATAGGAAAAAGAAAAAACATTGCTATTCTTCCCTATGCGCTTGGCAATGAGAATAAAAACATAAGCATGGGTAATACCCGTGATAAAAATGGAGTAATTGCCACCGGATCTCATTTTGTGCTTGAAACGAATGCACAGGCTTCATATGAGTTTTCAGCAGAGATGAAAAAGGGAAGTGAAATATTTGGAGAACTTGAAAGGCTTGATTTTATTAAATGTGATGTAGAAGGTTATGAATCCGTTATTATTCCCGAAATGAAAAATATTCTGATCAGCCATAACCCTGTAATGCTCATTGAAACCAGGGGGGAAAAGAGACTTTTCCTTCTTGATTTTCTTAATGAAATAGGATATTCCGGATATATTCTGGATGGTGGGAAATTATATCCGGTAAAAGGAGAATTGGAAGAGCGGGATGATGATATCATTTTTATTCATAAAAATAAGCTTGAATTTTATAGTGATCTTATTTCAAGCTGACCTCTGAGGATTTTTCTGTTCAAAAAAACCGGAAATGGTAAGACGGCAGTAAACAGCGGTCGTTACAAGGCGAATGAGCCGGCTTTCCATGATAAATCAAATTTGTCACATACAAGTTGTAAGGTTATTTGAATATTTATATTTTTAGGCTGTCAATCTAAGTGAAAATATGGGTACCAATGAATTGAAATTTTCGGCACTGTTTATTTTACTCGTGATATCCTGCTTCTTTTCCTGTAAGAAAGATGATGGCTCCAGGGAAGGTGGTGAAGGATCGGTCAGGGATATTGACGGGAATGTTTATCATACACTCATTATCGGCCGGTATGAGTGGATGACCGGTAATCTCAAGACAACCAGGTATAATGACGGCAGGAAAATTGAAAATCCTGGAAGTAATAATCAAACATGGATCAATAACAGTTCAGGTGCATATTCGTGGTATGATAATGATATCTCCAACAAGGAATCTTTCGGAGCCCTGTATAATTGGTATGCAGTGAATACCGGCAATCTTTGTCCCGGTGAATGGCGGGTGCCTTCTGATGCTGAATGGAGTTCACTCAGCAGATATCTTGCCACGAATCAGGGAAATGCATTCGCTGGTCATGATGACGATTTGGAGACAAATACTACTTTTAAAGGGGTATTCAGGTTTGTTGCCGGTGGAACCAGGGTTTCTGATCTTCCCGGAGGTTCCCGCAGGGAAAGGGAGGGCTATTTTTATTATCTGGGAAAATCGGGACGCTGGTGGACTTCAAATGATATTACCTCTTCAGATGCCTTATACCGGTCAATGTATATTGATTCAGACAATATTTACAGGAGTAAAAATAAAAAAACAACGGGGTTTTCCATTCGCTGTATAAGGAACGTGAAGTGATTTAAAAAGAAAACCGGAAGCATGAATGGCTCCGGTTTTTCTGGTTATAAAATACTATTTATCTTCAGGATCAGGATTTATTTGATGCGCCGTCCGACAAACAGGTCAGTCCATACCAACTGACCATTTTCCCGTTCGCCTCGGCTGACCCGGTCAAAACCTCCTTCCCATGCAAGAAGTGAACCGTTTTCCTCATGCTCAAACACTGCCCGGTTATTACCAATCTCAATGAGCCGGTACCGGACTGCATCTTCTCTTTCCTGCCGTCCAACAAGCCCGGGAGTAAAATGTTTGACACTCAGTATCATTCCACGTTCAGTGCGTTCTATTGAGAGCAATTCGAAAAGGATTGTCTGGTCATCCCTTATAAAGCGGATCATTCCCATTATTGCATTTCCGGTGGGTGTACTCCAGTAGGCTTCATAGTCTCTGTCACCCCGGAAGGTGCCGGCCCAGTTTCCCTCTATAAATCCGAATTCTTCAAAAGAAATTTCTACATGACCTGTTTGTGCATGGGAAAGATTGTAAAAGAGGGATGTCGCTGAAAAGGCGACGCACAGGAGCATTATTTTTAATCGATTTGCATAGTTCTTCATTTGTCAATAGTTTTAGTTACTCTTTAAAAACCCGCCTCCGCGGGTAATTATCTGTAAAATTATAGATATCTGACCACCCTGCGAAAAGGGGCCAGCAGGGTGTTCCATGGAAACTCGGAAAGGACCATCAGGACCAGGATCGATGGTTCAAAATGGATGGCTGCAAGGACAATTGCCAGGCCATTGTTCTTGTAGGCCGTTCCAATGGTTATTGCAACCTTGCTTTCCTTGGTCTGGTTATATCCTATGAAATATCCCAGAAAATGGAGTAAAATGAATATCAGGTAAAGCGCCATTATATGCCAGAGGAGCCCGGGAAACCCGCTTATTATCATTTCGCGTTGTGAGCCCATAGCAGCATAAATC
>SLGC01000273.1 GCA_007123885.1 Bacteroidales bacterium | reverse complement strand
CATTATTGTCCAGGTTACACTGTGGGACTGGTTTGACCTGGGGAGCACCCGGTTTCCGGTTCACCCGCTAAATCCGGAAAATAATATAAACTGGGGGCCTGAAGTGCTGACCCACAGGGATGACTATTATGGCGGTTCATTGCGGACGGGAAATCTGAAAGTACTTGATTACCAGCATAGATATGTTGACAAGCTTTTATCAATAACCTTCAATTACAATCATGTTCTTTACAATATCGGCAATGAAAGCGGGCTGGGAGCAGAATGGGAAAATCACTGGGCCATCTATCTCAACGACGGGGCATCTGAAGCAGGGAAAGAGATATATGTTACCAGCATGCAGTTTTTGCCCGGCAACAGTGTCCGTCATGTAATGACATACCGTGATATTTATTCATTTGCTGAAATTTCCCAGAATAACCAGGATTCGCGGGGAGGCAGGGGAAAAACTCACTATGAAAACGTTATGCGCTTAAGGGGGATGATCGAAGCTGATTCCCGCGGCCCCCTGCCGATGAATAATGAAAAGATCTATGGTGCCGGAGGCGGGAGCAATTACTCCTCCGGCACTGGAAGGGAGGCGGAGGACCGTTTCTGGAAGAATATTTTTGCCGGATGTGCCGCTGTCCGGTTTCATCGCCCGGAAGGCATGTGGGGCATTGGTTTGTCCGAACGGGCACAGGCAAATATCAGGTCGATGTCTAAATTCCTTGAGGCATTTGACATTTTCAATGCCAGGCCTTACAGGGGAATTAAGATGTATGGTACCGTGCATGAAGGATATGCAATGGCTAATATGGGACAACAATATGCTGCTTACCTGCCCGGCGGCCGGTATTCGGTAGAGCTCGATCCCTGGGTATATGTCAGGAAGGTAAAAATAAGGTATCTTGATATTGATTCTTCTGCCTGGTCGGAGGAGGAAATTATTGAACTTGAATGGGAGTATGCAGGCCTGAACAGGGAATTTGGCTATAACCAGGGTATTACCATTACATCGCCGACAAACAGGCCCTGCGTTGCGCTCATTGAGATAATCGAATGACATGCTATTCCCCGTAAGGTAACGAAAGTTAACTATCGACACTTGCGAACATTCGTCACGTATTATTATCAGTAGCAGACACACCTTTAAAATTTTATGAACATGGATATGATCAAGCCTTTTCTTAAAAAAGCCGGACTTGAATTAAACCGTGTAACCAGGATCCTTTTTTTCTTATCCGGATCGGCGATAGGGAATCCTGCGTTACTAACAGTGCCAGGACAAATGTCAGGGTCAATTCGCGGAAGCAAGGCCGGGAACTTCATTACCAAGGGGATAACCGGTATTCTGATCTTTCCGGGCCTTGTTTTTCTTTTGTTGACATCATCTTTCAGTCGACCGGATGATCATGAAACAGACCGCATTCAGCCCTTTCAGGAAAATCCTGTATACTGGCAATACAGGAACAAACCTGTGTTGCTTTTGGGGGGCAGCTCAAATGACAACCTTTTCCAGGACACATCGCCGTACCTGGACCGGGAGCTGGACCGGCTTGTAGAACATGGCGGGAATTACCTTCGTTGTACAATGTCAAGCAGGGATCCGGGCAATGTCTATCCGTTTTACCATGATGCTGGAACAGGAATGTTTGATCTTAACCGCTGGAATGATGAATACTGGCGGCGTTTCGAATATTTTTTGCAGGAGACCCGTAACCGGGAAATTATCGTTCAGGTTGAGATATGGGCATCTTATGATTTTTATACAAGGGAATCACATGTGCGTGATGGATTGACGGCATGGGACCGCAACCCTTTTAATCCGGGAAATAACATCAATTATACCGAGGCTCAATCTGGACTATATCAAATATTCAGGTCAAACGGATACCAGATAATCAATCCCTTTTTCAATACCACTCTTCCTTTAGCCTATCCATTTGATTTTGAAATCGATCTGGTTGTGCTTGGTTATCAGAAAAAGTTTGTGACAAAGCTTTTATCAATCAGTCTAAATTTTGACCATGTACTGTATGTTATAGATAATGAGACTAATGCAGATCCCAGGTGGCCATTGTACTGGTCACAGTACATAAGGAAGATGGCCGGAGAAAAAGGTGTTAATATTGAGGTAACTGAAATGTGGGATACTTTTGATCCTACCGACGGAAATGTTGAGGGAGCAAGGGTCCAGAATCCCGCAACCCATTTTTTTACACGCAGGGCAAGTGTGTCAAACACACTTTACGATACTGATAATTACTCCTACCTTGATATTTCCAACCATAACTTTCAGGAAGGCGAAACCCATTATAAAACCGGCCTGTATATATGGAATGAGGTTCAAAAATCAGGGATATTGAGGCCTGTTAATAACACAAAGATTTACGGGGCAGATGACATTGGATGGGCCACACACCAGGAGGGAGCAGAACGGTTCTGGCGCAACATCTTTGCCGGTGCTGCATCAGCCCGGTTTCACAGGCCTCCGCACGGACTCGGTCACAGGGATCTGGCTATGAGTCATATAAAGAGCACGAGGATGCTTACCAGTTCAATAGATATTTTCAGCTCTTATCCTGCAAACGGTTTGCTTGAAGAGAGGGAAGAGAATGAAACCTATTGCCTTGCTAACAATAACGGGCAGTATCTGCTCTATTTCCCTGCAGGCGGCAACGTCAGGCTTGATCTTCCCGAAGGCCGGTATGAAGTGCGGTGGCTGGATATAAGGTCTTCTGAATGGAAGGATCCGGAAGAAATAAGATTTCCGGGGAATATAGAAACCCCAAATGATGGCATCTGGGCTGTCAGGATAGTGAAACAGTAAAATTTTTGAAGCGGCGGCGATCCGTTCATGCGGCCGCCTGACAGTGGAAGAGGCTGGTTGCACCAGGCATGTGTTATCAATCCTGGGCTATTGCCTGTTCCGGTGAAAATTTTCAAGTCCCCTGTCCAGGAATTCAATAAACGCCTCTATATCCAGATTGTATCCTCTGGGATGATTCAGAAGATCTTGTTCATGATCTATCAGAACATAATAGGGCTGGGTGTTTGTATTGAATTTTGAGATCTGGTAATCCAGGTTCCTGCTTCCAATGGTATTTTTTGTCCTTCCGTCTACCTGGGAGACGATCTGTTTTTCTTCAGAAAGCCTTGTCCGGTCGTCTACGTAAAGGGCAACTATTATATAGTCATCCCGCAGCCTGCGCAGCACGCGCGGATCAGACCATACCTTCGCTTCCATCTCCTTGCAGTTGGCACAGGCATGACCCACGAAGTCAAGAAACAGAGGCTTGTTCTGTTCCCTTGCACACGCAAGTCCCTGCTCAAGGTCAAAATATCCTTCAAGTCCGTGAGGCAGGTGAAGGAAATCAGCATATTCAGGCTCATCACAAAGGCTGGATCCCGCAGATGCGCCGCCTGAAAATCCGGCATTCCTTATCATGGCTGTCATGTCAAAGGATTGTGTATGCGGTGAGGGAAGCAATGATGCTATTGGTTTGAGTGGAGCCCCGAAAATGCCCGGAACCATCCAGATTGCAAAAGAAAATGATGCGATTGCAAGTATCAGTCTGGGAAAACTTACTGAAGGCAGTTCTGAATCATGAGCAAACCTGATCTTACCGACAAGGTAGAACCCGAGCAAAACAAAGATAACTATCCATACAGCCAGGAATACATCTCTGGTCAATATTCCCCAGTGGTAAGTCTGATCCACTACCGAGAGAAATTTGAGGCTGAAGGCCAGGACAATGAACCCCAGAACCACTTTAACGGAATTGAGCCATCCGCCGGATTTCGGGAGTTTGTCAAGCCATGAAGGAAAGATGGCCAACAGGGTAAATGGCAGGGCAAATGCAAGTGAAAACCCGAACATACCTATTACAGGTTGTGATCCGGTGCCGGTAGCCGCTTCCACCAGCAATGCACCAACTATAGGTCCCACGCACGAAAGTGAAACTATTACAAGAGTCAGGGCCATAAAAAATGATCCCACAAAACCTCCCCTGTCCGCCTTCCGGTCAGATTTTGTTGCCAGGCTCCCCGGAAGGGTTATCTCGAACATCCCGAAAAAAGAAGCTGCGAAAAAAATAAAAAGTAAAAAGAAAATAAGGTTGGGTAACCAATGGGAAGTCAGTTGATTGGTAAAGCCTGCACCAACCGAGGTGAGAGATACCAGCAGACCCAGTCCCGAATAAACTGCGATTATTGAAATCCCGAAAACCATGGCATTCAATATCCCGTTAAGCCTGCCTGATTGTTTCTGCATGAAAAAGGAAACTGTCATCGGGATCATAGGAAATACACAGGGAGTAAGAAGCCCTGCAAGTCCCCCGGCAAAAGCGATAAGGAAGAATATCCACAGTGACCTGCTTTCATCAGTCCCCGGAACAAAGCCCGTTTCAAAGGCATCATCTAAATTTATAGAGGTTGTGTCATCTCCCGCAACGGATTGAGAAGCTCCGTTCAGGGAATCGATTTGGACATCTTCCCCTGCTTTGCCGGATATTGCTGTGTCACCGTTCCCGGTTACCGGCGAACCTTCATTAATTATTAATTCGAAGTGTCTCTCCTGGGGTGGGAGACACCGTTCGTCATCGCAGCTCATAAATTCAACAAAGCCGGTAATGGCAAATTCCTGGTCCGTCAGTATCCTGATCTTTTGGCTGAACCACGCACCGATATGAAAAAGTGGCAGCTCCATATCAAAAAACGGATCATGCTTAAGCTCGGGTTCCGTCATTTCCTTGATGCTGCCAATAAGTTCAAAATGGTCAGAGTCTTCAAAATGAAAGGAAGTTGGAATAGGTCCTCCAGTGGGAATGTCCATTCCGTAAAGGTACCAGTTAGTCTCAATGTCTGCTTTTATGACAAGCAGCAATTCATTCTCACCAACTCTTTCTATATCGAATTCCCACTCAACCGGCTGGATTATCTGGGAATTGCCGGCAAGAGGATAGATTAACAGGAATGACAGGATGAATATCTGTAATGTTCTTTTTAACATAAACTTAATCTGTGAATGCTCAATGAAACGGTCCCTGGATATGGGATAAATCCATGGGAAACCAAAACAGTAATGCAAAAACTATACCGTATGCAAAATTATAAAAATGGCCTGATCAATTAAGTATAAAAAAAGTTAAATATATATACAGATAAATGTTAACTGATTTCTACAAAATCAATTCTATCTCTTCATCATGGGAATTGAAAAAATGGTACTCCATATAGTGATAGGAATCCATTGGCAAAACCCTGATGCGGCATTTATATTTAAAACGCCATTTGAGACCGGTGGATATCAATCCCTTTGAAAGGTAAGCTGCTACATAGGGATGGGCCTTTAAGGTCAGGGACTTTGGGTTAAGCTCCTCTTTTATGGTACGCAGTCTGTCCTCAATTTCATCGGCAAGCAGTATGCTTGGATTTATTTCTCCTGTACCAAGGCATACAGGGCATTTTTCCATGGTCTGTATGTTCATCTCCGGCCTTACTCTTTGCCTGGTCAGCTGCATTAATCCAAATTTACTCAGAGGCAGTATATTATGTTTGGTTCTGTCTTCCGACATGAATTCCTTCATTTTTTCATACAGCAGCTGTTTGTTCTCCTGGGTATGCATATCTATGAAATCAACTACTATTATTCCTCCCATATCCCTTAACCTGAGCTGCCTGGCTATTTCCTGGGCCGCTATTAGATTTACAGCCAGTGCATTGGCTTCCTGATTGTCGCCTGATTTTGATCTGTTGCCGCTGTTAACATCTATTACATGAAGCGCTTCGGTATGTTCTATAATAAGATATGCACCGTTCCTGCAGGATACTGTTTTTCCGAATAGAGCCTTGATCTGTTTTTCAATACTGAAATGATCAAATATGGGTACCTTTCCCGAATAGAATTTTACTATTTTTTGTTTTTCAGGCGCTATTGTGCTTATATACCCCTTGATTTCACGGGTGAGGGCTTCATCATTAACATATATATTGTTAAATGAAACATTCAAAAGGTCCCGGAGTATTGTTGAGGTGCGGTCCATCTCCTGCAGGACCAGCCTGGGCGCTTGTGCCCCCTTTACCTTGTCATATATAGTCTCCCATTTTTTAACAAGATTTTTCAGTTCTATATCAAGCTCGGCAACCCGTTTGCCCTCGGCTACTGTTCTTACTATTATCCCGTAATTTTTGGGCTTTATGCTTTGCAGAAGACGTTTGAGCCTGTTTCTTTCTTCTGCCGATTCAATTTTCTGGGAAACAGAAACTTTGTCACCGAAAGGCATGAGCACTATATTCCGCCCTGCTAATGATATTTCAGAGCTTAGTCTGGGTCCCTTGGTTGAAATGGGTTCCTTTGCTATTTGAACAAGCACATTTTGTCCGCTTGACAATACCTGGCCTATTTTACCCTCTTTATCAATATCGTTTTCAGGTTTGAATCGCTGGAGGACCGGGTTTTTGCCCTTTTTGGACTGCATCTGACTTATGAATTTGCTCAGGGTCTGGAACTGGGGACCAAGATCAAGGTAGTGAAGGAAAGCATCCTTTTCATATCCGACATCTACAAAAGCAGCATTCAGTCCGGGCATGATTTTTTTGACTTTCCCGAGATAAATATTGCCTACAGTAAACTGAACATTGCTTTTTTGTTTATTCAGTTCAACGAGCTGTTTATTATCAAGTAAGGCAATAGCGATTTCAGAAGCAGTAACGTCGATAACTAATTCTTTACTCACAATTCCTTTAAATTATAGGAAGACAACAGTTTTATAAAATAAAATCCGGCTGACGACAATGAATATAAATATACTAAACCTAAAGAAGAATTCTTTAGGTTTAGTATATTTTGCCGGTTTTTTAGTTTACAAGTCTGCTATTTCTTCTTTTTGTGACGATTCTTCCGTAAACGCTTTTTACGTTTATGAGTTGCCATCTTGTGTCTTTTCCTTTTTTTTCCGCTTGGCATTTTTTATGATTATTACTTATTTGACATAGGTTTTAACCTTGTTAACAAACGTTTTAGAAGGTTTGAAAGCGGGAATAAAATGCTCCGGAATAATGATGGTGGTGTTCTTTGAGATGTTTCTTGCAGTTTTCTTAGCTCTTTTCTTTACGATAAAGCTACCAAACCCTCTGAGATAAACATTTTTATCTTTGGATAATGAATCCTTAACTGCTTCCATAAAAGCTTCAACTGTTTTTTGAACAGTTATTTTTTCAATTCCAGTACCTTTGGAAATTTCGTTAACAATATCTGCTTTTGTCATTTTTTAAAAACTTTAGTTATCAATAGTTTAATGTCATAAATGTTTGTGTGGGACTGCAAATATAGTTTTATTTGCCAATAAAAAAAAAATGTTTTCATCCTTATTTTCAAATGACTGTGTAAAAAATCCTGAAATAAAGAAATTACAATTCATGTTATTAAAGATGGCTGATCGATTAAAACGGACATATAATCATTTTATACGCCGATTATGGCGATAGGTTTCAACCGGCCGGTCGTCCCGGCCATCGGGCGGGGAGGTTGTTTATTAATGTGAGATCGACGAAATCAAACCCCCATCCGAAAAGTTTTCAATATTGATTAAATTCCAGCATGTTAGATCGACCGGAGGTCAGGGCCGGTCAAGTCAGACCATTAAAATAAATATTTATTGATGAAAATGGTCAATTTGGTATTGCATTATGCCTGGATTTTTTTTACATTTATAAACATTCGCTAATTAAAAATAATAGAAATGGTAAACAAAATTATTCTCATTGGTAATGCAGGACAAGATCCTGAAGTTAAACATCTTGATTCCGGGGTTTCAGTAGCCAATTTTACCCTGGCAACAAATGAATCCTATAAAGACAAGAATGGTGAACGGGTAACGCAAACAGAATGGCACCGGATAACGCTCTGGCGGGGGCTTGCTGATGTTGCTGAAAAATATGTCAAAAAAGGTGATCTTCTTTATATCGAAGGTCGCATCAGGACCCGGAGCTGGGATGATAAAGAAGGAAATAAACGTTACACTACGGAAATTTTTGCCGATTCAATGAAGATGCTTGGCAGAAGAACAGACCAGGCAGATTCTGAAGAAAGCTCAGCCGAAAAAGAAAGTCCGGTTATTGATTCCCCTGAAACAGATGATCTTCCTTTCTGAATAACCGGCTCAAAAAATCTATATCCATTTCCAGCCTGATGAAATTGGCTATACCAAAATCGGCATTTTGACGTTTAATCTCCCGGTATAATAATATCATCAATTAATTTATTAACTTGCGATGCACGCGGGTTGCAATTGCTTTGTTCCTTGCAGCTTACACAGGCTAACCGGAATCAAGGGGCAGCCTGCATGAAAATAAATGATGTTTGATCCGCTTTGGAAGACATTGATTTTTATTTAACTTTTCTGTATCAAACGGATATTCAATTATATCCGTTCAGTCCCGGTATTGCTATCGGTTTCATGGGCCTGGTTCTGCTCCTGATCGGATCTGCCCTGATTTCCGGTTCAGAGATAGCTTTTTTTTCACTTTCACCACAGGATCTGAAGCAGCTTGAAAAAAAAGAGAATAATTCCAGCCACATTGTACTTCAACTACTTGAAAACAAGGAAAAACTTCTGGCTACAATTGTTGTGGCCAACAATTTTGTCAATATAGCAATTGTGATCCTTGCTACCTTATTAACTGACCGGCTTGTTGATTTTTCCGCTGCACCTGCACTCGGGTTCGTTGTCAAGGTTTTGGTTATCACTTTTCTTATTCTTCTTTTCGGAGAAATACTCCCGAAACTGCGTGCCAACAACAAACCATTAAGTTTTTCATTGCTGATGTCCCATCCTCTTCAGGTTATTCAGAAGGTGGTAAAACCCTTCAGTATTCTGCTTATGAAATCAGGGTCCTTTATTTACAGAAGGGTGAACAACAAAAAAGAAAACATATCGATTGATGATCTGTCACATGCTCTGGATCTTGCCGCCCCTTCACTCAAGGAAGACAGAAAAATATTGAAGGGGATTATAGACTTTGGCAACAAAGATGTAACTGAAGTAATGAAACCCCGCATTGATGTTACAGCAGTGGAAATCTCTACGGGTATGAGCCAGCTTATACCCGTCATTATTGAGTCGGGACATTCCAGGATACCTGTCTATGCTGAAACTTTTGATGATGTGAGGGGCATCCTTTATGTAAAGGATCTGTTGCCTCATCATCAGAAAGGTGAATCATTCAGATGGCAAACCCTGATAAGGCCACCTTATTTTGTTCCTGAAACAAAAAAAATCAATGATCTTTTAAAAGAATTCCAGACTCAAAAAATACATATGGCAGTAGTTGTTGACGAATATGGAGGCACAACCGGAATTGTTACCATGGAAGACATATTGGAAGAAATTATTGGTGAGATCAGTGATGAATTTGATCTGGAAGAACTTTATTTTTCGAAACTTGATGACAGAAATTATATATTTGAGGGTAAAACTCCCCTGAACGATTTTTACAAAATACTCAATCTGGAGCCTGATATTTTTGATGATATAAAAGGAGAGGCCGACACTCTTGCAGGACTTATACTGGAATATGTTGGTGAAATTCCAGAAAAAAACAAGAAAATTGTTTACAGGGAATTTGAGTTTAAAATAGAATCCGTAGATAACCGCCGGATTAAAAAGATCAGGCTTAGCATTAACAAGGACTGGAATAGCAGTAGCAATGAAGTCGATAACGATAAATAGAAAGTAAATTATGATTTTCCGTCTCTTATCTTTTGTTTTGATCATTCTCTTTTCAATTTCCTGCTCCGGTGACTATTCACCTAAACCGAGAGGATATTTCAGAATTGATTTTCCTGAAAGATCATATAGCCTGTATGATGGCGATTGTCCATATACCTTTGAATATCCTTCATTTGCCTCTATTAGCGCGGATAAT